>JAFRQL010000126.1 GCA_017428655.1 Bacillota bacterium | reverse complement strand
ATCAGGGTAAGATCTTCGACTTCTTCCGCGCTGTCCGGGTCCTGCCCTTCCATGAAGATGTTTTGGGCGCCCTGCATGACCAGTTCCATGCCGCCCAGACGCAGCGCGTAGTTTCCGCCGTCCTCGTTGCCGCCTGTCGCGAAGGCCTCGATGACGCCTCCGTTCTTCAGGATGATGGCATCTCCGTAGACTTGCATACCGCGAGCCTCGACCGGATTGGTGACGCCGTCGGCTGCGGTGAGCTCGTTGGTCACCCTAAGTGTCGCCCCGTCTACGACGATATCCTGGCACTCTATCGCCTCGAAGTATATAGTGCCACCCCAGGAACTGCCCTGCGTCTGCGGCGCGGAGTGAAGGTCCACTTCCGCTCCCCCGCAGATAGTGAGCGTCTCACACCATGAAGCCATCGCCATATAGTTGCCGCTGACGTTAAGGGCGCCGGCGCCGCGGATCACCAGCTCCCGGCCCTGCATCTCTATACCCTTGCTGTCGCAGTTCACGGGATCACTGCCGTTTATGGTGTTGGTCGTGCCTTCGGCAAGCTCTATGATCAGGTTGCCGTATATCGAGAGCGGTTCTTCCTGCCAGAAGGGATAGACCTGACGCGCCTCGTCGGGCATCTCCAGAGTCGCGCCGTTGAGGGTCAGGGTATATACGGTCTCGCCGTCGCCCTCGGCGCCGGTGACCCACCATTTTCCCTCAGCCGTGCTTCCGCCCTCGGAATTGACGATCTCTCCGGCGGCGGGAAGTATCGGGCAGTCCGCATACTCATTCGTGCCTCCGTATTGCTCCACGTATAAGATCTGATCGTCCATGAAGCTCTGGGATACGAATAACGTGTTTTCTATCCCCAGCTTGCGCAGCTCCGAACCGCCGTAAGAAGTACCGTAGTACTCAAAGGCAAGAGCCAGCGCTCCGTCTTCGGTCCTGAGCTCATCCAGGGGAGCTTCGACGACGTAGCACATATGCTGCCAGTCATATTCCTCAGAGGAATCGGTGTACTCGAACCACCAGCGGCCGCACTCGTTCTCTTCGGTGGTGCGGACCTTGTAGACCTTTTCGCCCTCTCCGTCCTTCACATGGACGGCGGCGAAGTCCTTGCCGTGGTCGAAGGTGTTGTCCAGGAAAGCCTCAAAGAATATATAGAGGGTCTCGCCGTCGTCGGCGGCGTAGATGTCCATGGGGGCGTCGGGATGTCCGGACGCGGGATGGCACATCTCGCTGACCAGCATGTATCCTTCTCCCGGGACGGTAAGCTCATCCGCGGCGAAGCTTCCGGGATTCGAGCCCGGAACATAGGCGTAGTACTCCCTCGAGGACACGGCCTCAAGGCCTTCGAGCGAGGGGAACTTGAAGGAGTATTCCTCACCCTTGAGCGCCTTGGGAGCTCTGGCTGCTATGACCAGCTCGCCGCTCCCAAAGAGCGCGAAGTCCATTACGCCTTCGACCTCGAGCAGGTCGTTGTCGGTCTTGGCCAGCTTTCTCTCAAAGCCTGCCGGGCAGGCCCCGTCCAGGGTCAGCCGGTCCAGATCCAGCTCATAGCACTCGCCCTTTACCACCCTTACGGCGGTCACAGGCTCCTTCAACATTATCGTCTGCTCCGATACATCCTTTCCGAAATCGGTCGCGGCAAGGAACTCAAAGCCGTTGCCGTAGTCGGCATAGACGATCGCCGCCCCTTTGGCCGCGGGGACCGGAGCTTCGGCAGCGCCGGAAGCGAAGACGCCCGCGGGCAGCAGGCTCAGGCACAGTACTAGCGCCAGAGCCACATTGAAAACACGTTTCTTCATGGCAAACCTCCTAAATCATAATATCGACCGGTCCGCCTGCCCTTTCGCAGACGAAGAGCGGAGACGATCCGTCCTGCTTTTTTTCGCTTCCGCGAATATAAACGATCATTATAGGATATTATACCAACGCAGCTACATGTCTCTCAATAATGGATAACTTTCTTTCATTGCAAAAAATCTTTCCATTTGCTATATTGATCTCAAAAGGAGGATCAGGGCATGCTTTCGGAAAGGATAGCCGCGCTCTACGCGCTGCTCAAATGCAACAATACAGATATCGCCCGCTTTGCAGGCTGCTCTACCGGCAATATCTCAAGACTCAAGACGGGGAACAGGGTCCCCGGGCCCGGCAGCCGCAGCATCGCGGTCTTTGCCGAGGGGGTCTACGGCTACTCGGACTACGAGAACATGCTCCCGACCCTGCGAAAGCTCTGCGGTTCTCCCGGAGACTCAAAGGAAGAGCTGATACCGGCGCTGAAGGCCTGGCTCTACGGCAGCGAAGAGATCGTGATCCCGGAGGACGCAGCCGAGCCCCGGACCAGGCAGACGAAAAAGATACGCATAAAGACCTTCGGAGAGAAGTTGGACAGGGCAATGCAGCTGCTGGACCTTTCAAACGCCCAGCTGGCCTCGCACCTCAATATCGACGTGTCCCTGATCAGCCGCTACCGCAGGGGCATATATTCGCCTCTGGGAAACGAGAGGCTGTCCGAAAAGCTTGCCGACGTGCTGAGGAACCGGGCTGAAAAAAGCGAGAAGAAGGAAGAACTGGCTGCCCTGTGCGGGACCTCCGCAGACAGGCTGGACGCGGATTCCCTCGCCAGCTGGCTCTACGAAACGGAAGTGAGCGACTCCCCGCAGATCGCGAAGAAGCTGCTCGGCTCACTGGATTCCTTCAGCCCCCAGAGAACGCTGATAAACGCCGTGCCAAACATACCCGCTATCGAAAAAGTCCCCCGCTACTGGGGGAGCGAAGGTCTGAGGAACGCAGTGATCCGCTTCCTTTCGGACGCCGCCGAAGAAGGCGGGGAGCTGCTGCTGTACTCGGACGAGCCTATGGACTGGATGACGGAGGACAGGAGCTTCTTCGCCCTCTGGGCCATGCTGATGATGAGATGCGTCCAAAGCGGTGTAAAGATCAGGATCATCCACAACGTCGACCGCAGGGCGGAGGAGATGATAGCCGCGGTCAGAGGCTGGCTGCCCCTATATATCTCGGGGATGATCGAGCCCTTCGTGTTCAGCAGCACAAGGAATGGCCGCTTTTCGCACACAGTATTCCTGCATTCTGGCCATGCCTGCATACACGGCTTCTTTCCGGCAGGGCAAAAGGAACGCTGGTACGACTATCTGACGGCGCCGGGGGAGCTGGAGACCGTCGAACGGGGCTTTGACGCCATGCTCTCGGAGGCCTCGCCCTTCCTAAGGACCTATACCCCAGATACTGCCGCGGAATACCGAGCCTTCGTTTCCGCCGCTCCAAGGGACAGGGGCTTTATGCTCAGCGCCCTTCCCTCCGCTACGATGACAGAAGATCTGTTCCGGCGCGTGATCTCGCATTCCGAAGCGGATGAAGAGCATAAAAAAAGAGCCCTGGCAGCATACCGCAGGCTCCGCGGGCGCTTCCTCGAAGACCTGAAGGAAAGAAGCGTCGATATGATACTGTGCACCGGCCCCTCAGGGTACGGGCCCGACATGACGGTCGATCTCTCGCTGGACCTTACCGGCATCTCCGCCATCTGCGATCCCGATGAATTTAAAGAAGCCGTGTCCGGGATCATCAGGCTCGTCGGGAGCGAGAAGAACTTCCACCTGACGCTGCTGCCGGACTTTCCATTCAGGGACATACAGATCGTGACATTTAAAGACGCAGTCTCGGTACTGCGCCGCCAGGAGCCCTGCGCGGCATTCGTGTTCCTGAACCCTGTCCTGACCGACGCGGTCTCGGGCTACATCGCATCGCTGCGTGGAAACTACGCCCAGCACCGCAGAGATGTGATCGAAAAGCTGGAGGAGATGATGGAGCGGACGGAAGGATGAATTGAGCGGTCTTCATTTCGGAGGCGAAACTCGCCCTTCGTTTCAGGGACGCGGCGCAGACTTCGCAAAGAAAAAGCCCGGCGGTATGCCGGGCCCAAAGATCATGACTTTATTCGATGCCCTTGACCTCGTAGTCCTGGTCCTCGACGGCCTTCTTCATGACCTCGTAGGGGACGTCCTTGGAAAGGGTCACCACGGCGGTGCCGGCCTCGTGGCTGCAGACCGCGCTCTCCACGCCGTCGATGGCCTCAAGAGCCTTCTTTACCCTGTTCTCGCAGTGCATGCACATCATTCCTTCGACCTTAAGAGTTTTAGTCATCGTCTCGTTCTCCTTTTTCACTTCTTCAGTATTATCTTCAGCGGTATCGGCCGCGTTCTCAGCTGCAGCAGGAACAGCCTGCTTCTTTCTTCTGATCTTCCTGTCCCTGGAAGGATCGTGGACGTCCACCAGATTGAGCCTAAGAGCGTTCATGCAGACGCAGAAACTCGACAGCGCCATGGCAGCGGCTCCGTACATAGGCTTCATGGAGACGCCGTAGAGACCCATGGCCAGGGGGATGCAGATGGCGTTGTAGAAGAAGGCCCAGAACAGGTTCTCGTGGATGTTCCTTATGGTCGCCCTGCTCATCCTGATGGCGGCGGAGACGTCGGTGAGCCTGCTCTTCATCACAACGATGTCGGCGGCGTCGATGGCAACGTCCGCACCGGCTCCGATGGCGATGCCGGTATCAGCGGTGGTAAGGGCGGGAGCGTCGTTTATGCCGTCGCCCACCATTATGACCTTGCCTTCATTTTTCAGGCCTGAGATCACGCCGGCCTTTTCAGAAGGTAGCACTCCCGCGATGACACGGTCTACTCCTGCCTGGGCTCCGATGGCCTTCGCGGTCCTTTCGTTATCTCCGGTGAGCATGATCACGTCGAGGCCCATGTTCTTCAGCTCTTCGATGGCCTTCCTCGAATCGTCCTTTATGGTATCCGCCACGGCGATGACGCCAAGAAGCATTCCGTCTTCCGCGAACAGCAGAGGAGTCTTGCCCTCTTCGGAGAGCCTTCCGCAGGCCTTTTCGATCTCTCCGCTGACCCTGGAGGCTTTGCTCATGTACTTGAGGCTCCCGCCTGCAAGGGATCTTCCATCCAGCCTTGCGGTGAGACCGTTGCCGGGCAGCGCTTCAAAATCGGAGACCTCGGGGACCTTCATATCTCCCAGGGCTTCCATGACGGCCTTGGCCAGGGGATGCTCGGACCTGCTCTCAAGAGCACCTGCCTTGAGCAGCAGCTCTTCCCTGCTCACGCCCTCCGCGGGGACCAGGTCGGTGACCACGGGCCTCCCTTCGGTGATGGTGCCGGTCTTGTCCAAAGCTACGACGGTGGACCTTCCGGCAGCTTCAAGGGCGGATGCGGTCTTGTAGAGGATGCCGTTCTTTGCTCCCATGCCGCTGCCCACCATGATTGCGACGGGAGTGGCAAGTCCGAGAGCGCAGGGACAGGAGATGACAAGCACCGAGATCGCCCTGGCGATGGCGAAGCTGAAGGGCCGCCCTGCCATGAGCCAGCCTACGAGGGTCAGGGCAGCGATGCCCATGACCGCGGGGACGAATATCCCGGAGACCTTGTCCGCGATGCGGGCAAGAGGAGCCTTGGTCGCGGCGGCGTCGGAGACAGTCTTAATGATCTGGGCCAGAGTTGTGTCCTCACCTACTCTGGTCGCTCTGCAGCGGATGTAGCCCGACTGGTTGACGGTGGCGGCTGAGACCAGATCGCCCTCCTCCTTGTCCACGGGGATGCTCTCTCCGGTCAGGGCGGATTCGTTGACCGCCGTATGGCCTTCGGTGACGATACCGTCCACTGGTACCGATGCGCCGGGCCTTACGACGAAGAAGTCTCCGGTCTTTACGGCCTCGATGGGGACTTCCTTCTCGCTGCCGCTCTCATCGATGACCACAGCGGTCTTGGGAGCCAGCTTCATCAGGCTCTTGAGGGCGTCGGTGGTCCTTCCCTTGGACATGGCTTCCAGCATCTTGCCCACGGTGATCAGGGTCGAGATCATTGCCGCCGACTCGAAATACAGGTTCATCCCCAGCTCCATGACCCTCATGTGATCGCCGTTTCCCATGGCCAGGATCATCCCGAAGAGCTCCACCAGCGAATAACCGAAGCTGGCAGTGGACCCCAGGGCCACCAGTGTGTCCATGTTGGGAGCCCCGTGGAAGAGGGAGCTGAAGCCCGATGTGAAGAATTTGCCGTTGATGATCAGGCATACGATGGCGAGGAGCATCTCGAAGGTCCCGAGAAATACCAGATTGTCAAAGGCTGCCGGGGCCGGCCATCCCCACATCATGTGGCCCATGGAAAAATACATGAGGACCAGGAGGAAGATGACCGAGCGGATCAGCCTCTTTCTCAGCTTGGGAGTCTCGGTGTCCTTGAGCATGTCCTCATCGGAGGACGGAGAAGCCGCAGCCCCCTTGGCCCCCTTGAGGCTTGCTCCGTAGCCCGCGTCGGTGACCGCCTTGATGATCTCGGCGGGGCTTGCGCTGCCCTCTACGCCCATCGAATTAGTAAGAAGGCTCACCGAGCAGGACGTGACCCCCGGCACCTTCCCTACCGCTTTTTCTACCCTTGCGCTGCACGCCGCGCAGCTCATTCCCGTAACGTTATACTGCTTCATAATGATAATTGACTCCTATTTCATGACCTTCTGAAGAAGCTCCGTCAGTTCGCTGATCGCTTCGTCGGCCTTGCCCTCTCTGATGTCGCTGACGACGCAGCTCTTCATGTGGGACGCCAGAAGCACCTTGTTGAAACTGTTGAGGGCGGAATTGACCGCGGAGACCTGGACCATGATGTCGGGACAGTAGCCGTCGTTTTCTATCATGTTCTGGATCCCCCTGACCTGGCCCT
>JAFRQL010000125.1 GCA_017428655.1 Bacillota bacterium | reverse complement strand
GTCATCAAGCAGGCCCGGGACGCCGACTACCGGTTCACCTGGGTGGGAGGCAGCGGCTGGAGCTCCATCGAGAGCGCGGATCCCGCCTACGCGGCGTCCGAGGACCGCTACCTGGACGGGGTATGCTACGTGGCCGAGGTCAACATCGACAGCGTCGAGACCGCCATGTCCCAGACCTTCAAGGAGGCCTACGCCCAAAAGTACGGGGCTGAGGCGGTACCGCCCGACGGGGCTGCCCTGGGCTTCGACGCCTACCTGCTGGCCCTGGAGGGCATAAAGCAGGCGGAGAGCTGGACCGATACCCAGACCATAGCAAACAAGCTTTACAACGTGTACAAGCTTGAAGGAGTCACGGGCAACATAAGCCTCAATTCCAAGGGAGATCCCATCAAGGAGGTCTCAATCAACATGATCCGTCCCCAGGGTCATGAGAGCGTTTACGTCGTCGTTCCCAAGTGGGGGGACTGACGCGGAGATATAAGTGCAAACGATATATTTTATAAAAAGGAGCAAAACAAAATGAGAGAAAAGATCATCGAAGCCATTGAGCAGGTAAGACCCTTCCTTCAGAGAGACGGCGGAGACGTCAAGTTCGTCGATTACACCGACGACAAGGTGGTCCTCGTCGAGCTGCAGGGACACTGCGCCGGCTGCCCCCATTCCCAGGCTACCGTCAAGGACGGCATCGAAGGACTTCTCAAGGAGATGTTCGGCGATGAGGTCGCTGCAGTAGAGCCTACCAACAAGTTCGAGTGGATGTAATGGCAAGGGAAAACAAAGAACAACTGGATGAAGAGACTTTAAGGCGCAGGGCTGCCATCAGAAAGGCCCAGAGGAGGAGAAAGGCCACCGTCGCCAAGTTCCTCAACGGGGTCAAGGCAGCCTTCGTCCTTATCGCGGTGATGTTCCTGCTGTCGCTGATCATCTTCCCGGGCTGGACCTCATCCCTTCGCGGGGAGGACTCCAACGTCTACGCCTCCGAGCGGGGGACCAACCCCAAGATGGAAGGAGACTCCAGGGGAGAAGCGCCCAGGGAGGACGGAAAGGCCGATGAAAAGCTCCCGGATAAGGAGCCCGAACCCGAGCCTGAACCGGAACCGGTCTACGAGACCATCTCCATCAGGTGCATCGGCGACGTCATGGCCCACAAGTCCCAGGTGGACGGGGCCCTGACCGACAAGACCGCGGGCACCTATGATTTCTCCGGCCATCTCAAATACGTGGCTCCCTACGTGGGCGACGCGGATCTTTCCATCGCCAACATCGAGACGACCTTCAAGGGATCCGGCCCCTACAAGGGCTATCCCAGCTTCAACGCGCCCGACGTGCTGGCCCAGAACATCAGCGACATGGGCGTCGACGTGGGACTTCTGGCCAACAACCACATCATGGACCAGGGGCTGACCGTCCTTGAGAGGAGCATCGACCACCTGAGAAGCTGCGGCATGATCACCGCGGGCTCCCGCCACGACGGCGAGAAGCGCTACGTGATCATGGACGTCAAGGGCGTAAAGATCGGCCTGGTCGCCTACACCTACGAGACTCCGAGAAACGGCGGAAAGAGGACCATCAACGCGGCCATCCTCAACAGCGCCGCCGAGACCGTCATCAACAGCTTCACCCAGGACAGCTACGAGGTCCTGGACAAGGATCTGGCCGTGATCAAGGAGCAGATGGACGCCTGCAGGCAGGACGGAGCCGACGTGGTGATCCTCTACATGCACTGGGGCGAGGAGTACCAGAAGTCGGGCAACGCCTTCCAGAGGTACATGGCCAAGGCTATGGCCAACGCCGGGGCTGACGTCATTTTCGGATCCCACCCCCACGTGCCTCAGGAGATCGACATGGTAGAAGTGACCGACGCTTCCGGCGCGGTGACCAAGACCGTGCCAGTGTTCTATTCCATGGGCAATTTCATCTCCAACCAGAGGACCGAGACCCTGAGCGGGACCTACGGCGCCAACGCCGCAGCCAGGACCGAACAGGAGATGATCGCCTGCGTGGATCTAACCGTGTGCATCGACGACGGTTCCTTCACCATCGACAGGACCTCCTTCATACCCCTTTGGGTAGACAGGGAGAAGAAGAGCGACGGGACCTACAATTACGGGGTCATCCCTCTTGTCGAGGGTTTTGAGAACAACGAGATGCTG
>JAFRQL010000124.1 GCA_017428655.1 Bacillota bacterium | reverse complement strand
GCTGGAATTACTACCTGATGGAGGAGAAGCGTCCCGGCGAATATTATCAGGTCATCGAGGACGAAAAGGGCAGCGGCATCCTAAGCTCCAAGGAGCTCTGCTGCGTGGACATACTGGACATGCTGGCTGAGGCCGGCATCTCGTCCTTTAAGATCGAGGGCCGCATGAGGACCCCCTACTCCATCGGCACAACCGTCAACGCCTACAGGATGGCCATGGATGGGACTGCGGGCCTTGAGGATATCCACAAGGAGCTGGACACCTCCAGCCACAGGCCCTGGTGCACCGGCTTTTACCTGGGCGATCCCGAGTCCATCGCCCCGGACACCCAAGGGTATATCAGGGACTGGCTCTTCATCGGTAGCGCCGCGGCAGACGAAGCCGGCGGCAGCGTAAAGCTCCTCACCAGGAATCCCTTCAAAGTCGGCGACACCCTGGAGGTCGTGAGCCCCGGCATGCCCGGAAGGCCCTTCATCGTCACCTCCATCGTGACCGAGGACGGCGAGAGCATCCAGCGCTCCGCGTCGCCCATGAAGACCATGACCATCAACTGCCCCGCCGGCGTCACCGCGGGAGATCTGTTCAGAAGACTCAATGACTAAAAAGATCCTCAGCGTTTTATTGATATTATGCCTCGTCACGGGCCTTTCCGGCTGCGGCCTGGGGGAAGGCCTGTTTCCCAACGTCTTCGCGGAAAGAGGCGTCCCGCCCATTACCAACGCAGCCAGAGGCGAAGCCCCGGAGGATCCGGAGAACACCCCCGAAGCGCCTTCGGAGGATCCGGCAGAAGCGCCGGAGGATCCGCAGAGCGCGCCGGAGGACCAGCCCCCTGCCGCTCCGGAAGCGGACCCTGTCGACCAACTGCTCTCTTCACTGACCCTTAGGGAAAAGGTCGGCCAGCTCTTCGTCATCGCTCCCGAGAGCCTGAGCTTTGATCCCGCTACCGGAAAGTACGCGGCGGGCTCCCAGACCCAGCTGACGGAAGCCATGAAGAAGGCCTATGAAGCCTACCCCTGCGGAGGCTTCTGCCTCTTCGGACCGAATATAAAGACGCCGGACCAGCTGAAGAAGCTCAACGGGGACCTCCACGACCTCGGCAGCGTCGCTCCCCTGACCTGCGTCGACGAGGAAGGCGGGATAGTCGTACACATCTCAAACCAGAAGGCCTTCGGCGTCCAGAAGACCCCGACCATGGGATCCATGGCCAAGGCCGGCGATCCTTCTGCAGCCTTCTCGGCCTACTCCTACATCGGAAGCTACCTGGCGGAGCTGGGCTTTGATCTGGATCTTGCGCCCATCGCGGACGTCAACACCAACCCTAAGAACCCGATCATAGGAAACAGGGCATTCGGAAGCGATCCCCAGCTTGCTGCCCTCATGGTCGCCCAGGCCTGCGACGGCCTTCAGTCCCAGGGGATCATGGCCTGCCTCAAGCACTTCCCCGGCCACGGGGATACCTCCTCTGACACCCACACCGGCTACGCCGCGACAGGCAAGACCTGGGAGGAGATCGCATCCTGCGAGATGCTGCCCTTTAAGGCGGGCATAGAAGCCGGGGCATCATTCGTCATGGCGGCCCATATCGCTGTCCCCGGCGTCACCGGAGACAAGACTCCCGCGTCCCTTTCACCCGTCATGCTCACCGAAAAGCTCAGGGGCGAGCTGGGATTTGAGGGGATCATAATAACCGACGCCCTCGGCATGGGCGCCGTCGCCAAAAACTACGGATCCGCGGAGGCAGCCCTTCTGGCTCTTGAAGCCGGGGCCGACGTGCTCCTGATGCCCGAGGATTATAAAAAAGCTTTCGACGGCGTGATGAGCGCGGTCGAAAGCGGAAGATTGAGCGAAGACAGGATAGACGAGAGCGTCAGAAGGATCGTGAAGGCCAAGATGAACAGGGGAAGCCTCTAGGACTGCCTGTCCCTCACCAGGTAGGAGGGCTGGGTCCTCTCGTTGCCTCTGGCGATGATGCCCTTCCCCGGGGCGAGCCTGGCGAAGACCCCCGCGAACTGGCCGCCGTAGACGTAAAGGCCGGTCATGTTCATGAAATCCTCCCACTCGCCGGTGGAGAAGACGAAGTCCCGGTTCTCGCTGTAATACTGGGGAGCGTAGGCCTGGACCAGATAGCCGCCTCCGTAGGC
>JAFRQL010000123.1 GCA_017428655.1 Bacillota bacterium | reverse complement strand
GGCCACTTGCCTGGGGCTCCGGAAGCCGCGTCCTTGGGCTCTTCCGCAGCCTTTTCTTCGGGCTCCTGCGCCGCTGCTTCGGCGGGGACTTCAGACTCGGAGGTCTTTTCGGCCTTCTCCACGGCGGCCTTTATGACCGCTTCGTCGGAAAAGCCCAGCTTGTCGGCGATGCGCTTGATCTCTTCGGCCTCGTCCTTGGTGACGGACTTGGTATCGTCGGGCTGGGGCCTTCTGGAGGCTCTGGCCAGCTCCGCCTCAAGGCGTCTCGCTTCCTTTCTTGCCTGCTTTGCTTCCTTCTTTTCCTTTTTGATCGCGGCGACGGCGGCGTCCCTCTCGGACTTGGACAGCTTGCGCAGCCTGTCCCTCTGCTCCCTCTTGGCTTCGGCGGCGGCCTTCTTCGCCATGGTCCTGGCTCTGGCCTCCTCCTCCTTTTGTGTAGCGGTCCGCTTCTCCATGTACATCGAATAGATCAGCATGGAGAAACCGTTGATTATGAAGGATGCGCCCACCAGTATCATGGTGGGGGCCGCCAGGGAGAGGCGGGGCATCATCATGATGACGCCCAGGATCGCCGTGACGATGGAAAGGGGCATGACCCTGGCCCAGTCGGCGGGGCGGTACCTGCTGACGTCGATGGCCTGGGAGAGCCTGGTCGCGCCCGCGATGCAGGTGAAGGTCCCGAAGAACATGGAGAGCATGGGGTCGCTGACCTGGTTGTTGAGGACGGCGAAGCCGAACATGATGTCCACCAGTCCCTCGACAAGCACGGTGTCGGGCAGGCGGTAGCGCTTGCCCGAGGCGGTATAGGCTCCGGCGATGCAAAGGCCGGCGATGACCAGAAGAAGGCCTGCGGGGAAGGCCAGGCTGGAGAAGCTGTAGCTGATGAACACGAAGCAGAGGGCTCCGGTCAGCACATATATCATTCCCGCGATAACTGTGAATATCCTCATCTATCTTCCTTTTCGGGCGGCGATGGGCCGCTCTGTCGTTTTCAATATATTTCGGGCGCTCTCGCCCTAATACGGGATTATACCATATCCGGGAAGTATTTGGGCCTGTCTTCACAGTTTTTTGATTTGCTCCTCCTGCTGTGGTATCTTTATATATCATAGTCATGCAATGCGGGAGGATATCCATGAAGGCTGCGGCATTCGACATCGCCGTCATAGGAGCGGGGGCCTCGGGGCTCATGGCGGCGGTCAGCGCCGCCTCCGCCGGCAGCGGGAAGCGGGTCATAGTCCTTGAGAAGGGAAAGGAGCCTGCTCTCAAGCTCTACGCTACCGGCAACGGCAGGTGCAATTATTTGAATAAGAACGCGTCGGCGTCTTCGTACTACTGCAATGAGGCTCCGGACACCCTTCCCAAGGCGGCCTCGGTCCAGATCCCGGAGGGCTGCGCCGAAGGGCTGGTCAGGGTCTTCAGAGGCCTCGGTATCGAGCCCTACGAAGAGACCGAGGGCAGGCTCTATCCCAGGAGCCTACAGGCGTCCTCGGTGGTGAGGGCACTGGTCAGCGGAGCGGAAAGGCTCGGGGCAAAGATCCTCTGCAGCTTTGAAGTTTCCGCGGTCGAGGAGCTCGGAAAGACCTTTGTCATATCCTCAAGGGACGGCCGGAAGGTCCAGGCGTCCTCGGTGATACTCGCCTGTGGCGGAAAGGCCGGCATCCAGTACGGGTGCACCGGCGACGGCTACCGGATCGCCTCATCTTTAGGGCACCGGATAGTAAAGCCCATCCCGGCCCTGACCAAGCTCATATGCGCCGAAGACATGAAGAGCATATCCGGGGTGAGGGCCAAGGGAAGGATCAGCCTGATCAACTGCTGCAGCGGGGCCAGCTCCATCGTCTGCGAGGACAGGGGAG
>JAFRQL010000122.1 GCA_017428655.1 Bacillota bacterium | reverse complement strand
CCTCCTTTCCGAGGCCTTCCTCACCATCGACAGAAACCTCACCGATATCTTCGTGAAGACCGTTTATCTCAACGGTTTTTCCGGCCAGCCCTTCAGGGGAATCTTCAAGGAGGCCTGGAAAGGCGTGTTCGAATACCTCCTCGCAGGTAGGAACGAGACCGCCTTCATAACCAGGTTCCTCTGCTCATCCATGTTCACCCCGGACGTGTGCTCCAAGCGGGCCATCATGACCGATGAGTTCAGACACGTTCTCCAGCTGTGCAGGGACCACCTGGCCGACGGGGACGGAGAGCTCTACACCATGAGGCTCCACTCCCTGATGAACATCACCGTGACCTTCGCCTATGCCCTGTTCAGCAGGACGCCCGACGCGGACTCGATCTCCTCGCCCGAGATCTACTGGCCCATGCTCTCCGAGATCATCGATACTATCTTTAAGGACAGGGTCTCCGAGTAGCCCGCCGATAACCATGAAGACCTTTAGGAGGCGCCGATGCGTCTCCTTTTTTCGTGCGGCAGCGGGACATTGGGCGCTCCGTTCCACCAAATATGCCGCTTCCACTTGACCATATGTCTATATGTGGTACAATTAATCATTAATATGGAGGTATATGCATGAAAGTTGCAGTAGTAGGCGGAGGAAAGCTCGGCACCACCATCACCGAGGCTCTCCTGGGCGGGAACAATGAGGTCACCGTCATCGATTCCAACCCTGAGAAGCTCCAGAAACTTAGCGACCGCTACGATATAAGGCCTGTCGAAGGCAACGCCATCGAAACAGGCGTTCTTAAAGAAATAGACATCAGTTCCTATGACATCCTGATCTCGGCAACTGACAGCGACGAGCTGAACATGGTCATCTGCCGCTTCGCCAAGGAGCTGGGATGCCCTCAGGTCATAGCGAGAGTAAGAGCCCCCGAGCACGTCGCCCAGGAGGACTTCATCAAGCGCTCCATGAACATCGACTACGTGGTAAACCCCGACATGGCCTGCGCTCAGGAGATATACAACTACCTGACCCAGAAATACAGCCTCACCGGAGGCAAGCTGGTCACTGGCAAGACCGCCATCCTCGAATGCGGAGCGGAAAAACTCCCCGGCCTTGCGGGCAACGCCCTTAAAGACCTGGGCCACAGGCTCGAGGGAGTCCTGATCGCCGCCATCTCAAGGAACGGCAAGATCATCGTCCCCAACGGCAGCACCGTCCTCGAGCCCGCGGATACCCTCTACATCATCGGCACCGAGAAGAGGATCAACGAGATCGGGGCCAAGGTGAGAAGAGGAAGAGAACATACCTCCGTGAGGAGGGTCATGCTGGCGGGAGGCGGAAAGACCGGATTTTACCTGGCCCGCATGCTCTCCAACGCCGGCATAAGCGTAAAGATCATCGAAAGAGACAGGGAGCGCTGCGAATATCTGTCCGGCCAGCTGGAAGAGGCTCTGGTCCTCAACGGCGACGCCACCGACACCAGCCTCCTCGCAGAAGAGAACCTGCAGGGCATGAACGCCTTCGTAGCGGTCACCGGCTTCGACGAAGAGAACCTGCTCCTCTCCCTCATCGCCAAGCGCAGCGGAGTCGAGGACGTGGTCACCAAGGTCAGCCGCAACAGCTACGGCAGCCTGACCGAGAGCCTGGGCGTGGACATGATCATCAACCCCATGGAGATGTGCGCCTCCAACATCCTGCGCTACATCGAAAAGGAAGGCATCGTGATCTTCTCCAAGATCATCCAGGGACAGGCCGAATTCGTGGAGATCTTCGCCGAAAGGAACATGATCCTCACCGAAAAGCCCCTCTCCGCCCTTCAGCTGCCCCCCGGCGTGCTGATCGCCTCCGTCCACAGAGGCAACGACGTGATCATCCCCAAGGGCGACACCCACATATCCGCAGGCGACAGGGTCATGATCCTCTCCCTGCTCTCGAGCACCGCGCTTCTTGAATCCCTGCTCAAAAAGAGAAGATAGCAAATGGTACTGAACAAGAAGCTCGTAATAAAAGTATTATGCGCCGTCATGGCCCTGGTGGGCTTTCTGATGCTGATCCCCTGTACGGTCTCGCTGATCTACGGAGAGACGGTCTCCGCCCGGGCCTTCGCGGTATGCGCCGTTCCGATGATCGCGGCGGGCTATGCCGCCTTCAGGCTGACCAAAGCGCCGGATACCAACGCTCTGGGCCTTCGGGACGGCTTTTTCATAGTGGCCAGCGCCTGGTTCGTCCTGTCCCTTCTCGGCTCCCTTCCCTTTATGATTTCGGGGACCATACCCAACGTGTTCGACGCCTTCTTTGAGACCGCGTCGGGCTTCACCACCACCGGAGCCAGCATCCTGCCCGGCGTCGAGGATCTTCCCAAGGGCATGCTCTTCTGGAGGTCCTTCACCCACTGGGTCGGAGGCATGGGGATACTGGTCCTGACCATCGCGATCCTGCCCGCACTGGGCATCGGAGGCCAGAAGATCATGAGGGCGGAGACCACCGGTCCTTCCATGGACAAGATGACCTTCACCTTCAACGACACCGCCAGGAGCCTCTACCTGATCTATTCCGCCATGACCGTCATCGAGGTGGTGCTTCTGCTCATCTCGGGCATGGATCTTTATGACTCCCTGGTCTACACCTTCGGGACCGTGGGCACCGGCGGCTTTGCAACCAAAAACGACGGCCTCGCCGGATACGCGGTGAGCTCTCAGATAATAATCGCGGTCTTCATGATGCTGGCGGGCATCAATTTCAACCTGTATTACCTGTGCCTCAACAAAAAGGCAGGACAGGCGCTGAAGGATCCGGAGCTCAAATGCTACCTGGGGATCACCGGAGGCTCCACCCTGTTCATAATGGTCATGCTGATCATGAGCGGCCAGGCCGCGGGGATCTTCGATTCCTTCAGGCTGGCGTATTTCCAGGTCACGTCCATACTGACCACTACAGGCTACAGCACCTTCAATTTCGACCTCTGGCCCCTGCCGGTCAAAGTGGTCCTGATGATGCTCATGTTCATCGGCGGCTGCGCATCCTCCACCGGAGGCGGCATGAAGGTCATAAGGGTCATGATGGCCTTCAAGATCGCCTGGCGCGGCGTCCAGAAGAGGATACATCCCAGCGCTCTTGCGCCGGTAAAGATAGGCGGAAGGATCGTTCCCCAGGACATAATGAGGTCGGTCAGCGAGTTCCTGATCCTCTACCTCGCTACCCTGCTCTTCGGCACCGTTCTGGTGAGCCTTGAAAAGGTCAGCCTGATGACGGCCTTCACCTCGGTCCTAGCCTGCTTCAGCAACATCGGGCCCGGCTTTGAAGCGGTGGGGCCCGCCATGAACTTCGGGTTCTACAGCGGAGCGACCAAGCTCTTCCTTTCGGTACTCATGATCGCGGGACGCCTTGAGCTCTTCACGATCTTCCTCATGTTCACACCGGCCTTCTGGAGCAAGAGATAATGCAGAGCGTAAACAGATCAAATCAGAATAAGATGCGTCTGGTGAGCAGCATCTGGCTCGCCGCCTGCATTCTGGGGAGCCTCCCCTACCTCGTCACAGGCTACGCGGACAGTCCGGTCTCGGCGTTCTTCCTGTCGGTCTCGTCCTTCACGACCACGGGAGCAAGCCTGGGCAGCGGCCTTGACGGAGGCCTTCTTCTCTATTACACCACCTGCCAGTGGCTGGGAGGCCTTGCCATACTGGTCTTTCTGAGCTCCCTGCTGCCCTCGGTGGACAGCGACTCTAAGAGCGGCCTGGACAGCAGCTTCGCGGGAAGGAGTTTCTCCGAGGTCATCAAGAGCCGCGAAGGCAACATGCTCTTTCTCATCTACGTCTCCATCAGCCTTATCATGTTCATCGTCATGGTGTGCCTTGGACACGTGCCTCTCGAAGCCCTGGAGCTTACCCTGACCGTCTGCTCCACCGGAGGCCTTGGAGGGACCGCCTTCTCCGCCATCGACGCGGGGATCAAGGGGACCGGCGCCATCTGCATCGCCTCGATGATCCTCTCGACCATAAGCTTCACCGTATACGCCAGGCTCATCAGAAGAGACTTAGCATACGTGAAAAAGAACACCGAGCTCAGGGCCTACGCCTGCCTTCTGGTATCCTCGACCCTGCTGATCTGCGCGGCCAACAGGATAAGCGGAGTCATCCCGGACATTTGGCAGAGCTTCAGGGCAGCGGGCTTTCATGCGGTATCCTTCAGCAGCACCACCGGTCTCACCAACGGAAACATCAACAGCTGGCCCGCCTTCTCCAAGGCTGTCCTCTGCATGCTGTCCTTCTTCGGGGCTTCTTCGGTATCCACCGGCAGCGGCATCAAGCTGATCAGGATCATCATCGCCATGAAGGCCATCCGCAGGAGCTTCTACAGGAGGATCCATCCCAGGGTCGTCATGTCCCTTCGGATTAACGGCAAGGCCATTTCCGACGACACCGTGGACCAGGTCATGTCCTTCATCATCCACTACGCCCTGCTCTTCCTGGCGGGCTGCTTCGTATTCTCCTTCAGCGCCCCGGATCTTGAGACGGCCTTCTTCAGTTCGTCGTCCCTCATCAACAACCTGGGATCCGGCTTCGGAGCGGTGGGAGCGGAATGCGGCTACGATTTTCTAGGGCCTTTCGGAAAGCTCTTCGGATGCTTCCTCATGCTGGCGGGACGCCTTGAGATCTACGCTCTCATGCTCCCCTTCAGCCGGGACGGCCGCAAATAGTTAAGGAATTCTTAAGACCATATTACGAATATTAATTCGATCCTAAAAAGCTCCGTCATCCATTGAACGGAGCTTTTTTTCGTTGTTTAATATGGCAAAGACCGCGTCAGCCCGGCATATGCTGCCATCGGAAAGGACTTTCAGATGATAAACTTCAACAAGGATTCCTTCTGGAACCTGCATCCCATCGATAAGGAGAGCGTAAGAGAAGACGTCAAGGGCCTTCTCATCGAAGGCGAAGAGATCATGCAGGCCTTCAAGACCATAAGAGACCAGGTGATCTTCACCACCAAGCGGATCATCGCGGTGGACGTCCAGGGCATCACCGGCATGAGAAGGTCCTTCTCGTCCATGCCCTACTCCACCATCCAGTTCTTCACCATCCAGACCCCCGGCTTCATCGAGCTGGTCCACGATTCGGAGCTCCTGATCTACTTTTCCAACGGTTTCAAGGCAAACTTCGAATTCTCCGGCACCGTCGACATCGGCGAGATCTGCAGGACCATCTCAAAGTATACTCTCGGATAAAAGGAGGAAGACATGTTCTACAAGCACGGAAGGATCCCCGGCAGCATGAACAGGACCGGACAGATCATCGCCATATCCCTGATGCTCATCGCACTCATCACCATCGTCGTCCTCGCGGTCAGAGGCTACAACGCGGTAAAGAACATCTTTACCCCCAAGGTGGAGCGGGTAGAGGTCGAGGTGGTAAAGGAGGTCCCGGTCACGAAATATGTCGAAAAGGAAGTCGTGATCTCCGGAGAGACCATCCAGTCAGGGATCAGGGAGATGGGAAAGCTCTGCACCGCGGAGTATTTCTTCACCCACGTCTCAAGCTTTGAACAGAGCTCAAAGCTCAACACCGAGACTCAGATACCGGGCACCAACATCATCTTCCCCGACATAACCATACCGGGGACCACCAAGACCTTCGTCTACAGCTACGACGGCAGCATCAAGGCGGGAGTGGATTTCACCGTCATAATCATCGAAAAGGACGACGCGAAGAGGACCATCTCTGTGACCATCCCCGAGCCCGAGATCATCAGCTCGTCGGTGGATCCCGACTCCTTCAAGCTCTACGACGAGAAGGCCGGCCTCTTCTCCAGGATCAAGGTCACCGACGTCACGGACAGCTTCGCCAGCCTCATCAAGGACGAGGAACAAAAAGCCCGGGACAAGGGTATACTGACCCAGGCCCAGGACAATGCTAAAAACCTGATAGAGAATTTTATAAGGAACACCTACGGAGTGCAGGGCTTCGACGTAGCGGTGAAGATCAGGCTCAGGTAAATGCTTTAGAGCACGTCGATCCTCTGAACATAGTCGTAGGGATCGCCCTTGACCAGCTTCAGGACGAAGCCGAAGCGGTCCACCTGAGTGCTCCTGTAGAAATCGCCGGAGGGGAAATCCTTCTGCCTGGCGGGGTCGAAGAACTTGGCCCCGCTGGTCTTTTTCATGGCCTCGATGCGGCTGTCCAGCTCTTCATTTTTCATGGGGCAGCCATCCAGCAGGCTCTTGATGTACTCGGCGCAGAGCACGTCCTCGTCGGTGTCCTCGGTACCGCTGAGGCCCATGGCGACCAAGGAGACCTCCTCCGCGCCGCTCCTTCTTATGTATTCCGCGATGGCGGAGGCGTTGACCAGGCTGCCGGTCAGGATCTCGTCCGCCCCGGAGGCGTTGGCGATGCCCTGAGTCCCCGCGCTGGTGGTGTGCATGACCTCCCTGCCTATCACGTCCGCCCCCTCGATCTGGGTAGGCGAATTGCCGAAGTCAAAGCCGGGAAGGATGATGCCTCCCCTCTCTCCCACCAGGATGGCGTCCGGGTGGGTCTTTTTATATTCCAGCGGAAGCTCGCTGCTCGCCACCGGCATGATCTTCGCGGCTCCCGCCGCGGCAAGATAGGCCTCCACGGAGAAAGCCCTGAACACGTCGATGATGACTGCGGTGCCCCGCGCTTCTTTTGCGCCTTCTATTAGATGAAGGATCCTTACGTTCATTACTGCTCCTTTTCTGTGATTTCTTCCTCGTCGTCCTCGTCGTAATCGCTGGGCAGGATCTCGATGGTCTCGAAGATCTCGTCCAGGACGGTCTCTTCGTCGGCGACGGGACTGTCCACGAACACCGGCTTGTAGACGACCTTGATGCTGGCCATCTGGGCCGCGTCCACCCTGTCAGAGATCAGATCCCTTCTCTCGAACCAGGCGCAATCGACGAACTCCCACAAAAACAGCCAGTAGAAGATGAACGAGGCCTCGGAGAGCGCCGCGTTGGCGTCCAGGACGCTGCCCCACTTCATGATCAGTATGGCGAACAGAATGCCCATGACCAGCAGGGTGATGGATTTCTTCGCGTTCTGCTCCAGTATCAGCTGGCAGTCGCCCAGCTTTAGGGCGTAGTAGTCGGCGATGGTCGCCTCGATCACATCCTTCTGCTCCTGGCTGAAGCTGGTGCCGCAGATCTCAAGGACTATGGGATATTCGGTGGGGACGTACATGGCATTGGTCTCGATGAATCTGGCGAAGGAATCGTTGAGCCACTCGTAGCCCGCGACGGAATAGGGATCTATGATGTCGTAGTATCCCTTAACGTTGCACGATATGTAGGCAAGACCGTTCTCGACGTAGAAATCCTTGACGTATTTGCTGACGTCGACCCTCTTCTTGCTGAATTTTCTGAGATTTTTCCTGAGCCTTGCGCTCTGTCTTCTCTTTTCAAACATGGCGTCACCGTGAAATGATGCGGTCTTCACGCTTTTATACCACATCGGCGGGATTTTTTCAAGAAAGACGCGCCCTTCACCTTAAGCCCTGCGCCAACCCGTCCTCGGACAGGGCAAACAGGGGCGAATCTATGGCGATGACGTCGTCCGCGGGGATCTCGCTGCCGTCGGAAAGTATCAGGAACCGCCTTCTTCTGTCCAGCTTCTTAATCATCCCCATGCGCTCCAGGGTCCTTCCGCCCTTCTTCCGCTCGTCCGGAACGAAATAAGTGATGCGGGAAGGGGGAGCGGAGCTTCCGGCGGAAAGGATCAGGCCCAGCCTTCTGTCCAGCTCCGCCCTGCTCTCTTCTGTTAGAAGGGCCCTGGACTCGGTGAGCCTTGCGGTCTCTTCGATGACCGCTTCGTAGCCCGTAAGCGCCGCGAAGGGTGCGAACTGGGCAGCCCTGTCCGTCCTGTCCATGGGCTTGTGCTTCCTTGAGACCGGATGGGGAAGGTCTATGATATCCTCGTAGGGAAAAGGATCTCTGCTCACTTTCTGTGGCCTCCTATCTGTCCGTTCCTCTTGGCCGCGGTGGCCCCTTCCTCAAGGTTCATGCCTCTTAGGATCGAATTCTTCCCGTATCTTTCCCTGATGGCGAGGAGGGCCTCCTGGACCCGCCTTTCGTCATTGAGCTTCCGGTCCTCCTCCGCCCTGCGGGCGTCCTCCTTCTTTATGTCGGTAAAGATGCTCAGCTGCTCCTCCCCGCTCCCTTTGGGAGCCTCGCTCTCGGGAAGAGTGCCGTTGGCGACCACGTACATCCTTCTCACCGTGAGCCTTGGATCGACGATGCGGTCGAAGAGCTCGGTGACCGCGGAAAGGATCATGTCCGTCGACGAGGTATATCGGTCCAGATTGATGCTCCCGTGAGCCATCTTGGGGACCAGTCTGCCGTACCAGTCAGACGCCACCGTGCCCGCCAGGGCGGCCTTGAGGGCCGGTTTGTTCACGTTCTCCACGTCGTATCCCACGGTTATGACCATCTGCTTGGTGACGAGGCCTTTGGAGACCAGATCAAGGCTCAGAAGGTCCGCCATCTCCCTGATGACCAGCCGCGCCTTGGAGAATTCGTAGGGTCCCTCCAGCACCTGTCCCGTGCTCAGGCTCCCCGACTGGGGCCTGTAGGTCTTTATATCCTTCATGGTGCAAGGCTCCCATCCCCAGGCGTGGTCGATGAGAAGCTCCGCGTTGACGCCGAAAAGGTCGTAGAGCAGCTGCTCGTTGTAAAAGTCCGAGGGAGATCCGATGGAGCACCTCGCCACGTCGCCCATGGTATAGATCCCCCGCTGCTCCAGTTTTGAAGCGTAGCCCCTGCCTATCCTCCAGAAATCGGTGAGAGGCCTGTGGTCCCACAGGAGCCTGCGGTAGCTCATCTCGTCCAGTTCGGCGATCCTGACCCCGTCCTTGTCGGGGGGCATCTTCTTGGCGACGATGTCCATGGCGATCTTGCAGAGGTAGAGGTTGGTGCCGATGCCGGCGGTGGCGGTGATCCCCGTCTGGGAGAGGACGTCCCGGATCATGGTCATGGCCAGCTCCCTTGCGGTCATGCCGAAGGTCTTGAGGTAATCGGTGGCGTCGATGAAGACCTCGTCGATGGAATAGACGTGGATGTCCTCGGGTGCGATGTACTTGAGGTAGGTCTGGTATATGGAGGCGCTGCACTCCATGTAATGGGCCATCCGTGGGACGGCGACGATGTAGTCCAGCTCAAGGGACGGATCCGAAAGAAGCTCGTCGTGATAAAAGGACTTTCCCCTGAAGGTCCGGCCGGGGGCCTTCTCGCGCCTTTGGGCGTTGACCTCCCTGACCTTCTGGACCACCTCAAAAAGCCTGGGCCTTCCCGGGATCCCCCAGTATTTCAGGGACGGCGAGACTGCCAGGCATATGGTCTTTTCGGTCCTTTCGGCATCGGCGACCACCAGGTTGGTGTTCAGGGGATCCAGGTCCCTTGCGGCGCATTCCACCGACGCGTAGAAGGATTTCAGGTCTATGGCGATGTAGCTTCTTTCTTCCATGGCCCCTCCTTCCGATATTTTATCATAAAAAAAAGCGGCATTGAATGCCGCCGCGAACAAAAGTTCATGTCAAAGGCTACTTGAGATTGAGCAGCACCAGGGCCACCGTGATGACCGCCACCGCGATCTTCTTCTTTTGGCTCAGCCTTTCCCCGAAGAGAAGGCTTCCCGCGATGAACAGGGCCAGCATGGTCCCGATGCAGTTGACCGGGAACGCCACCGTGGCGGGGACCGTCGTCAGGGAATAGAGCATGAATCTCGCGGAATAGTAATTGGGGACTCCGATGATCACTCCCGCGATCACGTCGTAGAGCTTAACGGGGGTCCTCTTCACGACCAGCACCGCCAGGGTCGAGAGCATGGCGAAGCAGAAGTTGTAGAAGAGGAAGTGGTCCTTCATGGAGCCCTCCCCCATCTTGTCGAAGATGTTGGACATGGCCGAGGTCATGCCGCTGGCAAAGAGGTTGGCGAAGAGCATGAGCTTAAGGAGCTTGGGGTCCTTGGTCTTTCCCAGCTCGGTGAGATTCCCCCGGCCTCCGTCCGAATTGATCAGGAAGATCGAAGCGATGGCGAGGGCAAAGCCCAGGATCTGCAGGATCCCCGGCCTTTCGCCGAAGACGATGACTGCCATGGACGTAGGCACCAGCACCCCCAGCTTGCTGAAGGTGGAGCTGAGGATTATGCCGCTGGTGGCGAAATTCCACTGGGAGATGGCGAGGCTGACCAGGAAAAAGACTCCGCTTATGAACCCGCATAGCAGAGTAAAGCCCAGGCTGCCCGAATCGGGGAAGAGAGGCTGGGCTCCCATGTACCAGCGGGCGAGGCCTATGCACACGAAGTAATTGGTGATGAACATCACCATGCGCTCCGAGATCCTGTCCTCGAACCATCTCATGAGGACGGACATCAGAGTGGAGCATAAGATCGAAAGGATGAGATATATCATTGCTTCGGGCCTCCTTTGCTGCAGCCTGATCTGCCGGCAGCCTTTGAGACTGCCCAGAAAAATGCCTTGACAAGGCTGAGGCCCAGGGCAATGGCAAGGGCCCACTGAAGGGTCGTGCTGCCCCTGAATTTTATCATGGTCTCGTTCTTGTTCACCGCTGCCTGCATGGTGTAGTACAGGGATCCTCCCGGGACCAGCGGCACCGCCGCCGGGATGAAAATGACGGTTGAAGGAAGCCTGAGCCTTCTGGCCAGGACCTCGGAGTAGACCGAGACGAATGCCGTGGCCGCCAGCACCGCGAAGAAGGTCCCGCAGTTGAGTTCCTCCAGAAGAAGATAGAACGCCCAGCCCAGAAGGCCTCCGAACGCGGCGGCGAATATGAGCCTCCTGCGCTCATTGAAGACGAGGGCGAATCCCAAAGATCCTAAGAAGGCGGTTATAAGCTGGACTATCATATATGCCACCCCCTCGAGATCATTATGGCGAGCATGAAGCCTCCGGCGATGGCCCCGGCCTTGACGAGGCTGTCCATGAGCCTCATGGAGCCTGACAGGGTGTCTCCGATCAGGGTGTCTCTCACCGCGGTGGTTATGGCGATACCCGGGATCAGCAGCATTATGTCCCCTATCATTATCATGTCGCTGTTAAGGGACGGGATGAACGCGCAGATCCCGCATATGCAAAGGCCCGATATGAACGAGGCGGCCAGGTTGAATATCACGGCCCCGGGGAAGTATTCGGACGCCTTGAGCTGCATGAAGCAGATCAGAGCGGCGACCAGAGCGGCCGCTATGCCGTCGGCGAGACGGCCTCCGAAGAACACTGCAAAAGAGCCCGCCGCTATCATGCTCCCGACGTACAGACGCCAGGGAGGAGGCGCGATCTCTTTCACCTTTTCCAGCCTTCGCTCCAGCTCTTCCAGGGGCACGGGGTTTGCGCAGCACTCCCTGCTCAGCTCGTTGAGAGCTTCCAGCTTGATGAAGTCGTTGCCGCCGGAGCCCTCTATGCGCCGGGTCTGGGTGACGATGCTGTCGTCTCCGAAGCGGGCGGTGAGGACTATGCTGGAGGTTATGGCAAAGGTGTTCATCCCCTTGGCTCCGTAGGCCCTGCCCATGCGGTCAAGGCTGTCCTCAACGCGGTTCACCTCCGCCCCGCTCTTGAGCATCATCTCTCCGATATCAAGAAGGAGCTTGAGAAAATAGTTTTTATTTATGTTGTCAGATAGCATTTTTTAATGAATTCGGCGGGCAGACCGCAGCCTAGATCATGCCCAGTTCTTCGCTTATGAGGACGCATTCGTCGCAGCCGAAGTTTTCGTCCGCGAAATATATTATTTTACCGGAGGCGTCCTTTCCGACGATCACGGTACATCTTCCGTAACCGTGGCAGGCCCTGAGTTCATCGATCTTAAGATCCTTTATGGTGAACTCCCCGGTCTTTATGACCTGGTCTTCGTCACTGGGATCCGCGTCAAATGAGATCCGGCCCTTTTCCCTTCCGTTGCACGTGATCAGGATCTCTCTTCCGATGATCTCGATCCCGACGTCGGCAAAGCGCCCTGTCCCGGCATAGGTGCCGCTGATACCCATGGTCCAGTCGTAGGGAACATCCCGCTCCGCGCCTGAAAGCGCCCCGTTCTCCGGGGACGTCAGGACCTGCCAGCCCTGGCCATCGGTCCTGCCCAAGGGCTCTTTCGCTTCGATATCGCATCCCTCGGGGAAGGACGGAGCATCCTCATCCGGACCGTATAGGTCCGGCATGGCGCCATCAAAGACCGCGGAGGCGCAGCCGGTATCCCTGAAAGCGGAGGGACCTATGCTCTCGATGCCGCCTGCAAAGACCACCCCGGTGATCCCGGTGCAGCCCTCAAAGGCTCCTTCGCCTATGACCGCGAGGCTCTCCGAAGGCTCAAAGGAGCCGGAAAGCCCGGTGCAGCCGCTGAAGGCATTATCCCTGATATTGACCAGCCCTTTTCCGCCCTCCAGCGATGAAAGGCCGCTGCAGCCGTAAAATGCCCACGATCCGATGGAGAGGGTCCCGTCGGGGATCTCCAAAGGTCCGGCAAGCCCGCTGCAGTAAGAAAACGCGCCGGCTCCGACAGCCCTGAGTCCCTGGGGAAGGACCAGCCTGCCCCTGAGCTCTCCGCAGCCGGAGAAGGCGTCCTTGCAGATGTATCTCAGGCTTTCGGGAAGCTCGAGGCCCCCGAAGCCGCAGTCCTCGAAGGCGCAGCTGTTCACCACCGCGATCCCTTCGGGGATCATCAATGTGTCGGAAAGGCCCGTGCAGCCGCTGAAAGCGTAGCTTCCGATCTCTCTGAGGCCGGTCCCAAGGCTCAGGCTGCCGTCAAAGGCGCTGCCCCTGAAAGCATTTTCTCCGATAACTGTTACTCCATTAGGGATGACCAGCCCTCCCGAGAGCTGCGGACAGCCGGAAAAACAGTTTTCCGGGATCTCCGTCAGGCCTTCCGAAAGGATCAGCTGGCCGTCAAGGCCGCTGCAGCCGCTGAAGGCGTAGTCTCCTATGGACGTGAGGCTGTCCGGCAGGTTCAGGCCTCCGGTAAGACCTTCGCAGTTGTGGAAGGCGGTCCTTCCGATGGTCTCAAGGCCTTCGGGAAGCAGGATATCTCCGGTGAAGCAGCAGTATTCGAAGGCTCCCTCGCCTATCCTCACCCCATCCTCAGGCAGGG
>JAFRQL010000121.1 GCA_017428655.1 Bacillota bacterium | reverse complement strand
GGGACGTCATCTTTACCGAGCTCATGGTCAACCAGACCCAGTCCTGGGAGACCGGAAGGTCGGATCTTTACCTCAACATAGATCCCTCCTATGCGGAGAGGTTCGAAGCTCTTCACGCGGAGCGCTGGCCGAAGGACCTGGAGAATGCCAGGGAAGCTGGATCGGCATTCGCAAGGCGCATCATCGGGGACTGATCGATACCCGTCCACAATCCAAATGAAAGTTTCTTACGCCGGATGATCCCGGCGTTTTTATGTCCAAAGAAGGGCCTGGTCCTCGCCATTTTGCCTGACATGATTGATATCGGGCCGGATAGAAGTTAAAATACAGGTAATGATGATAATCACAGCCTCAGGTCACATTGAAGGAGACAGATCATGGCATATACCTCATATACAAAGATGCAGGAAAGAAACGCGGGTCTTTTCGGTCCGGAAGCGGGCCCTGCCCAGCCCTTGCCCCATTACGATCCCGGAGACAGCGGTCTCAGGACCATGGCCCTCAGGTTCATACATACCAGATGCGAAGGTCTCGGTTTTGATCCAAAGGTAGATGAAGAGGAAAGGGCGGGCGGTAAATTCACGGGCGCTGGTCTTGCTCCCGGTCAGGTCCCCTATGCCATGCAGAAGGATACCGACAGGCTCTGCCTTGAGCGGGAGCTTGAGAAGTTCATAGATTCCGGAGCTGCCGAGGACGCCTATACCGTCTATTACTGTTATCTGGAGATGTTCTTCGGCCACTACGGAAAGTCCAAGAAGATGGTCGAGCTGCTATCCGAGTTCGAATCCAATGGGAGCTCTCTGCTGATGAAGCACCGGGACCATTATTCCCACTCGGTCTACGTATTCGCTCTGGGGCTGGCGATCTATGAATCCAGCCGCATCTTCAGGGATGCCTTCAAGAAGTTCTACGGTTTCGGCACGGGCGGCGAAGACGAAAAGGAAGACCGGGCGGCGGCCTGCTGCTTCCTTGAATTCTGGGGCCTCGCGTCACTTTTCCACGACATCGGGTATCCCTTCGAGCTCCCCTTTGAACAGGTCCTTTCGTACTACGAGGTCGAAGGCAGGAAGAGGGGAAAGGACAGCCTCTACATCGCTTATAAGAACGTCGGCTCGATCACCGGGCTCAGCGAGGAGGCCTCGTCCTGGTTCAGGGAGCTTTACGGCCGCAGCTTCAGGGACGCGGAGGAGCTCATCGCCTTTGCCGTCACCGAGAAGCTTGGGAAAGCCTACGGGTTCACCGAGGACTATCTTCTGGACGTGATACGCGAGAAGCCGGTCTCCCCGGACAGGGGCGGGTATTTTATGGACCACGCCTATTTCAGCGCGGTCAGGCTCTACCACGAGATCGAAAGGTCCATTGGGGCGGAGAAGATCACCAAAAAGCACATAGACGCCCTGACTGCCATCATCCTCCACAACAGCCTCTTCAAGTTCGCCATATCCTTCTTTAAGAGCAGCGATCCCAAGCCGCCCCTCAAGATGGACCTCCATCCGCTGGCGTTTTTGCTCATGCTCTGCGACGAGCTCCAGTGCTGGGACAGGACCGCCTACGGACGCAATTCCAGGACCGAGCTTCCTCCCATGGCAGCCGAGTTCGACCTGTCCGAGGGCAGGATCAGCGCCGTGTATTACTTCGATGAGGAGGAGCAGGAGAAGATCGACGCCTTCAACTCCCAGTACAGACAGTGGGAAGAGGGGGGAGAAGCAGGCGGCGCTCCCAGGCTCAAGGCCTACAGCGACATGGCGGGAAAGGAGCAGAAGTTCGCCGCGGACATCAAAAAGATCGTCGACCTTTCCGATATGCCCCTTGCCGTGAGCCCGAAGATCCGCCGGGCCGACAGGAAGAGCAAGCACACATATCTTTCCGCCAGCAATTTCCTTCATTTGTACGATTTCGCCGTGGCTCTCAACGGCAGGTATTCCTACATGGGAAACGAAAAGAACGTCGATACCGGGGTCCTTGAGCGGGAGTTCGAGGAACTCTCTCTGGAGTACCAGCTCTCCAACATCAACCAGGCCAAGAGCTTTTCCAGGTATCTGGACGCCCTGAGGTGCTTTTATACCGACCGCCCCGTGGATTACGACATGATCACCTCCTTTACGCCCGAGCAGATCGGCGTCTTCGCTCCGATGGAGCACGAAAGGTGGGTGAGGGAGCACATCTCCATGGGCTGGCTCAAAGGCGATATCTACGAGACCGCGGCCGTTCCCGAGGAGATGATCGAAAGATACGGAAGCGAGAAGGACGCCCGCAGGGCCTTTAGAGAGCAGCTGCGGATGCACAAGCTCGCCATGGACGGCGATCCCTCCGAAGAAGAGATCTTCGCCCATTACGAGGCTCTTCCCCTGGCAGAGCGTGAGAAGGACTACGAGCCCTTCAACAGCATGCTCAGGCTCATCAAAAAGTTCGACGGTCTCAGGATCTACAGTCTGAACTGATCCCGCACATATCCTAGTCCACAAACCCACGCCTTTATCCCGGTCCATATCCTGTCCCTGCCCGCCGGTCCGCCCGATCATAGCCGCCATGTGCCGAAGAAAGGAGCGTCATGAGTCATTTTCACTCTATCGAGACAGCTGGTCCCGAAAGTCCGGACGCCAGATACGCGGAAGATCTTCTCATGAAAAAGATCGCGGCGTACCGGATCCCGCGGTCTGTGGTAAAAAAGACCGGGATCAGCAGCCTCGCGGACGTCAAGGATCCCTGGCTGATAGTCATCTGCACGCCGGACACCCCTCAAAGCCCGGAGGTGAGGGAAAGGATCGCGTCGTTTACGAAGGCGGGCAATTACGGGCGCATTCTGACCCTTCTTCTTTCCGGCGCTCCGGAAGAGAGCTTTCCAAGGGAGCTTCGCTTTGAGGAAAAGCCCGACGGCACCGTCGTTGAACACGAGCCCCTCGCCGCCAATATCTCCGCCTCATCAAGGCGGGAGAGCGCGGGGCTCCTTTCCGTTGAGATGCTCAGGCTCCTTGCCCCGGTCCTCGGGGTCTCCTTTGACGAGCTCAGGAACAGAAGGGGCCGCAGCAGGGCGCTGACAGCCTCGGTCATCGCGGGTGCAGTTATCATCGGATCCCTGGTCTTTCTTGGCTACGCTCTTTCACGCATGAGGGTGATCTCTGATCAAAACGAGTCCCTCAGCCGGGAGTACGAGCTGGCGCAGGAGGCTGCCCTGCGGGCTGAGGAGCAGAGAGACGCCGCACGGGAGGAGTTCGCCGCGACCACCGCCATCAGGGCGCGGGAGGTCCTTGACAGCGGAGACAGCGAGCTTGCCATGCTACTGTGCCTTGAGTTTCTTCCGGACAGCGGTCTTTCCACCGATCTTCCCGCGGTCTTTAAGGACGC
>JAFRQL010000120.1 GCA_017428655.1 Bacillota bacterium | reverse complement strand
GTAACGATCTTATCTGCCTTCGGCGTCCTTGCCGGCGACCCACTTGTCCATCCAGTCCGTCATCTCCCTGAGCCTTCTTATCCTGCGGCTGGGCTTTCCTATGCGGGAAAGGCCGTGGGGTTCGCCCTTGAAGAGGACCATCCTGGTCTCGACCCCGTGCATCATCAGAGCGGTGTACATCTGAGTCGAGTTGTGGAAGCGGCAGCGGTGGTCGTCGAGAGAGTGGAGGAAGAGCGTCGGAGTCTTGACTTCGCGGGCATATTTGAGGGGCGACTGTTCCCAGATGAGATCGTGGTCATCCCAGATATTCCCGCCGTAGCTGGCTTCGCAGCTCCACAGGCCTCTGTCCGACATGCCGTAGTTGCCTATGATGTTGGAGTTGGACCTGCAGGAAACTGCGCCCTTGAACAGATCGGTGTGCCCGATCACCCAGTTGGTCATGTAGCCTCCGTAGGAGCCTCCCGTGACGCCCAGCTTCTCTCTGTCTATCTGGGGCCAGCGCTTAAGGACCTCTTCGGTGAAGTCCATTATGTCGTAATAGTCGACGGTGCCGCGTATTCCCCGTATGTTCGCGAAAGCGTTGCCGCGTCCGGCGGAGCCTCTGGGGTTGCAGTAGAATACGAAATACCCCTTAGACGCGAAGCATTGATATTCGTGATTGAAGGAATGGGAGGCTGTGAGCCTGGGTCCTCCGTGGATCTCCAGTATGCCCGGATACTTTTTCGCGGGATCGAAGCCTGCGGGCTTTATGACGAAGCCTTCTATCTCCATGCCGTCCCTGTTTGTGAACGTCATGAATTCGGGGACGGAGATCTCCATAGAAGACACCGTTTCCTGATTGACGGCGCTGAGCTTTGTCAAAGCGCCGTTTTCCAGCGAATAGACTTCCTCAGGCATGCCTGGCTCGCTTCCGCATACGAAGAGGCTGCTTCCGACAGCGAAATGGTCGATGTCGAAGTCTTTCGGAGTCTCCCTTACGGGCTTTTCACCGGGCACCAGGCTCCACAGAGCGCAGCCGCTGCCGAAGGTCGATATGTACCAGAGCTTTCCTCCCGATACCGCGAAGGTCCTTCCGGAGCCCTTGCAGTCGGAGACGGTCTTGACGCCCAGATCCTGGTCGGAGGTGTCGGCGATGCAGACAGGGCCCTCCTTTTCGAGGCGGCAGACCGTGAGCTTGTTAGACGAGGTGTAATTCTCGTAGGGAGCCGCGAAACCGTAAAGTTCTTCTCCCATGAAGCCGAAGGGACCTATGCACCATTTCTTCTGGGGATAGACTTCCTCAGTCTTTCCCGAAGCGGTGTCATACATCCACAGGCCCTGGGAGGTCGTGCCCACGGTATCGTAGCAGCAGCCGGTATAGGCGATCTTAGTGCCTTCTTTGTTCACCGCGAAGCCCGCGGCGTCGAAGAGGGGCTCCGTGAGAGCCTTGAGCTCTCCCGAGCTGAGGTCGTACAGATACAGGCGCTTCCTTTTGCGTGAAACGAAGCCTTTGCCGTCCCCGTTGTAGGGAAGCTCCTGACAGACTATGAAGTCCTGCTCCTCCTTAAAGGCGCTGAGAGCCTCTTCCCTCTCCTCCTCGGGCATCGACTCTATGTCGGGCCTGTTGCCGTCGTAATTGGCCTGTATGAGGAAGAGGCTGTCGCTCACCTGCTGAGCGGCCGCTCCCTGCAGGGGGACTCTGAAGAGTTCCTCCGCTTCATCGCCCCGGACGGGCCCGGCGCAGAATATCGTGAGAAGGAAGCCTTTTTTGACTTCTTCCCTGTCGGCGCCCTCCGCGGGAACGGAGAAGAGCAGCCTGCCGTCCTTCAGCATGCTGACGTTCCTTCCGGCGATGCGGTATGGCAGGGCTTTAAACCCGCCGCCGTCCCGTATCATAAGGGTCGTAACATACTTATTGGCATCACAGTCGGGACGGACTGCCGTGAAAAGCGGCACATCCCCCGCCAAATTCAAATTGTGGACAGATGTGATCTTTTCAAAATCTTTTATCGTGAATTTCTGCATTTCCTTCCTCCTGTTATGTGATCTCTACTGCATATCGTTGATCTCTCTTACCCTGTGGCACGCTACGAAGTGTCCGGGAAGGACCTCTTCTATGACGGGGTTCTCCATCTTGCAGCGTTCCTCGGCATAGCGGCAGCGGGGCGCGAAGCGGCAGCCGGGAGCCGGATTGATGGGGCTTGAGAGCTCGCCCTGCATCAGGATGCGCTGCTTGCGGTTGTCGATATCGGTGGTCGGTATGGCGGAAAGCAGTGCCTTGGTGTAGGGATGCAGAGTGTGCTCGAAGAGCTCGTCGCTCTCGCAGGTCTCCACCAGCTGTCCCAGGTACATTACCAGGATGTTGTTGGAGATGTGCTTTACTACGGAGAGATCGTGGGTTATGAACATGTAGGTCAGACCCTTCTCTTCCTGAAGATCCTGCATCAGGTTGAGTATCTGGGCCTGGATCGATACATCCAGAGCGGAGACCGGCTCGTCGCATACGACGAATCCGGGATTGAGAGCGAGGGCTCTGGCGATGCCTATGCGCTGACGGCGTCCTCCGTCCAGCTCGTGGGGGTAGGACATGGTGAAGCGCTCGGCAAGACCTACGGTATCCATCAGCTCACTGACCCTCTGATCCAGCTCCTGCTTGGTCTTGCAGACCTTGTGGATGATGAGGCCTTCGGCGATGGCTTCGCTTACGGTCATTCTGGGGTTGAGGGACGAGAAGGGATCCTGGAAGATGATCTGCATCTTCTTGCGGAGCTCCATGCGCTCGGCCTTGTCGGCATTGGTTATGTCCTTGCCTTCAAATATGACCTGTCCTCCGGTGGCGTCCAGAAGGCCGATGATGGTCCTTCCCAGGGTGCTCTTGCCGCAGCCAGATTCGCCTACGACGCCGAGGGTGTGTCCCTTTTCGATGGAGAAGTTGAGCCCGTCGACAGCGTGGAGCATGCCTCTGGGGGTCTTGAAATACTTTTTAAGGTCTTTTACCTCAAGATAAGCGCTCATTACTCTTCTCCTCCTTTCCTGAACAGATGGCAGCAGACTATGTGGCCCGGCTCGACCTCGATCTTTTCCGGCGCCTCTTTATGGCATATGTCGGTGGCGTGGGGGCAGCGGGGGGAGAAGGCGCAGCCTTCAGGAAGATTTGCGGGGTCAGGCATCAGACCGTCGATGGGGGTCAGCCTGTGTATCTTGTGATTGAGGTCGGGAATCGACGCGAACAGTCCCTTGGTGTAGGGATGGCGGGTATCCTTGAAGATCTGTCTGAGGGATCCGGATTCCACTATGCTGCCGGCGTACATGATGGCGACCTTGTCGCAGATCTCGGCGACGACGCCCAGATCGTGGGTTATCATTATCATCGCGGTGTTGAACTTCTGCTTGAGGCCGTTCATCAGCTCCAGGACCTGAGCCTGAATGGTGACGTCCAGAGCGGTGGTGGGCTCATCGGCGATCAGAAGCTCGGGGTTGCAGGCAAGGGCTATCGCTATGACTACCCTCTGCTTCATGCCGCCCGAGAACTGGTGGGGATATTCGCCCATACGGCCGGAATCGATGCCTACTATCTCAAGCATGTCGGCGGCTCTCTTGACCGCGTCGGCCATCGAAATGCCGTCGGTGTGGAGCTTGACCACTTCCGCGATCTGGTCGCCCACGGGGATGACCGGGTTGAGGGCGGTCATGGGATCCTGGAATATCATGGCGATCTGGTCGCCGCGGATCTTCCTCATGGCTATGGTGCCGAGGGTGGAAAGATCCTGCCCCTTGAAGAATATCTGTCCGTCGACTATCTTCCCCGGGGGATCCGGTATAAGCCTCATGATGGAAAGAGCGGTGGTGGTCTTTCCGGCTCCGGTCTCTCCGACCAGGCCGAGGGTCTCGCCCTCTTCCAGGGTGAGGTCTATGCCGTTGACGGCCTTTACGGTGCCGTCGTCGGTTATGTAGTGAACGTGGAGGTTCTTAATATCTAAAAGACTCATTGTTTCGCCTCCCTTACTGCTTAAGTCTCGGATCGAGAGCATCGCGGACGCCGTCTCCGAAGAGGTTGAGCGAGGTTACGGTGACCATGATCGCGAGGCCCGGGAAGATTATCATGTGCCAGTGGGTACGGATGTACTGGCGGCCGGTGCTGAGCATGCTGCCCCATTCCGGCGTCGGGGGCTGGACGCCCAGGCCTATGAAGCTGAGTGACGCGGCGGTTATGATGGCGCCCGCGACACGCATGGATGTCTGGACGATGAGAGGAGCCAGACAGTTGGGAATTATATGCCTGAGTATTACTCTCTTGGTGCTGGCGCCCAGGGAGATGGCGGCTTCGACATACTCTTCTCCCTTTACCGACATTACGGAGGCTCTTACTATTCTGGCGTAGGTCGGTATCGAACTGAAGCCTACGGCCATCATCGCGTTGCCCAAGCCGGTTCCGAGAGACGCCGAGAGGGATATGGCGAGCAGGAGGCTCGGGATGCTGTTGATGACGTCAAGGGTACGCATTATGCCGTTGTCCACCTTGCCGCCGTAATACGCGGCTATGGCTCCCAGCGATCCTCCGACGAGGCAGCCTATGGTGACCGATACGAGACCGATGGCGAGGGATATGCGGGCTCCGTAAACTATACGGGTGTATATGTCTCTTCCGAAGTTGTCGGTACCCATGATGTGCTCGGCGCAGGGCTTGATAAAGGTCGCTTTCAGGTCCTGTTTGGCATAGTCATAAGGGGTCACATAAGGGGCAAAGATGGCCATGAGCGCAATAGCTATGATTATGCACATGCCCACGACTGCCGGCTTGTTTTTCTTAAGACGTCTCCACATCTCCTGGAGCTGGCTGCGCTTTTTTACAGTGGGAGCGGAGGTCTGTCCATTATTCTTATTGTTTGCCATGGTTTAACCTCCTATTTGGACTTTCCCATCTTCTTGCCGCGGGCATACTGGCTCTTAACGCGGGGATCGACGAAAGCGTACAGTATGTCTACGAGAAGATTGATGAAGCTGAAGGCGAATGCGATGAGCAGAACGCCTCCCTGCACTATGGGGTAATCGCGGCTCTTTATGGAGTCGATCATGAGCTTGCCCAGACCGGGGATTCCGAAGACCTGCTCGGATACCAGGGATCCGCCCAGGTTGTGTCC
>JAFRQL010000119.1 GCA_017428655.1 Bacillota bacterium | reverse complement strand
TATGACCATATCAAAAACACCTTGTTCACTGCGGGAACTTGCCTTTTAGCTTGTCGCAGTCTTGACGGACAAGGTGTTTTCGTTTGCATTATGACCATTCTGCCTCTGCAAAGAAGACCCTCTCGGTCTGCCGCACGATCCGCAAGTTCTGCGGTAGCGACCGGGCCGTCAGGGTCTTCTGTTATCTCTCAATGATCTAAAAATCAAAGGACCGCGCATTCGAACGCATCCCGGCCGGTCGGATCAAAAGACCTTTTTCCCTCCGAAATAGGTCTCGCAGACCTTTATATCCTTGATGTGGTCCGCGGGCGCCTTGAACGGGTCCTCGGCGAGGATCACGAAATCCGCCAGCATGCCTGGCTGGATCTTTCCCTTGACCTTCTCGTCAAAGCTGGAATAGGCGCCGGCGCTGGTATAGCTGTCCAGAGCCTCCTGCACCGTGAAGGCCTCGCTCTCAAGATACGGGCCGGCCCCTCTGGTGCTGCACCTGGTAACTGCGCACTGGATGCCCTTCAGGGCGTCGGGAAGCTCCACCGGGCAGTCGGTGCCGTTGCTGACGGTGACGCCCTTGTTCATCAGGGTCTTCCAGCTGTAGCTGCTGGACGCCAGCTTCTCCCCCACCCTGGCCTCGACGATGTTTATATCGTAGTCCAGGAAGATGGACTGGGCGTACACGTGGAGCTTCAGGTCCGCGATCCTCTGCAGCTGGTCGGGCCTGGAGATCTGGCAGTGGACTATGCCGCAGCGGTGATCGATGGGATGATACTTCTCAAAGGCGGCCTCATAGGCGTTGAGGACGTAATCGAGGCATGCGTCTCCGATGGCGTGGACCGCGGCCTGCATGCCATTTTTGACGGCCAGATCGATCATGACGTTGAGCTGCTCCTGGGTGAAAACCGGAAGGCCCTTGGTCGAAGGATCATCGGCATAAGGGATGGAAAGGAAGGCCGTCCTGGCGCCCAGAGCGCCGTCTCCCAGCATCTTGAGAGGACCGACCTTGAAGAGATCGCTGCCCCTGCCGGTGATGCAGCCCGCGTCCAGATAGCCCTGAAGGGCCTCGGGAGTGGTGAAATTAGACTGCTCATAGACCCTTACGGTGAGCTTTCCTTCGGCCTCCAGCTCTTTATATGCCTCGCAGACCACCTGCCAGTTTCCTCTGGTGACTCCGAAATCGTCGGTCTGGCTGCTTGTGACTCCGTAGGAATTGAGAGCCCTGCAGGCGTTGATTATCCTCTCCTTGACCTCTTCCTTGCCCGGAACGGGGACCTTGGAATAGGCAAAGCCCATGGCGTTGTCAAAGAGCCTGCCGTCCAGCTCGCCGTTCTCACGGCCGATATTTCCGCCCTCGGGGATCGGAGTATCCAGGGTAAGGCCGGTGATCTCAAGGGCCTTGCTGTTCAGGACCAGGCAGTGGCCGCAGGCCCTGGTGATCAGGATGGGGACTTCGGTCGAGACCTGATCCAGATCGTATCTGCTGGGCATCCTGTGGACGTCGGTGAAGTAGTCCTGGTTCCAACCTCTTCCGGTGAGCCAGGAGCCCTCTGGCCACTGTCTCTCCTTAAGGAAGGCCTTGAGATATTCGATCATCCCGGCCAGGCTGTCGGTGTGCTCGCCCAGCTTTGCGGAGACCAGGGAAGTCCCGAAATTGAGAAGATGCATGTGGCTGTCGTTGAAGCCGGCGCAGACAAACCTGCCGCCCAGATCCACGAATACGTCGTTGCAGGAAGCGAGAGCCGCGGCCTCTTCATTGGAGCCGGCGAAGACGAACCTGCCGTCCTCTTCGGCGAAGGCCTGGACCAGAGGGAGCGAACCGGTATAGACAGAGCCGTTGTAATAGATGTGCTTCATGAAAAGTCTCCTTCCGCAGGCATCTGCCGCCTGCCTTGAAGATATAACGATCGGATCACCAGATCGATGATATCACGGCCGGAAGCACTTCTCAAGCGGTAAGGGAATCCGGCCGTGGGCTTTAAAAAAGACCGCCGAAACAGCGGTCTTAATGTATGTTTTGTCCCTATACGGGGCAGAGAGAGAACTATTTTACCTTTACCCTGCTCTCCCCTGTCCTTTCGGACTGGAGCTGGGCCTTCTTTTCCGCGAGGGTCTTCTGCAGATCCTCGTCGGTGTAGGCGTTGAGGGCAAGGAATACCTGGGAGAGGACTGCCTTGTGGAGTCCCGCGAAGCCCACGGGGCCGGTGCAGTAAGGCAGGAAGGCCTCTTCGTGGCACTCGCTTCCGTCGGTATTGCCGATGGCCATGCTGCATCCCATAGTCGGGCAGACCCATGAGACGTTTCCAACGTCGCTGGAGCCTGAAGGTTCCTCTATCTCGGTCCTGATGGTCCCCTCGACTCCCGCTTCCTTCATACAGGCAGCCATCTCGTCGATGAGGAACGGACAGATCTTGGAATCGTCGAAGCTGTTCTCGACGAACTTATAATCGACGGTGCAGCCGGTCATCAGGCAGGCGCCCTTCGCGCAGTTGATGACCTTCTGGACCAGCTCGTCGACGTAACTCCTCTTGGCCGCTCTCACGTACCAGAGGGATTCGGAGAGAGCCGGGACCACGTTGGGGGCAAGGCCTCCGTTGGAGATTATGCCGTGGACGCGGGCGTCGGGGGTGATGTGCTGCCTTAAGGCGTTGACGCCGTTGAACATAAGATAGGCAGCGTCAAGGGCGTTGACTCCCCTTTCGGGAGCTCCGGCGGCGTGGCTGGACACTCCGTGGAAGGTGAAGCGCAGGCTGTCCATGGCGAGATGCTGGGCTCCGAGGCGGGTCTCGTTTCCGCCGGTGATGTGGATCTGCATAGCCAGATCGCAGTCATCGTAGCAGCCGGCTTCGACCATGTTGATCTTTCCGCCGACGGTCTCCTCAGCGGGGCTTCCGGCGTAGACGATGGTGCCCTTGAAGAGGCCTCTGTCGTACATCTCCTTGAGCACGTGGGCGGCGCCGAAGGTGTTGGCTGCGATCCAGTTGTGGCCGCAGGCGTGGCCGTTCTGGTCCTGGTTGGGACCGTAGCCCGGAAGCGCGTCGTACTCGGAGAGGAAGCATACCTTGGGATGTCCCTCGCCGTACTCGGCCATGAAGGCGGTCTCGACTCCGGCGACCGGCCTGGTCACCCTGAAGCCGATCTTTTCGAGCTGCTCGCAGAGGTAGGCGCTGGACTTGAACTCCTGCATGCCGACCTCGGCGAAGTCGAATACAGTCTGGCAGACTTCCTCATAGAGGCTGCCGTACTGCTGCTCGATCTGACGGGCGATATCGTAAAGCTCCTGTCTTGTCATTTATTTACCCTTACCTTTCCGCGCTTAGAGTCCGAGGAGGACGGCGCCGGTGATCATGACGAGCTCGAGGCAGAAGAAGATGATGAAGAGCTTGCTGATCCACTTGAACCACTTGTCGACGGGGAGTCCCATCAGTCCGGAGATGGTGAAGATGCCGGTGGGGATGATCATGTTGGAGTAGCCGTCGCCGAAGGTGAAGGCGAGGTTCGCGGTCTGCCTGGAGACTCCGAGCAGGTCGGAGAGCGGAGCCATGATGGGCATGACTGCCGAAGCCTGGCCGGAACCGGAGGGGATGAACACGTTGATGATGTTCTGAACTACGACCTGCAGCATCGCGGCGATCACGCCGGACATGCCGTTGAGGGCGGAAGACAGATAGTAGAGGACGGAGTCGATGATCTGGCCGTTCTGCATGGTGATCATGATGGCCCTGGATACGCCGACGATGAAGGCGCCCCTTACCATCGACTTGGAGGCTTCGATGAATTCGGAAGCGATCTGGCTGGGACCGAAGCCTCCGGCGAGACCTGCGACTACCATGGCGATGAAGAACAGGGTCGACAGCTCATCGATGTACCATTTTTTTACCAGTACGCCCCAGATCATGAGGCCGATGACGGCGACGAAGATGAGACCGCAGATGATGTGGCGGCCGGTCAGCTGGGTCTGGACCATTTCCTCTCTGGTTTTATCCTTGCCCATGTTCTGATACTCGGTCCCGTAGAGCAGGCCCTTGCTGGGATCCTTCCTGATCCTGCCGGCGTAGCGGAGCACGTAGAAGATGCCGACGCCTTCGAAGATGACGAAGCAAACGATCCTGTAGATCATCATCTGGGGGCTGGTGCTGATGCCCGAGATGGTGTTGGCTACGCCCAGGGTGAAGGGATTGAGTATGGCGGAAGCGAATCCGGTGGAAACGCCGATGTAGACGATCGAGCCGCCGACGATGGCGTCGTAGCCGAGGGCAGCGCTTATCCCGATGAACATCGGGTACATGCCGTAGGTCTCTTCGGACATGCCCATGGTAGCTCCCAGGATACCGAAGGTTATCATGATGATGACAAATATGATCCTGTCATCGAAGTTTGAAGTCCTGCGGATCAGGGCGCCCATGAGGGCGTCGAAGCTGCCGTTTTTGATCAGCATGTGCACGAAGCCGTAGGCGAACATTATGAAGAATATGATGTCCGCGGTCTGAACGAAGCCCTGCTCCACCGCGTAGAAAACGCCGACGGGGCCGATGTGGTTGGGCTCAACAGAGTGGTAGGTGCCGGGAATGACGTACTTGCCTTCTCTTTCGAACTGGCCTGCGGGAATGATCCAGGTGAGGATCGCTGCGAGGATAACTATGCAGAAGACCACTACATGGTTATGGGGCATTTTAAATCTTCTTTTCTGTTCCAATTGATTTTCTCTCCTCTGCCCGCTCATTGCGGGACTTCAGTACCGGTAATAAAAAAACCTGGCACATTAGAATGCACCAAGCATGATCATCCGGTACACCTCTAATGATAGCGCTCCGCCAGGCCCCTGTGGCCTGACGACAGTCCCGGACCTGTTCGATCCGGTCCCAACCGTGAGCTTCGGACGCTCCGGTTTCGGCGCCGGCGCCTTTGGGCGGGGGTCACAGGCTTCCGGCCTCGACCCGCCTACTCATCGCAAGCGCGACCTCTACCTTTTTCGGAAGGTATGTCGGAATGATAACACCGCTGAGGAGCGATGTCAATAACATTTTTTCATTTTTAACATTCCAAATAGCGATGTATTGTCGCATTAACATAATCTACAGTACTATTTGTCACGTTTTATCTGTTTGTAGACCTGAAACAGCATGACCGCCAGGATCAGGATCACGACGAACTGGGCGGCGTTGATGACGATCAGACTCTTGAAGGCCTTTGCGGCATCGGGAATGATCGCGCTGATCTGACCTGCCAGGTCCTGGACGCTCTTTGCGGCCTGCTCCACCGACGCGGAAGCGGCGTCGATGCCCTCAAGGCTGGAGGTGATGTTCTGCTCCAGCTCCTCGGACATGGAGCCCAGATTGGAAAGATTATTGTAGAACTCGAAAAAGTCGTTCATTACAGCCCCTCTCCCTTGGGAAGCAGGCCCTGATTTGCCTGCATGTCCATATACGACTGAAGGATCAGCTGGGCGGCCAGGCGGTCGACGTGCTCCTTTCGCTGCCTTCTGTCCATCCCCCTGCCCCGCTCGGAGCTTCTTATCATCAGCACGTCCTCGGCCATCTTGGTGGTGTATCTTTCGTCGTAGAGGACCACCTCCACCTTGGAAAGTCCGCTGCTCCTCAGCTTGTTCTCAAGAAGGGTGACGAAGGCCCTGACCTTTGCGGTCTGGGGACTGTCTTCCCCCGAGAGCATCAGAGGAAGACCGCAGACGATAAGGCTGCAGTCGTATTCTTTGACCAGATCCACGATCTTCGTCGTGTCCTTCCGGTCGCCTACCCGTTCTATGGTGGTGACTCCCTGGGCAGATATGAACAAGGGGTCGCTCACCGCGACCCCTATCGTCTTATCACCTATGTCCAGACCCAGCCAGCGCATCTACTTGTGAAGGAACGCTCTGAGCAGTTCCTCGACCAGATCGTCGCGCTCGATGCGCCTGATCAGATTTCTGGCGTTGTTGTGGCCGGTGATGTAGGAAGGATCTCCGGACAGGATATATCCGACCATCTGATCGATGGCGTTGTAGCCTTTTTCCTCAAGAGCGTCGTATACGGTGGAGAGGATCTCTTCGGTAGTCTGCTGCTCGGGCTTTTCGGGACTCTTGAATAATATAGTCTTTCTTTCCATGATAGTTCCCCCTTTGAATTACCGATTTAATTATACAATCTCAAAGGACCATTAACAATACTTTTTTGTGCTACTGATGAGTCCTGACCAGCTCTTCCGCAAGTGCGAAGGCTTCGGGAAGCTTGGAAGCGTCCTTTGCTCCGGCCTGGGCCATGTCGGCCTTTCCGCCGCCGCCTCCTCCGCAGAGGGTCGCGAGCTTCTTGATCGGCTGGCCTGCGTGTACGCCCTTTGCAGTGAGG
>JAFRQL010000118.1 GCA_017428655.1 Bacillota bacterium | reverse complement strand
TTCGGTTCTCCCACGGCCCTGTAGATGAAGGTCAGTATGTGGCTGTTCCTGCAGGTGTTCTTCGGGCTGAAGGTAGTCGGGCTCGTCCCGTCGGTTATGCCCTTCTCCACCGCCCAGAGGACGGGCTTGAAGAAATAGTCGCTCTCCTTCACGTCGGCGAAGGGGTTCTCGGTGCTCGAAGGCTCAGGCTCCCCTGCCGTTCTCCACAGAAAGGTCACCACCTGGCCTCTGGTGCAGGTCCTGTCAGGGCTGAAGGTGGTCGCCGAGGTACCGTCGGTCACCTGGGGTGTCGTGTTGAATGCCCAGTCGACGGCGTCGTAATAGTAATCCGACTCCTTCACGTCGGTAAAGGGCAGGTCCGACGCCGCCGAGACGGCCACGGAGCTGAGGACCATGGCCAGGGCGAGCATAATGGCGCTTAAGCGTTTCATCGTGATCGTTCTCCTTTCCGTTATCATTCACGCGCGGAACGCCCCTGAAGGCGCCGCGCCGCGTTCTCTTTGCGATATCAGTTTACCATATTTTCCGCGGCAGATATCGATTTATCAAAAAAAATACGGCCGTAAAGGCCGTATCGATGAGTTAATTCTGCTTTCTGAGATGTTTTTCGCCCGTTTCAGCAGATGTCCGGGGCATTCCTGGCTGCTAGTTGATCTCGACCTCACGCAACGCCTCTAATCATTGCGTATATATCGCGCTCCTCTCGACGCGCCTATCATTTTTATTCGTCCGTCCTTTACCATTTTCCCCAACACAGCCTCGACTGTCGTGGGACTGATATCAGGATGGATCCCGCAGATCTCCGCTTTGGATATTGGGGTCAGGCATCCCAGAACGGTCGCTTCTATCCGAGAGGTTTTTGTCACTCTTTTCCCACGGACGACGGCAAAGCGTTTGTCCAGTTCTCTGTAACACATGTACAGCGTCGAAAGGAAGAACTGCATGAAGGGGAAATAATCATTGGCGTTAGTTTCCCAACCGGAAGAAGAGCGCTGCAGAGCGTCATAATACATATCTTTGTAATTATTGATCTGCTCTTCGAAGGAGATGTATTTCCCCGCGTCAAAACCGTTCTTGTACAGGAGAAACAGAGACAGCAGCCTGGACATCCTGCCGTTCCCGTCTCTGAATGGATGTATGCACAGAAAATCCAGGATGACGCAGGGTATCAGAAGCAGCTGGTTTATATTCGCATTGGAACACGCATCAAGATAAGCGAGCTCCAACTGCTCCATCGCCACGGGGGTCTCATCCGCTGGTACCGGGCGGAATCGTACTCTTCTGTTCCCCGAGGAGTCGATCTCGACTATATCATTATCGGTCTGCTTGTATCTGCCAGCCAAAGGATCCGCGGAGGGCGCCATCATCGTCTCATGCAGCATCAGTATATCCTTCTCATTAAAGCTGAGCCGCTGATGACCGCTGTGGATCATATCGAGCGCGTCGCGGTATCCGCTGATCTCCGCTTCATTATGATCGAGCGGAGCGCTGCTTTTATTCACGATCTCCGCTATCCTTTTATCGCTCGTTACTATTCCTTCGATCGCGTTGGAGCTTTTGACCGACTGCACTCTCGCTATAGATCTCAGTTCCGTGAATATGGTCTCATATTGTTGTTTCCTCATCTCCGCAGCAGACTGCAGAGAGTATATCCCGCCGGCTATACCGACATATTTGGCCGGGATCAAGCCGTTATCCAGAAAGCTGTAATCGAATCTTCTCATCCTCCGCCTCCTTTTCTGCATATAATATAGCGATTTATATGCAGAAAGTCAATATTCCAAGGGAATTATCTGCATATAATATGACTGTTAATATGCAGATAAGCGTCTTCCCTCCGCAAATGATACAGACCGGTCCAAAGCAACCTCTTCGGAGATGTCCCGATCAAACACCTGTTATATAACCACAGATACAAAATGTCCCGGGCGGGATGATACCCGTCCGGGACCTTTATTTTGTTATTTGATCGCCTAAATGCGATGGATCAGGCAGCTCGTTCGAGCTCCCTATCTAACCACCAGCTTTCCGTCCTCGGCGTCCACCGTAAGGACGGTGCCAGCCGTCAGCTCGCGGCTGAGCATTGCCCTGGCCAGCAGGGTCTCCACATTGCTCTGGATGAACCGCTTCATGGGCCTTGCGCCGTAGACGGGATCGTAGCTGCTGTCGACGATCAGCTCCTTGGCGGCGTCTGTGACCTCCAGGGCCAGCTGCCTGTCCTCCAGCCTCTTTCTGAGGCTCTCCAGCTGCAGACCGCAGATCTTCACGGTGTCCTCTTTGGTGAGGGGCTTGTAGAAGACGATCTCGTCCAGCCTGTTGAGGAACTCGGGCCTGAAGCTGGACTTGAGCAGTCTGCTCACTGCGCTTCTGGCCTCTTCGCTGATCTCACCGTCCGGACCGATGCCCTCCAGCAGCTGCTGGGAGCCCAGGTTGGAGGTCAGGATGATGATGGTGTTCTTGAAATCCACCGTCCTGCCCTGGGAATCGGTGATCCTGCCGTCGTCCAGCACCTGCAGAAGGATGTTGAACACGTCGGGATGAGCCTTTTCGACCTCATCGAAGAGGACGACGCAGTAGGGCCTTCTCCTGACAGCCTCGGTCAGCTGGCCGCCCTCGTCATAGCCCACGTACCCCGGGGGCGCTCCGATCAGCCTTGAGACCGAGAACTTTTCCATGTACTCGCTCATATCGATCCTGACCATGTTCTTCTCATCGTCGAACAGGGCCTGGGCCAGGGCCTTTGCCAGCTCG
>JAFRQL010000117.1 GCA_017428655.1 Bacillota bacterium | reverse complement strand
TTCTCACCAGGCCAGCTTAATCCCTGAATCTTAAGGACGCGGCCTCTTCGTCGGTCAGGACGGCCTTCTGGCAGGCTTCAAGCACCTGCTCGTCGGACGCCCCGTGGGCGTCGGCCAGTGTGCCTCTTACGACGGAGGCAAGCCTGTCTACGCTGACCTTTTGCTCATATGCCGCTCTCTTCAGCAAGGGTCCTCACCTCCGATCCCAGCTGGCCGTGGATGTCCAGATAGGCCGCATGTTCGTCGTGCTCCGGGCTGAACAGGGAGAATATCGCCTTCTGGGCTGAGGCGCAGCTCTTCATGCGCTTCGCCAGCCAGCTGCCGGACCTTCCTTCCCTGTCCACAAGGAATCTGTACTCGCATAGAGAAGAGATCAGGTCAAAGGACCTGTGGCCGCAGGGAACGTCCAAAAAGACGTGGCTGAACACCGAAGAGCCTCCGATGGATTCAAGGGCGGTGAGGAGCATCTCCTCATCGGCCTCCCAGAGAGGATTCATCCCCGAAAAACCGCCGGTGTGATACGCTCCGTAGGCGTCCTTTTTGAATGAACTTTTAATGAGAGGCTCAAGGGTTCCGGGATCTGAGGCCCCACAGGAGCCTATGAGCCTTAAAAGAAGCTTCTCAAAGGCCAGACCGTCTTCGGGCTGAAGGAGATCTTCAGCGCCCGCACTTTCCTCAGAGCGGCGGTCAAAGATGACAGGATCAAAGGAAAGGCAGAGCACGCTACCTCTTTTCCTTGAGGAAAGGAGCCGCGCCATAAGAGCCGCGCATGTGGAAGAGCCCTGTCCCCCGCCGCAGGACGTGAACAGGATGAAGGTACACGGTCTTTCGGACCGCAGGAAGACAGAAGCGGAAAGTCCCGTCTTTTGGAAATAAACCTCGTCGATGCAGGCGGTGATCTCGGAGACCGGCATGCTGCCGTCAAGACAGACCGCCCTTTGAGGAAAAGCCCCGGCAAGCTGCGGATCGTCCGTTACCAGGAAGCTGCAGGCGTCGTCCGGATAATCCTTTATCGATACGCTCCAGCCTCTGCCCGCCAATGCGAGCCTTTCCGCAGCTCTCTCCGCGAGGGCCTGATCGCCGCATACGATCTCTACTGCAAAAGGATCCAAATCTTCTCCTTTTACCGCGTCGTTTCTACGATCCAAATATTACCATATATTGCCTAAAATTACAAGATATTTTTGATAGATTTTGCCAGAACTTATGCTATAATAATTGTGATAAATTAAACGATATATTGCATATTCTTTGAAAAACTATTGATAACAGGGTAGTTGCCTGCTATAATCTATTCATATTTTGAAACACCATTTCATAATATGAAATTGCATAGATATTTCCTACCGTACAGATCATCAGCGGTCAGAAAGGCGCCAGTTATGAGATTCTCTTCAAAGATCGAAAAGTCCGGCTATTCGCCGATCAGAAAATTCTACCCCTACCAGGTCGCTTGCCAGAAAAGAGGGATAAAGATCATCCCCCTGAACATCGGCCAGCCCGACATCAAGACTCCGGAGGCTCTAAAGGAAGCCCTCAGGTCCTACGACGCCGACGTTCTCTCCTACGCTCCTTCCCCCGGGATCCCCGTCCTTCTCGACACCATTGCGGACTATTATAAAAAGATAGGACTTGACTACTCCCCCGCCGACATCATCGTCACCACCGGAGGCAGCGAAGCCCTCTCCATCGCCATGAACTGCGTCCTGGACGACGGCGACGAGCTCCTCGTGCCCGAGCCCCTCTATCCCAACTATCTGACCTTCGTCAACCTTACCGGAGCGAAGGTCGTGCCCATCCCGACCACTCCGGAAGAAGGATACCGCTACGCGGTAAAGGAAAAGCTCGAAAAGCTGGTCACTCCCAGGACCCGGGCCATGCTCCTCACCAACCCTGGCAATCCCACCGGCGCAGTCCTTTCCGCGGAGGAAAGGCAGGTCATCGCCGACTTCGTAAAGGATCACGACCTGTTCCTGCTGGCGGACGAGGTCTACAGGGAGTTCATCTACACCGACGAGCCTCTGGCCTCCTTCGGAAGCATCAAGGATATCGACCAGAACCTGATACTCCTGGATTCGGTGTCCAAGAGATTCTCCGCCTGCGGCGCCAGGATCGGAGCCCTGATCAG
>JAFRQL010000116.1 GCA_017428655.1 Bacillota bacterium | reverse complement strand
CCTTTACAGTGAGAGCCTTGAAGCGGGCGGGCTTTTCGCTGAGCATGTATTAGGCGTGGTCGGCGTTCTCAAAGAGGGAGTCACTGCCTTCGTAGACGGTGGTGCTCTCCTGACCTCTCAGGGTCACGGTGATGGAGAGGGATGCGTCGTCGGTGACCTGGGTCAGTCCTTCGAGGACGCTCATGTCGGAGACGAACACGGGGAAGGTGATGCCGCTGATATCGCTGCCTTCGGGATCCTTGTGATAGGTGCCTGCGGCCAGATTGCCGGCGCGGGTCTTGGACTTGGTGGCGCTTGTGACGCCGTCCACTCCGCTGACTCCCTCAGCCTCATAGAACTCGCCGTAGGGGATGTTCATCAGCGCGTATCCGCAGTCGGGGATCGCGATCTGGGTGCTGTAATCGGTGACGCTGCCGTCCTTCATGTAGAGCGGATCGAGGTGATGGTCTCTCCGCCGAGATCGAGGTCGGTCAGATCCCAGCCCAGCTCGGTGCCTCTCCAGATGTTGGTCACGTGGTGCAGTGCGTAGGTGCCGGAGGCGGTGGTGACGGTGACCGCGCTGACGTCCGCAGCTGCGATCTCTGCGCCTTCCAGGGTGAATTCTATGGAGGTGTGGCCGCCGGGTGCCTTGACCTGGGCGGTGACCTCACCGTCGCTGAAGCTTCCAGACGCAGCTCCGAACACGGGCTTTCCGTTCTCTACGGTCATGGTCTTGCAGGCGGAAGGAGCCTCGCTCAGAACGTAGTAGGAATAGGAAGGAGCCTCCTGAAGGGCTCCGCTGCCGGAAAGAGTGAAGGTGGTCATGGTGCCGCGGACGTTCATCTCATAGGTGATCTCGTCGGCGTCGGTGACCTGCTTTGCGCCTTCATTTGCAGCCAGCAGCGCGTCCAGCTGGGCCTGGGTGGTCTTGACGGGATAGGTGACTCCCGCTATGCCCTCCTCTTTGACGGCTGCTTCGCTCTGATGGTAGGAAGCTCCGTTGACGTTGACGTTGCGCGCTTTGCCCGCCAGAGTAGCGGAGGACAGGGCATCCACCGCGTTCTCGGATCCGTAGAAATCCCCGTAGGGGATGTTCATCAGGACATAGATCTCATCGTCCGCCGCAAAGGCCGCCGCCGGGGCTAAGGCAAGGGCAGAGAGGATCATGGCAAGGGACAGCAGGGATGCAGTGATCTTTTTCATGCTGTTTCTCCTTTCGAATGAAACGGTTCATTTTGTTAGCTTAAGCTAACCTCGTGGATCGATATATGGCGCCGTTTGAGCGCCAAGAGTTTTGTCCTGCTTACCTTCGTTAGTTTAAGCTAACAGGTCCCGATAATAAACAGTCCGCCTGAGATCAGGCGGGCCTTTTATCATGTACTGCTGCTGAAGTCGGCAGGCTTTTTTGATTCTTCATGATTTTAGCATAGGCTAACCGCCTTTTCAATCGAAAAGTTTTTGCGAAATATCTGTTTTTCAGACAAATAATATCACTTTTTTCGTACGGTGAGCATGCAGCGGCGTCCTCCGCTTGAACAGCCAAATCAAAAATGTTAGTATATATAAAAATCCTGAAGGGAGAATTCCAATGGCTATACAGGAATCAGGCGAGATGTATCTTGAGACCATACTCATCCTCAGTGAGAAGCTCAAGAACGTCAGATCGATAGATATTAGTGAAGAGATGAACTATTCCAAGCCCAGCGTTTCCAGAGCGATGGGCATCCTGAAGAAGGACGGATACATAGTCGTCGACGGTTCGGGCTACATCACCCTCACCGGATCGGGCAGAGAGCTGGCGGAGCGCATCTATCAGCGCCACCGCATACTGAGCAGGATCCTTATGGACCTGGGAGTGGACGAAAAGACCGCGACCGACGACGCCTGCCGCATCGAGCATGTGATCAGCGAAGAGAGCATGGACGCGATCAAGACCCATCTCAGGGATCACAACATCACGATCGAATAGGCAAAAAACAGATCACCGGGCCCTCAGATGCGGGGCCCGGTATTTTTTATTCCGCATAACTGGCGCTGAGCGCCCCATCAGCGGTCAATCGTCGGTGTTCTTTCCGAAGATGATGGAGATCAGCGAGCAGATCAGGAGCATGTAGGGATAAAAGAGGTAAGGGATCACGTCGAAGGCGCTTAGAGGAGAACCCAGGGACGCCGCCGTTGAGACCGCGACCAGCATCTGGGCTCCGTAGGGGATCATCCCCTGGAAGATGCACGAAAACGTATCGAGGATCGACGCCGCCTTGGGGGCGCTGATACCGTACTCCTCGCGCATCTGCCTTGCGATGGGGCTGGCCATGACGATGGCTACGGTGTTGTTGGCGGTGGCGATGTCCATGGCGCCCACCAGAAGGCCCATGCCGATCAGGCCTCCCCTTCTTCCCCTGAACCCTGCCTTTATCCACGAGAGCAGGGCCTCAAATCCCCCGTTATCCCTGATCAGGGCGCAGAGAGCGGACACCATCAGGGCGACGATGGTCGTCTCGTACATGGAGGCGACGCCGGATCCGGCTCCCTTGAGAAGCCCTACCGGAGTATTTGCTCCGGTCAGAAGGACGATGACGGACCCGCTGGCGATGCCGATGAAGAGCACCGCGAAAACGTTGAGCCCGGCGATGCCGCAGACCAGCACCAGCACGTAGGGGATCACCTGGATCAGGTCGTACTCGCCGCTGACCGCCCCTCCGATGTAGGTCCTGACCGAGAAGATCAATATCAGGACGAGGGCAGCCGCAGCCGCGGGGAATGCCAGCCTGATATTCTTCATGAACTTTTCCTTCATGGTGCACCCCTGCCCGTTGCAGGCAGCGATGGTGCAGTCCGAGATGAATGAAAGATTGTCTCCGAACATGGCGCCTCCCACTACGGAGCCCGCGCACAGAGGAAGGGCGAAGCCGGAAGCCCCGGAGACCGCCATGGCGATGGGCATGATCAGGGTCACCGTCCCCACGGAGGTCCCCATGGACACCGAGACCACGCAGCTGATGATGAACAGGACCGCCGCCGCGTATCTTGCGGGCATGACCGAAAGAATGAAGTAGGCCACGCTCTCTGCGGAAGACCTTCCCACCACCCCGACGAATATGCCGGCGGTGAGGAAGATCAGTATCATGGTGATGATGTCCGGCTGGCCGATCCCCTTGGCCATCAGCGCGATCTTGTCGTCGATGGTCCCCTTTCTCTCCTGAAAGCAGGCAGCCGCCAGAGCGATCATGAATACTACCACGATAGGCACGTTGTAGAAACCCATGGGGATCTTCATCACATATTCGAAAAGGATCCCCAGGCCCAGGTAGAGCACCAGGAAAACTCCTATGGGGAGAAGGGCTGCAGGCCTGCCTTTTTTGACTTCCATCTTTTCCTCTCTTTTACCTTAAGCAGAGGACCGGCCTCCTTATGGAAGCCGGTCCTTTTTATGTCAGCGAATATTTACAAATGTCTGCATGCCGCACATGTGCATGGGCATTCGCATCAGCATGGAGCGTATGAGCATGGTTAGCCTGAAGGCGCGGGCAGGATCCTCATCCTTTAAAATGAGGGGCTGCACAGCGGTCTCAGGCGCCGCGTATTCAGTTTGGTGCTTATCAAATGCGCTCATTATGCTTTCTTATCAATAAAACGTCGCCACGGTCTGATCGGGCTCCTCGGCGTTCTCGATCTTCTTGACCTTGAGCACCGGGCCCTTCTTCATGCCGTAGGCCTTGTGCTTTTGGATGTTGATGGACGCGGTGACCCAGATCCAGCTCCCCTTCTGGGGACGGGGACCGTTCCACTCGCAGACCAGTCCGGCCATCCGGATGTCCTCGACGCAGCAGGTCATGACCTCGCGGCCGATGATGAAGCTGCCGCCCAGAAGCCCCACCGCGTTGCCGGTGATGCCCTTGACCCTTACGACCTTGTCCTGATACTTGTCCATCTCCTCGCCCATGTCCCTGTACCAGATGGCGTAATCCATGTCCTCGATCTGGACGATGGGAGCCTCGAGGTCGAAGGGCAGCGGGTCTTCGATGTCGTCGTATTCGGTCTCTCCGTCGGGATACTCGTATATGATCTCGGCCCTTCTGGAGCAGCCTCTCACGATCTTGTGGAGCTCCATCTTGTCGGCGCTGCTGCTGAAGCGGTTGAAGACCACGCAGTCGGCAGTCTGGAGCTTGTTGTAGACCAGCTGCCGCATGTTGGTGTTGTAGGAGATGAAGGTGTCGGTATCGTAGAAGCTGAACTCCTGATAGACGACCCAGTTCTCGGGCATGGCGGCGAACAGGGTGTCCAGCATCCACATGCCGTTGTACTCGACCATGACCCTCTCTGCCCCGGCCTTGGTCAGGAGCATCTGAAGGTTGACGGGGTTCAGAAGATCCTCGTCCTCTATGACCTCGACGGTGATGTCGCCCTTGAGGGCGTCCAGATCCAGCTCGACCTCGCCCTCTTCGCAGAGCAGCACCAGGGTGGATTCGCCGGCGTTGAACCGGGGATCCGCCAGGGTCTCCTGGATGAAGGTGGTCTTTCCGGCTTCGAGAAAACCGGTGAAAAGATATACGGGTACTTCTACAGCTTCTGCCATCTTATACTCCGAACAGTTCCTTTACGGCGTCTTCCTTGAGCTCGGCTCCGATGACGCAGAGCAGACCGGTGGTAGCGGCGGCGCCTTCCCTGATCTCTTCCTCTTCGGGAGTGAAGTCGAAGTGGAGCCACTTGCCGTCTTCTCCGGCTACGATGCCCTTGGCGCGAAGTACCATGCCGAAGCGCTCGCTGTCGTTGAGGGCCTTGAGGCACTCCATGAGGCCGTCCCTGGTGAAGCGCTTTGCGGTCTCGCAGCCCCAGCTGGTGAATACTTCGTCGGCGTCGTGCTCGCCGTGGTGATGGTGATGATGGT
>JAFRQL010000115.1 GCA_017428655.1 Bacillota bacterium | reverse complement strand
CCTATCACAAGGATCCCGAAGGCAGCGATATCAGCGGCATCACCTTCCCCGTGTTCGTCTCCGACATGAGCGTCCTTGAAGGACTGACCCAGGTCACCGACGACGCATCCCTCTCCATCACCGTGACCCTGAGAGGTCAGGAGAGCACCACCGTCTACGAAGGCAGTGACGCCCTCTTTGAGAACGCCGACCACGCCTACTACCTGCTCAGCGAAAAGCCCGCCCGCTTCAAGGCTCTCACTGTAAAGGAAGACGGAAGCTTCAGCTTCGGCCCCGTGGGCGGCAGAGCAGCCTCTAAGGAAGGCGCGGAGGCTTCCATCACCTACAACGGCCACCACACCGATATCGAGATCTCCCTTGAGAACACCGAGGGCATCGAGAAGGGCGACACCGTCAGCGCAGTGGTCCTCACCGATTCCGAAGGGAACAAGTACGGTCTGCATCACGTGACCAACATCTGGAGAGGCACCGAGCTGGGCTGGAACGAGGACGAGCTGGACATGGCAGGAAAGACCATCACCAACGTCCGCTATTACACCACCGCCGGCATCACCGATTATCCCGTGAACATCCTGATCAAGGAAGTCGGAAAGCAGTTCACCGACGTTGATTATCAGTCCTGGTCCGGCGACGCCATCACCTATGTGGCCAAGAACGGCATCTTCAGCGGCGTAGAGACCGAGACCTTCGCTCCGAAGAAGGTCATGACCAGAGGGATGGCCGCTCAGGTCCTGCTCAACATGAGCGGAGCCAGAGCCTCCGCAGGCGAGTCCGCATTCACCGACGTGACCGCGGAAAACTGGTACTGCGCGGCGGTCAACTGGGCAGCCTCCCAGGGCATCATCGACGGTTACGAGGACAAGACCTTTAAGGGTGAGAACAACGTGACCCGCGAGCAGCTGGTCGCCATGCTCTACAGGTTCGCCGAGAAGCAGGGCAAGGACGTCACCGCCAACGCGGCGACGGAGCTCAGCTTTGAGGACGCTTCCTCCGTCAAGGACTATGCTCAGCAGGCCATGAAGTGGGCCGTCGGAAACGGTCTCATCGAAGGGGACGGCGGAAGGCTCAGCCCCGGCGCCAATGCTACCAGAGAGCAGGTCGCTATGATCATGATGCGCTTCAGCCAGCTGATGAAATAGGGCAGCCTTTGTGATACAATAGGCCCAGCCTTAAGTCACAGGATGCACTGCATCCGAAAGAAGATCGTGCCGGAGGGGCCTTCCCTCCGGCATTTTGAACAGAAGCAGGGCGGCCTTTCCGCAAGGCCGCATATGATAAAAGTGGACCGCAGACCCTTCGCAAGATACATCTTAATAGCCCTCGTCCTTTGCCTTATGGCCCTTTCGGGCTGCGGGGCGGAAAAGTCCCCGGCATCCGGGCAAATGGCAGAGGAGGCAGTCAGGCCCTCGTCTCAGGATCAGGCTTCAAAAGAGCAGGACAATGCCCTTCGCGAGGCTTCCATAAGCTTTTTTGCCATGGACACCTTCATGGAGATCAGGGCCTTCGGCACTGACGAGGCTCTTCTCGCATCCGTCGAGGAGGCGGTGGAGGATCTCGAAAAAAGGATCTCGGTGACCGTCCCGGACAGCGAGATCTCGGTCCTGAACAGTGAGGGCAGGGCGGACCTGTCGGAGGTCCCCGCAAGGATGCTCAAAAGAGGCCTCGAGCTTTGCGAGATCACCGGCGGAAGGCTGGATCTTTCCATTTACCCGGTGGTCAGGGCCTGGGGCTTCACCACTGGAGAGCACAGGATCCCGCAGCAGAGCGAGCTCTCGGTCCTTCTTGAGAAGGTGGACTATACGAAGATCTCCCTCTCCGGCAGCGAGGCTTCGGTGGAGGAGGGCATGGAGATCGACCTGGGCAGCGTCGGCAAGGGCTTTGCCGCGGATCTGATCAGCGGGATGCTGACAGAGGGCGGTGTAAAGAGCGCCCTGATAAACCTGGGCGGCAACGTCCAGACCATCGGCGCCAAGCCGGACGGCTCCCTTTGGAAGATCGCGGTCCAGGATCCCCGGAGCGCGGGCATCATCGGCGTTGTCGAGACCGAAGGGCAGGCGGTGGTGACCTCGGGGGGATACGAGCGGTATTTCGAAGGCGAGGACGGCACGGTCTACTGGCACATCATGGACCCTGAGACCGGAGCCCCCGCAAGGAGCGGGCTGATCTCCGCCACCGCCATCGGCAGTGAGGGGATGTACTGCGACGCGCTGTCCACTGCCCTTTTCGTCATGGGCGAGGAGGAAGCTCTGAGCTTTTGGAGGGAGAGGGGAGACTTTGAGATGATACTGGTCACCGACGACGGCAGGATGCTGGCAAGCGCCGGGCTCAGGGGCCGCTTCTCTGCCCAGCCCGGATCTGGATACGAGCTTCAGTTCATAGGAGAAGGAAAATGATAAGGACCAGGACCTGGATCATCATACTGGCCGCGCTGGCTGCCGTCCTCGCTCTTCTGTCCTTCTTTTCTCTCACCGCAAAAAAAGAAGGAAAGACGGTCCAGATCCTTCAGGACGGGGTCGTCATCGAGGAGATCGACCTTTCCACCGTCACCTCGGAGCGTTCGTTCACGGTGGAGTGGACAGGCGGAGGCTCGAATATTATAACCGTCCAGCCGGGCAGGATCAGGGTCACTGAGGCGGACTGCCCCGACCGGGTATGCGTGGATCAGGGATGGCTGTCGGATCAGGCCGCTCCCATCGTCTGCATGCCCCACAGGCTCATGATCAGGATAAAGGACAGCGGCGGCCCTGACGCCGTGTCCCAGTAGGAGGCCGTATGAACGCAAAGAGGATAACGACCATGGGCCTTCTTACCGCCGTCGCCCTGATCATCTTCGTCATCGAAGCCCAGATCCCGCCACTGGTTCCGGTCCCCGGGGTAAAGCTGGGCCTTGCCAATATCATCACGGTCTACGCCATGTTCGCCCTGGGCCCGCGGGACACCTTCATGATCCTCATGGTCAGGATCCTTCTCGGAAGCGTCTTCGCAGGCTCCCTGATGTCCATGCTCTTTTCTCTGGGCGGGGGGATCTGCTGCTTTCTGGTCATGCTCCTCCTTCGGAGGATCCTTTCACAGGACCAGATCTGGATCTGCAGCGTCATCGGCGCCATGGCCCACGGCATCGGCCAGATGGCCGTGACCGTCGCGGTCTACCGCACCGGCCAGCTTCTGATCTACCTTCCCGTCCTGATGCTCTCGGGCATGATCGCCGGAGCCTTCACCGGCATGTGCGCCCAGCTGGTGGTCAAGAGGATGAAAAGTATAAAGTGAATACTTCTCACGGGCCGGATCCTTTCGGTATGCCGGTATACAGATGCTGTCACTTCCTGAGGCGATAGACGCTTGCGGATCCGGGCCTGTCTGATCACCGTCCCAAGAACTTTTCGAAATGCTCGTTGAACCTGCGGATCGCCTCTTTGCTTATATCGTCATCCGGCTCCAGCATGTCGAAGGCATGAAGATCCGTCGGATAAACGTCAGTCTCCGAGGGAACACATTTCGCGCGGTTTAAATTGAAGCATTGCCGGGCTTATGCTACAATCTTTATATAAGGGAAAGTGCTTTTCTGCGCGTAGAAAGGAGCGGGGCTACGGGAAGTAAATTGCTTAAAATGGTCATAATCCTGGGCGTACTGCTCCTGGCGGGCTGCTCCGCGAAAGGCGTCATCCCCGGAAAGGATCCGGACGTAAAGAACGGCGCGGCAGACGGCAGCGTCTCGGCCTGCGGCCAGCTATACGTGAAAGAGGGCAGGCTGG
>JAFRQL010000114.1 GCA_017428655.1 Bacillota bacterium | reverse complement strand
AGGGGTGGCGCAAGGGGGTACCGCGCCGAGCGCGTTCAGCGCGAGGATGCGGGGCGATGCCTTGCGCCAGGACCCCTCCGCCGACATAGAAAGGAGATGACCGAATGTATCAATATAAGAAGCTTGCCTGCGGAGCAGGCCTGGTCACAGAACATCTCGAGCACGCTCAGGCAGCCTGCCTGGGCATCTGGGTAGGAGCAGGCTCCGTCTGCGAGAACGCCGACAATTCAGGCGTTTCCCACTATATCGAGCACATGTTCTTCAAAGGGACCTCCACCAAGGACGCCCAGCAGCTGGCCAGAGCCATCGACGATCTGGGAGCATCGGTCAACGCCTTCACCGGCAAGGAAGCCACCTGCTTTCACATCAAGGCGCTGACAGAGACCTTCCCCCAGGCAACGGACCTGCTTTTAGAGATGCTCGCCGATTCCGTCTTCGACTCCAAAGAGATGAAGAGAGAGAGGGGCGTCATCCTGGAGGAGATGCAAATGTACGAGGACACCCCCGACGATCTGGTTGTGGACCTTATCACCGAAAGGGTCCTCAGAGGTACTCCTCTGGCAAGGCCGGTCATCGGGACCAGGACCTCCCTTAAGAAGATCAACAGGGACGCCATCCTCTCTTATATCGGAGAATATTACAAGACCGAAAACATGGTAGTGTCCTGCGTGGGCAGATTTGACGAAAAGAGGCTGGAAGACCAGCTCAACGAGGCTCTGTCCAAGTTCCAGGGAAAAAGCCCTGAAAAGGCCTCATACGGCCCCACGGAGGGCAGGAGCTTCGTCAGCAGGGCAAAGGACATCGGCCAGTCCCACATAGCCCTGTCCGTTCCCTCCATCGCCCTGGATTCCGACGAATTCTACGCCCAGGCCATAGTCAACGACGTGCTGGGCGGCAGCATGAGCTCAAGGCTCTTCCAGAACATCAGGGAAAAGAAGGGCCTGGCTTATTCGGTCTTCAGTGCTCCCGTCGCATATTCCAAGCTGGGTATGTTCTTTATCTACGCAGGCGTCAGCATGGGCAAGGAGAAGGTCGCCATCGACGGCATCGCGGAAGAGCTGAAAAAGCTGGGCGAAGAAGGCCTCGAGGAGCACGAGCTGGCTGTCTGCAAGCAGAGGATGAAGAGCGGTTATATCTTCGGGCAGGAGTCCATGGGCAGCCGCATGAACGTCCTGGGCAAGAACAGGCTCCTTCTGGGACGCAACTACAGCGACGAGGAGGTCATGGCGGAGATCGACTCCGTGACCCTCGATCAGGTCAACGGGATCTGCAGAAGGCTCAGCGACATCAGGCAGTACAGCGGCGCTCTCATCAGCAAAGAGAAGATCGATATGAAGAGGCTGATAGGGTAAAGAAAATGTGAGCTTTGCGGCCGGCATGTCCACGACGTGGAATATGCAGGTCACGATAGATCTGCCTTTTATTGAAATAATTGCATCATCTCCTTATTCATGCTAAAATCAAATAAATGATCTGTGTACACAGCATGCAATTGGGAGGTATCATCATGAAGAACCTTATAATGTATTCCAGCAGTCATTGACCGGGCTGCCCTCCGGTAAAGGAAGCCCTTACCGAGGCAGGTATCCGGTTCGGATACGTCGACATCACCAGCGGGATGGGTCCTCTCAAGAGATTCCTCAAGCTCAGGGACAACCGACCCGAATTCGATGAGATCAAGGCTGCGGGAAGAGTAGGAGTACCGTGCCTGGAGTTCGACGGAAAGCTCTATTTCGAGCTCCCGGAGGATCTCTCGATATTCAAGGAATGTACAGAATAGCAGAATTTGAACCGATAACTGGTTTCGAACATCAAGTGGAAATGCCGGTGAGAGCGACCAAAGGCTCCGCCGGCTATGATATAAAGACCCCCACCGACATCGATCTCGCTCCCGGCGAGACCGCGACGGTCGCCACCGGGCTCCGCTGCCGCATCGACGAGGGATGGGTCCTGCTCATCATGCCCAAATCCGGCCTGGGCTTCAAATACAGGCTCCAGCTGGACAATACCGTGGGCGTCATAGACAGCGATTATTACAACGCTGACAATCAGGGACACATCATGGTCAAGGTGACCAACGATTCCCGCGAGGGAAAGTCCCTGCACATTTCCGCGGGCAAGGCCTTTGCCCAGGGCATCTTCGTTCCCTTCGGCATCACCGAGAGCGACTGCGCGGACGGTGAGCGCAAAGGGGGCTTCGGTTCAACTGACAGATGATTTCGGCCGGCATATGCCGGCTTTTTGTGTGGAAGAAAGGCTGACAGATGGTTTTAAGAGAAATGCTCGAAGAAAGAGAGGCCATGACGCTCTCTCCCTACGCCTGCAGGGCAGCGGAGACCAGAGGAAGGCTCCGTCCCGAGGAAAAATGCGAGATGAGGACCGACTTTCAGAGGGACAGGGACCGGATCATCCATTCCAAGTCCCTGAGAAGGCTCATGCATAAAACTCAGGTCTTCCTTTCCCCTGAAGGCGACCATTTCAGGACCCGCCTGACCCACACCCTCGAGGTCGCCCAGATCGCCCGCACCATCGCCAGGGCCCTGGACCTCAACGAGGACCTGACCGAGGCCATCGCCATGGGTCACGACCTGGGACACACTCCCTTCGGCCATCACGGCGAATATTTTCTCAACCAGCATTTCCCCGGAGGCTTCGCCCACAACGTCCAGAGCCTCAGGGTCGTCGACGTCATCGACCGCAACGCCAAGGGCAACACCATGAACCTCACCGCCGAGGTCAGGGACGGCATCGTGAACCACAGCGGCCCCAACATCCCCTTTACCCTTGAGGGCAGGGTGGTAAGGATCAGCGACCGGATCGCCTACATCAACCACGACATCGACGACGCTCTCAGGGGCGGGATAATCAGGACCGAGGACATCCCCAGGGACTGCCTGGAGCTCTTCGGCGCCAGCCACGGCGAGAGGATCGACGCCCTGGTGAAGGACGTGGTCAGAAACAGCGACGGCAAAAACGATATCCTCCAGTCAGGTGAGTTCGGGTTCTACATGAACAAGCTGAGGGATTTCATGTTCGAGGCGGTCTACAACAATCCGGTGGTAAAGGGCGCGTCGGAAACTATGAAGATCAACCATCTGCTGCTCAATCTCTATGAGTACTATCTCAAAAATCCCGACAAGATGCCCGAAGAGGCCAGGCTCATGATCGATTCCGACGGCATCGAGGTGGCGGTCAAGGACCACATCGCCGGCATGACCGACAGGTACGCCATCTCCGCCTTTGAGAAGATCTTCGTCCCCGAAGGCTGGAAGGTCAGGTAGTTTTTTGAGACGGTAGCCTTCCGGCGGAAGCCTTAAGATCAGTGTTTTTTCTTTCAAAATTAACAAAAAATATTAAAGGAAATCCCCGAACTCTGTTGAATAAATATCCCGTAGGTTTTCGGGAGGATCTGATGGAGTCAAATTCGTACAGCGCTGCGGTCGAAGAGATCAAGAGCAGATGCAACATCGTCGATCTGATATCTCCGCTGGTGCCTCTCAAACGCGCGGGGAGCAACTATAAAGGCTGCTGTCCCTTCCACAAAGAGAAGACGCCGTCCTTTGTCGTGTCCGAATCCCGCCAGACCTACCACTGCTTCGGCTGCGGCGAGCACGGGGACGCCTTCAAATTCATCGAGAAGTACTACAACAAGACCTTCCCCGAGGCCGTCGAACAGCTGGCCAAGCAGTATGGCGTGGAGATCGACACGGTCTACGCCAGGCAGGGAAAGAAAAAGGAGCCTTATTACGAGGCCAACCGTCTGGCCGCCAGGTTCTTTTATTCGGGGATCTGCGCCAAGGGCAACCGGGGCTTCGAGTACATGAGAGGCCGCGGCATCGAGCCCGCCACCATCAAGAAATTCGGCATCGGATACGCCGACGCCGGGTGGGACAGCCTCAGCGGCTACCTGAAAAAGCAGGGGATCGACGAAGGGATGCTCAAGGAGATATCCCTGGCCAGGACCTCGCAAAAGAGCGGCAAGCTCTATGACTTTTTCCGCGACCGGGTGATCTTCCCCATAATCAACACCCAGGGCAGGGTCATCGGCTTCGGCGGCAGGATCCTCGGAGACGGGGAGCCCAAATACCTCAATTCTCTGGAATCGCTGATATTCCAGAAGGGGCAGAACCTCTTCGGCCTCAACCTGACCAGGAGCGAGATCCAGAAAGAGGGCTTCGCCATCATGGTTGAAGGCTACATGGACGTGGTCGGCCTTTACCAGGCAGGGGTCAAAAATGTGGCGGCAAGCCTCGGCACCGCTCTCACCGAGCAGCAGGCCAGGCTCCTCGCCAGATATACCCAGAAGGCGGTGCTCTGCTACGACGCGGACAACGCCGGACGCAAGGCCGCTCTCAGGGGCATTGACGTCCTTAGAAACGCCGGCCTTGAGGTCAGGGTCATGCACGTGGAGGACGGAAAGGACCCCGACGAATACGAGAAAAAGCACGGACGGGCCGAGTTCATCGAGATGATGAACAGGGTCTCCAAGTCGGACATAGACTACAAGGTCTCGGTCATCGCCGAGGGCTGCGACATGCAGTCCACCGACGGCAGGCTCAGGTTCTTCAGAAGGGCCGCGGAAGACCTTTCCAAGCTCTCTCCGGTGGAGTCCGAGCTATATATAAAAAAGGTCGCGGCGGACTACGGGTTCTCCGAAGGGGCCCTGAGGAACCAGGTCCAGGGAGACGCGTCCGCGAAGGCCTCCCAGCCCCAGCCCCGGCCAAGGGACAGCGGCGAGGGAGAGGAGGAAGCTCCTCCGGGCACGGTCTACAGCGACGCCGACGTGATGCTGGAAAAGACGGTCATAAGGCTTCTGATGCTCAACGGGTCGTATTTTCCCCGGGCGGCGGCAAAAAGGGAGCTCTTCGTTACCGGAGAGGGACTTGAGATCTTCTCGGCGATGGACGACGTCTACCGCGAGGACGCGGATTTCGAACTCACCGATCTCAAGGACCGGCTGGGCGAAAACGCGCTGAACTATCTTCAGCAGATCCTCGACGAGATACGCATCGGAGAAGACGACAAAAAGGCCTTCGACGACTGCATGGAAAGGCTCGAACAGGCCAAACGGGCCAAGCGCATCACCGAGATAGGCGATATATTATCGATGGCTGATCCGGACACAGATCCGGTCTACATAAAACAATTAACGGAAGAGCTGGTCACGCTCAATCAGATGAACAAAAGGTAGGGAACAGGTCACATGAAAAAACAGGCTGCAGAGACTAAAACCATCGACAAGAACGCTCAGCTGGAGAGCTTTCTCGAAAAGGTAAAAAGAGCCGGGGAGATCAAGCTTTCCGATGTGAACGAGATCCTTTCCGAGGTCAACGCGGACGCGGCAAGGGAAGACGCCGTTTTCGACGAGCTTGAGGCCAGCGGAGTCAATATCACCACCGATCTCGAGATGAGCGACGAGGACATAGATCTTCTGAGCCTCGCCGACATAGACGAGATCTCCAACGAGATCGACGAGGAGGCCCGCGAGGATGACGTGGACGCCGACGATCTGGGCGAGATCTCCAAGACCCTTTCGGTGGACGATCCGGTCAGGATGTACCTTAAGGAGATCGGAAAGGTGCCCCTCCTTTCTGCGGATCAGGAGATGGATTACGCCCAGGCCATGGAGGTCGGAAACAGGGCGGACGCGGAGCTGAGAAAGCTCAGAAAGGAAGGGACCGCCGAGGCTGACCTTCCCGCGGATCTTCTCAAGGCTTCCGAGGCAGGCAGCCACGCCAAGAAGATGCTCTGCGAGGCAAATCTCAGGCTGGTGGTCAGCATCGCCAAGCGCTATGTCGGAAGGGGCATGCTCTTCCTCGATCTTATCCAGGAGGGCAATCTGGGCCTGATGAAGGCCGTCGAGAAATTCGACTGGCGCAAGGGCTTCAAATTCAGCACCTATGCGACCTGGTGGATCAGGCAGGCCATCACCCGTTCCATCGCGGACCAGGGCAGGACCATCAGGATCCCGGTCCACATGGTCGAGACCATAAACAAGCAGATCAGGGTGACCAGGCAGCTGATCCAGGAGTTGGGCAGGGAGCCTTCCCCCGAAGAGATCGCCAAGGAGATGGGTATCAGCGTGGACAAGGTCAGGGAGATCTCCAAGATCGCCCAGGAGCCTGTATCCCTTGAGACTCCTATCGGCGAAGAAGAGGACAGCCATCTGGGAGACTTCATCCCCGATGACGACGTACCTTCTCCCGCCGACGCGGCGGCCTTCTCCATGCTCAAGGAGCAGCTGGACGAGGTCCTGGGGACCCTTCAGGACAGGGAGCAGAAGGTCTTAAGGCTCAGGTTCGGCCTTGATGACGGCAGGACCCGCACCCTTGAGGAGGTCGGCCAGGAGTTCGACGTGACCCGCGAGAGGATCCGCCAGATCGAGGCAAAGGCCCTTAGAAAGCTCAGGCATCCCAGCAGGAGCAGAAAGCTGAGAGACTATCTTGAGTAATATCAGACTATCTGAAAGAATGGCGGCGCTGGCCCGGCTCGCTTCGGGGGGCGCCGCAGCGGACATAGGCACAGATCACGGATTTGTGCCCATTTTTATGGTCCAAAACGGACTGTGCGGACGGGCCATCCTCAGCGATATCAACGAGGGACCTCTCAAGAAGGCTGAAGAGAACATCGCGGCCAGCGGACTCGATCCTGATCTTTTCGATCTCAGGCTTGGCGGAGGTCTTTCCGTGCTCAAAAACGGCGAGGTGGATCATGTGATCATCGCCGGTATGGGCGGCGAGCTCATCGCTTCGATCCTGGGAGAGGATATCCGGAAGAGCCGGAGCTTCAAGACCTTCGTGCTCCAGCCCAGGACCAGGGCGGAGGTCTTAAGGCGGTGGCTGGACGGGAACGGTTTCACCGTGACCGGAGAATTTCTGGTGAGAGAGCGGGGCAGGATATGCCAGATCATAAGGGCGGTTCCTGTTGAGCCTTCGGGCGTTTTGTTTGATAACACTGAAGAACCGGGAGAATGCGCGGACGGAGGCATAAAGCTGGTGGCAAAAAGTGCGGACGGTAGCGTTGAAAGTAAGGCAGATGAACCAGACTGTGATGACCTGTCTTCATCCACTTGCTGCCGCGAATACTTCCGCGACTGGACCGACTACATCTATCCTCCCATGATACTCGATAGCGAAGATCCTCTGGCCCGGGAATACATACAGTCCGAGGCCGCAAGGCTCAAAACGCTTTTGGAGAGGCTCTCGGAGTCCAGGGATCCCTCTTCAGTTGAAGAAGAGAGGGCGAAGACCGCCGCTCTTCTTGAAAAGCTGTCAAGATCGTGATATATTGATTTCTCGAGCAGTCCAGACGATCGCGGCCGCGCCCTGAAAAGCGCGGGTGAGGAAAGTCCGGGCTCCGCAGGGCAAGGATGCCGGCTAACGGCCGGTGGGGGTGACCCTAAGGATAGTGCAACAGAAAAGAACCGCCGCTCAAAGCGGTAAGGGTGAAAAGGTGAGGCAAGAGCTCACCGGGCTTCCGGTAACGGCGGCCGTCAGTGTAAACCCCATCCGGAGCAAGACCAAAGAGGGAGGCAACTGCGAGAGCAAAGTGCCTGAAAGGGGGCGGCCCGTCCCTTCCCGGAAGGTAGGTCGCTTGAGCCTGCAGGCAACTGCAGGTCTAGAAAGATGATCGTCCAATACAGAACCCGGCTTACAGAACTGCTCGACCTTTGGCTTTCAGTATATCGCTGAGGGCCGTTTTTTGAATAATATATAGGCGGCGGGAGTTTACCGTTTGGACCGCTCCGCCATCATCAGTTTAAGCACGTCGTTTGGCACCGGCAGGCCGGAAAGGAACAAGCATGAAGATCATCACCTGGAACGTCAACGGCATAAGGGCATGCATGGGCAAGGGCATGCTGGAATACTTT
>JAFRQL010000113.1 GCA_017428655.1 Bacillota bacterium | reverse complement strand
GTACAGGGACGCGGGAAAGGCTAAGCCATATATGATATTCACCCTGACCGATGAGACCTATTCGCTGGTCTGCAGCGTGCCGGACGACGTCCCGAAAGAAAAGCGCATCCCTTACTGCTTTTTCGTCAGCGCCTTCGACCACTGCTGGTGGGTCGCAGGAGGCGTCGTCGGCTGCCTTCTGGGCTCCGCGGTGAACTTCAGCACCGAGGGCCTCGACTTTGCCCTTACCGCTCTGTTCATCACGGTGATGACGGGCCAGTGGCTGGACCACAAAGACCATCTGCCGGCTCTTACGGGAGCTGCGGCGAGCCTTGTCTGCCTGATGATCTTCGGGCCCGACGCCTTCCTGATCCCCTCAATGATCGCCATCGCGGCTCTGCTGCTGATCCTGAGGCCTTTCATCGAAGGGAGGGCAGCGAAATGAGCGCTTCGTATGTATGGGCGGGGATCCTGACTGCGGCTGCCGTGACGGTCATGCTCAGGGCTCTTCCCTTCGTCCTCTTCGGGGGCGGAAGAAAGACGCCGGACGTGGTGACCTATCTTGGGAAAGTGCTTCCCTGCGCGGTCATGGCCATGCTGGTGGTATACTGTCTCAGGGACACATCGCTTTCGGTATCCAGCTGGCTTCCCAGGCTCATCGCGTCGGTGGTGACCTGCGGTCTGTACGTGCTGAAGAGGAACTCCCTTCTCAGCATCGCACTGGGCACCGCGTGCTACATGCTGCTGGTGCAGCTGGTCTTCTGAAAACGATATATAATATCTATAATATAAACACGGCGGGGCAGCGCTCCGCATGCAAAAGAAGGAGGAAAATATGGTTTACGAGATCACACCAAACAAGTGCGCCGAGCATCTTTCCGGCGCCGTGAAGTTCGCCACCCTTTCCAAGGACCACGAAGCGGACACAGATTGGACCCCGTTCTTCGGGCTCCACGATTACATCCTTAAGACCTACCCGCTCATCGCCGAAAAGCTCGACCACGAGGTCGTAGGCAAGGCAGGGCTCCTCTTCCACTGGAAGGGCACCGGCAAGTCCAAGGCTCTTCCGGTCTACATGATGGCCCACATGGACGTCGTCCCCGAAGGCGACTGGGGCAAGTGGACCTATCCTCCCTATGAAGGCGTCATTGCCGACGGCCACGTCTGGGGACGCGGAGCATCCGACTGCAAGGCCCAGATGATAGCCCAGCTGGAGGCGGTCGAGCACCTGCTCTCCGAAGGATATCAGCCCGATTACGACATCTACATGGCATACTGCTACAACGAAGAGGTAGCTGGCGGCGATTCTCTCAGCTCCGCTCAGGCCATGGCGGACCATCTGACCGCTAAAGGCGTTAAGTGCGGCATCACCCTGGACGAGGGCGGCGGCATGAGGGCAGGCTCCGCTATGGAAGCCGAAGGCCGCATCTGCTCCATCGCCGTAGGCGAGAAGGGCTATGTTGACTTCGAGATCTACAGGCTGGACGAGGGCGGACACTCCTCGACTCCCCATCACGGCGGAGCCCTGGATTATGTGGCTGAAGCGATCATCGCCATCCGCGACCATCAGCTGCCCTACCGCATCACTCCCGCCGTCAAGGCCAGGTTCGAAGCCCTCGCTCCCGTCATGAAGGACAAGGAGCTGGGCAGGCTCTTCTCCGACATCGAGGGGAACTGGAACGAGCTTCTTCCGATCATCGACAAGGATCCCAAGCTGGCTGCATACTTCCACACCACTCTGGTCCCGACCATGGCTCAGGGGAGCCAGCAGGGCAACATCCTGCCCGAGAAGGCCAGCGTAGGCGTCAACAGCAGGCTCCTGCAGGGCGACACCGTCGAGAGCATCACCGAGTACCTCAAGAGCATCATCCCCGAGGGCATGGAAGTGATCCCCCACAAGGGCCACAATCCCACTCCCTGCGGCGACGTCGAGAACGACGCGGCCCAGCTGCTCTACAGCCTCTGCAAGGAGCGCTACGGCGAGGACATCACCCTGGTCCCCGACGTGATGCTCGGCGGCACCGACTCCAAGTTCCTCTACGGCCTGTCTGACAACGTCTACAGGTTCGGCCCCTTCTTCAACACCAAGGGAGAGAGCACCAGAGCGCACCAGGTCAACGAGAACATGGACTGCGAGACCCTGGCGGGCGGAGCCGAGTTCATGATCGACTTCATCAAGAAATACGGAAAATAGAAAGAGATACTAAACGGCGGGCCTCCTCACCGGAGCCCGCCGCATCAAGAGGAACATATGGAAAAGCTTAAAAGAGTCTACAAGGACGGGACCCAGTACAGATATCTGCTGATGTCCATACTTATGACAGGCCTTGCCTACGGCATATACAAGGGCATCATAGACAACTATCTGGCTGAGGAGGTCGGCCTGACCCAGGTGGGAAAGGGCGTCTCCGAGTTCTTCAGGGAGCTGCCCGGCCTGCTGCTGGTCTTCATACTGGCCCTTCTCTACGAATTCTCCGCCGAGAAGATCTACAAGATCGGCGCGGTGATCATGGTCTGCGGAATGGTGATGCAGTCGATCATCCCGCCCACGGCCTTCCTGGTCATACTGGCCATGATGATCTACTCCATCGGAGACCACATGCAGCTGGGGATGAAGAGTGCCATAGGCCTTCAGTACGCAAGAGAAGGAAAGGGCGGCGAATCCCTCGGATACAACAACGCGGTGAACCACGCGGGCACCCTCGTAGGCTACCTGATCGTGATCCTGGTGCTTGCCCTCATCGGCAATGTCACCACCTACAGACCCTTCCTGATCGCCTCGGCGGCCCTCATGGTCCTTGCCATGTTCCTCTGCTTCGGCCTTACCTCCAACACCGAGACGGACAAGTCCAGGAACAGGTTCTATTTCAACAGGAAGTTCTACAAGTATTACATGTTGGAGATCTTCTACGGTGCCCGCAAGCAGGTCTTCTTCACCTTCGGGCCCTACGTGCTGATACTCTTCTACGGAGCCAGCGCCATGGTCATCAGCGTCCTGTATGCCGTCTCTTCGGTGGCCAGCTTCATCCTCGCGCCGAAGATCGGCCAGATCATCGACAGGTTCGGATACCGGATCGTCATGATCATGGACACGGTCATACTGGTGGTCGTCTGCTTCTTCTACGGCTTCGCCCATCACATCTTCCCCAGGGACGTGGCCTTCATCGTCTGCTGCGTCAACTACCTGCTGGATTCGGTGATCTCCATGGCGTCCATGGCCTCCAGCGTCTACGTCCAGGACATCTCGGACAGCGACGACGAGTGCAGGGCGACCATCTCCACCGGAGTTTCGGTGAACCATCTGATCACCATCCTGGTCGCTCTCTTCGGAGGCTGGATCTGGAGGACCCTGGGCATCGAGACCCTGTTCATAATCTCGGCGGTCCTGGGGCTTTGCAACAGCGCATACGCCGCGACCATCAAGACCGGAAGGGTGCCGAAGAGGAAGTAAGGCTCCTCAATTGTCTGAATTATACACTAATCCTGAGCGGGTCTGTTCGGCCCGCTCTTTTCATGCTAACATTGAAGACGGATCGCGGGCAGTCAAAGATGCCGGATCGCAAGGAGGATCATCATGAAGCTTGACCTTTACATGTTCGAGACCTGCCCCTACTGCCAGAAGGTCTTCAGGGAGATCGAAAGGACCGGACGCACCGACGTCGTCATGCACGACGTAAAGAAGAACCAGGAAGACATGGATACCCTCATCAAAGTCGGCGGGGAGTATCAGGTGCCCTGCCTCTTCATCGACGGAAAGCCCATGTACGAGAGCGACGACATAGTCGCCTGGCTCGCCGCCAATCCCCAGCAGGCGTAGCGCGAAGCGCCGAATAATAAAAGCGGCGCCCTAAAATGGGCGGACCGCTCAGGGAAAGACCTGTAACACCGTATGAAAAAAGCGGGCCCGCGAGGGCCCGCTTTGTCTTGCCTTATTTTATCCTCTGGGAATAGCCTTTGACGTACCCCTCGTGCTGGGAGAGGGCGTCGTCCGGATCTATGGGCGGAGCGTCCTTTGCGTAAAGATACGCCGCGGCGTTCTTTTCGCAGACCAGTCGGAGGGCCTCCCTGTCATCCACGTCGTAGTCCAGGGGGACCATCTGGGCGAAATCGTCCAGATAGGGGGGAAGGGATGTCAGGTCCTCGGATATGATCCCGGACAGCCCGGTTGCTCCTTCAGCGGCAGGGACTTTTTCAAAGAAGAGCTTTTTAAAGCCCTCTTCTGCTGCCAGGGCGGTCTCGAAGGCTTCCTCCATGGAGGGACCAAAGCACAGAGCGCCGTGCCTTGCCATGAGGATACACGAGGCCTTGGGATGATCCTTCAGGGTCCTTTCGACCTTGTCCCACAGGTCCTTAGTTCCCGGAACGCCGTACTCCGCGCAGGGGATCTCTGTTCGGACCGTTCTGCCGGCTTCGTCCGCAATGTCGATGACGGTGTCCTTAAGGGCGGCGGAGACTGCGGTGGCGTAAAACTGGTGGGTGTGGATCACGAAGGAGGCCTCGGGCATGAGCCTGTATACCGCGGCGTGGATCCCGTGCTCGGAGCTGGGCTTAAGGCCGCTGTGGTCGTAGGAGAGGTCCAGGATATCCATCCTGACCAGGTCCTGGGGCTCCGTGGTCCGGTAGTTCCTTCCGCTGGGAGTTATTATGAACTCCCGTTGGGAGAGCCTGGCGCTGATGTTTCCCCAGGTGCGGGCCACCAGGCCGGTGTCGAGGAGCCTGATGCCGGCGGCGATGATCGACGAGCGTATATCGTTTTCTGTCAAGGTCTTGTTCATGACGATCTTGCGGGACTTCGGCGGTCTAGAGCTTGACGTCGCTGTCCTTTGCCCAGCCGGCCTTCTTCAGGGCGCTGAAGATGACGGGGCAGAGGATGGCGGGGATCACGAAGCAGATCAGGATCATGCCGGCCCAGTCTATGGCCGTGGGGACGATGGCGGAAGCTCCCTTTGCGATGGCGTCCTCGGAGGGTGCGATCCAGCCGGTCCAGATGCCGATCTGGCCGCAGAGACCGCAGGTGCCCATGCCGGAATTGATGGGCGCTCCGTTCATCTGCATCTTGAAAACGCAGGTGGCCAGAGGCCCGGTGATGGCGGAGGTCAGGATCGAGGGGATCCAGATCCGGGGATTCTTGATGATGTTGGGCATCTGGAGCATGGAGGTGCCCAGGCCCTGGGACACCAGTCCGCCCCAGCGGTTCTCCTTAAAGCTCATGAAGGCGAAGCCTATCATCTGGGCGCAGCAGCCGGCGACGGCGGCTCCTCCGGCAAGGCCGGTGAGCTTGAGGACCGCACAGATGGCTGCCGAGCTGATGGGAAGGGTCAGGGCGATGCCCACCAGCACCGACACCAGGATGCCCATGGCGAAGGGCTGGAGCTTGGTGGCGTTGTCGATCATGATACCGAAGGCGCTGGCGGCCTGTCCGATGGGCGGGGCTATGAGCTTTGCCAGGGCGACTCCCACCATGATGGTGACTCCGGGGGTGACCAGCAGGTCGATCTTGGTCTCTTTGGAGACTGCCTTGCCGAATTCGGCGGCGACGATGGCGATGACCAGGACGGCCAGGGGGCCTCCCGCTCCACCTTCGGCATTGGCAGCCCATCCGACGGCGGCCAGGCTGAATAGGACCATGGGGTCTGCCTTGAGGGCGTAGCCGATGGCGACTGCCATCGCGGGACCGCTGACTGCCATGGCGTAGGTGCCGATGTCGGTGATGTACTGGATGCCCAGCTGCTGGCCGAGGGTCCTGATGATGGTGCCTATGAGAAGGGAGCAGAACAGGCCCTGGGCCATGGCGCCGAGGGCGTCGATGCCGTAGCGCTTGAGTGATATCTCGATATTCTTGCGTTTAAGAAATGCTTTCATTTTGTCTTTCCGGCCTATGCGGCCTTTTTTTCTGTCCGGAGGTCCGGGCTAGAGCATGCTCATCAGAAGGCAGGCGCCGCAGAAGAGCAGCATGCCGAGGATCTGGGATCCGTTGCGCTTCTGGAGCTGCTTGGTGTAATTGACGTTGGGACGGTAGTAGTCCTCGGGGGCGTTGAGGTTGAATTCCTCGGGCCTGTAGGATGCGGTGTTCCTGAAGGTCACGTCGCTGCTTTTGGCTGCGGGGGCAGACGCCTCGGGCTCTTCCTTTGCAGGAGCTTCATCCGCGGGTGCGGTCTCGGGAGCTTCGGGCTCCGCGTCGTGATCTTTGGTGTTTGCGGCGGCCTCGGGAGCTTC
>JAFRQL010000112.1 GCA_017428655.1 Bacillota bacterium | reverse complement strand
GTCCTCAGGCTTCATCTTGGCCTCTATGGGGAATATGGCTTCGTTCAGCCACCGCTGAAGAGGAAGTCCGCTGCCCACTCCCCTGAGGAGAGTCATGGCTGCGTGGCCGTGGGCGTTGACCAACCCGGGGATGATAAGTTTTCCCGACATGTCCTTCACGGCGTCCCAGAGGCCTTCAGGCTTGTCTTTATCTATGTACGCGATATATTTGCCGTCGACGCCCAGACAAGCGTCCTTAAGGGCATAGTAGCTGCCTTCGGCGCTCCTTAAAAGCAGGCAGGCATTGGTGAACAGTGTCTTCATGGTCGATCCTTTCGGTGATGGGTTCTCAGTCTTTCACCTCTATTTTACCTGAAACCGGTGGACGTACAAGCGGTTTTCGGCAAAAAAGACCGCCCCTGTCCGGAGCGGTCCAAAGATCAAATACTACTTATATCCCTTGATGAGCTTCTCGAAGCCCGGCAGCGCCCTTCTGATCATGGCATAGTCCACGCAGTAGGAGATGCGCATGTATCCGGGAGCTCCGAAGCCCACGCCCGGGACCACCAGGATGTTCAGGTCCAGAGCCTTCTCGCAGAAGGCCTCGTCGTCCCCGCCGGGAGCCTTCACGAACAGGTAGAAGGCGCCGTCGGGATAGATGCAGTCATAACCCATGCCCTTGAGGCTCTCGTAGAGGAGCTTCCTGTTCTCTTCATAGGGCCTGATGTCGGGAAGGACTCCCGCGCAGCGCTCGATGACCTGCTGAAGGATCGAAGGCGCGCACACATAGCCTGCCATGCGGGCGGCTCCCGCGGCCGCGGCCAGAACGTTCTTCGCGTCGTCCGCCCACTTGGGAACGAACATGTACCCTATCCTTTCGCCGGGCAGGGACAGGCACTTGCTGTAGGAGTAGCAGATGACGGTATTCCTGTAGATGTGCGGTATGAACGGGACCTTCTTTCCGTCATAGACGATCTCCCTGTAGGGCTCGTCGCTGATGACGTAGATCGGATGGCCGTATTCGGCGCTCTTTTTTTCAAGGATGGCGGCCATGCCTCTCAGGGTCTCTTCGGTATAGATGACTCCGGAAGGATTGTTGGGGGTGTTCACGATGACAGCGCAGGTCTTCCCGCTGATCCTCTCCTCGAAGGCATCAAGATCGATCTGAAGGGCTTTTTTGTCAGGGGGTACCACCACCATCTTTCCGCCGCAGGAATCGATGAAGCAGCTGTATTCGGCAAAATACGGAGCGATGACCATGACCTCAAGGCCGGGCTCGCTGATAAAGGCCGAAAGGAAGGACCTGAGGGCCGCGGTGGCGCCGCAGGTGAGATAGAAGTCGTCAGCGGTGAAATCCCCGCCGAACCTCTCGGTGAAGACCCCGGCGATGGCTGCTCTTGCCGAAGGATTGCCGTAGGCCGTGGTATATCCGTGGACCTCCAGGGACGGCATGGTCTGAAGCACCTCGAGGAAGGCTTCGCTGACCTCCTTCGGAGGAGCCACGCTGGGATTGCCCAGGGTGAAATCGTATACGTTCTCAGGTCCGAAGATCTCCTTCTTCTGTCTTCCGATCTCAAAGAGCTCGCGGATCTTGTTTCTCACAGTTCCGTAATGAAGGGCCTTGCTGTTCAGCATCAGGTCTCCTTTCCTCCGGGACCTTAGCCCGGAAAATTGTAAGGTGCAGACTATCGGGACGGCATTACGGGCCGTCTTCATTATCATTTTACAACAATAAAGCGGCATCCTCAACAGAAGATGCCGCCCGATCAGCTTTTATTTATACGCGTTGAATGCTTTAAGGTTTATATCGAGTATGGAGGGCTTGAGGTTCTCGCGAAGGACCTCCTCCCAGTCGATATGATCCATGCCGAGGGCTCTGACCATGGCGCCGAAGAGGACTACGTTCATGCACCTGGGATTGCCCAGCTCCTGGGCGATCTGACCGGCGTTGAGGGAGATCACGTTGAACTCCTGCTTCATAGCCTCGATGGTCCCCTGGGGATAATCCATGGCGCCGGTGGCGACGCTCATGGGGACGATCTCGTAGTCGTTGATGACAGCGGTGGCGCCGGGCTTGAGGAACTCGGCGTACCTGACGGCCTCCATCTTCTCGAAGGCCACCATGATGTCGGCCTGTCCCCTGCCGATGATGGGGGAATAGACCTTTTCCCCGAAGCGGACCTGGGTGGAGACGCTGCCCCCTCTCTGGGCCATTCCGTGGACCTCGCTCATCTTTACGTCATAACCTGCTTTGATAAGGCCTGCGGTGAGCAGCTTGGAGACCAGGATGGTCCCCTGCCCGCCTACGCCGACCAGAAGAATGCTCTTGACTTCGCTCATTTCAGTCACCTAAACCCTTTCTATGGCATCGAAGGGGCAGACCTGGGCGCAGACCGTGCAGCCTATGCACAGGGTCGCGTCGATGGTAGCCTTGCCGTCCTTGAAGAAGACAGCCGGGCAGCCTACCTTAAGGCAGCTGCGGCAGCTCCTGCACTTGTCCGTATCGACCTTGCAGAGACCGATCTCCTGCTTTACCTTCTTGAGGAGCAGGCAGGGCCTTCTGGTGATGATGGCGGCGGGAGCTTCGCTGGCGAGGGCGTCGTCCACGGCCTTCTGGACCGCGGCCAGATCTCTGGGATCCACGATGAAGATGTTCTCATAGCCGTAGGCCCTGAGGATGTCTTCGATCCTGAGGACAGGAGCGGGATCGCCCATCAGGGTCTCGCCGCTTCCCGGGTTGTCCTGCTGGCCGGTCATTCCGGTGATGGAGTTGTCCAGGACCACGGGGATGACGCTGCCATTGTTGTAGATGATCTCGGCGGCGCCGGTCATACCGCTGTGGAAGAAGGTGCTGTCGCCTAAAACTCCGAAGATCTTGTGCTTGGTGTCTCCCATCATCTCAAAGGCCTTGGACATGCCCTGGGCGACGGAGAAGCCTCCGCCCATGCATACGCAGGAGTCCATGGCGGACAGAGGAGCGGAAGCTCCCAGGGTGTAGCAGCCGATGTCTCCGCAGATGACGTAGTCCTTCTTCTTGGAGAGGACGTAGAACAGGCCTCTGTGGGGGCATCCGGGGCAGAGAGCGGGAGGACGGGGAACGGCCTGAACGGGCACGTTCCTGAACTCGGTCTGCTCACCGAACACCCTGCTCTTCACCAGCTCGGGGTTGAGCTCGTACATGTTGCCGATGAGGTCCTTGCCGACGCACTCGATGCCGGCGGCCTTGATCTGCTCCTCCATGAAGGGCTCCAGCTCTTCGATGACGTAGAGCTTGTCCACCTTGGAGGCGAAATCCTTTACCAGCTCCATGGGCATGGGGTTGGTGAGGCCCAGCTTGAGGAAGGAGGTGTCTTCGGGGAAGGCTTCCTTGGCGTACTGATAGGCGATGGACGCAGTGACCACGCCGATCTTAGTGCCGTTCATTTCGACCCTGTTCAGGGGGCAGGTGTTGGCGTATTCCTCCAGGAGCCTGAGGTTGGCCTCCAGCTTGGCGTGGTTCCTGTAGGCGTTGGCAGGAGTGCTGACGAACTTGGCTGCGTTCCTCTTGTATTCGGGGGGCTGATGCTCTTCCCTTTCGCCGAACTCGACCAGGCTCTTGCTGTGGCAGACCCTGGTGGTCATCCTGAAGAGGACGGGAACGTCGAACTTCTCGGAGATGTCGTAGGCATACTTCATGAAGTCCTTGCATTCCTGGCTGTCGGAGGGCTCCACGCAGGCCAGCTTGGCCGCTCTGGCGTAGTACCTGTTGTCCTGCTCGTTCTGGGAGGAATGCATGGAGGGGTCGTCGCCGCTGACGATGACGAATCCGCCTCCGACACCGTTGTAGGCCGCGGTGAATATCGGGTCCGCAGCAACGTTGACGCCGACGTGCTTCATAGCGGTGAGGGATCTTACTCCCGCGATGGATGCGCCGTAGGCGACCTCAGCCGCTACCTTTTCATTGGGAGCCCATTCGCAGTAGAGCTCGCCCTTATATTTGGGCAGCTCTTCGAAAATCTCGGTGCTTGGAGTTCCCGGATAAGCCGCGCCCACCTTAAGGCCCGCTTCGTAGGCGCCGCGGGCTGCGGCTTCGTTTCCTGACATGAGATGCTTCATTGTTCTACCTTTCTGCTCTATGTGAGATGATTTATTGATCATATGGCCGGAGCCTGCCTTACGCCTATCCGACCAGGGCGCCCAGAGCGATGGACGCCAGCTTGGTGTCGGAGGTGTCCGCCCTTGAGGTCAGGACCATGGGGACCGCCGCTCCGACGATTATCCCCGCGGACTGGGCTCCCGCGAAATAGGTCATGGTCTTTCCGATGCCGTTGCCAACCTCGTAGGTCGGGACCAGCAGGATGTCCGCCTCTCCGCAGCCGGGAGCCTCAAAGTGCTTGTGCCTGCAGGCGGCGGGACTTATGGCAAGATCAAGGCCCACAGGCCCGATGACGTCCATGTGATAGGGAGCCCAGCGGTCCTTCATATCGGCCAGGGCCGCGGCGTCCACGGTGGCCTGGATCTTGGGATTGACGGTCTCCGCTCCGCAGACGCATGATGCGTAGATGTGGTCATAACCAAGCTTGACCAGGGTCTGAGCAGCGTTCTCAAGGATCTGGGCCTTCTGCTCAAGATCGGGGGCGACGTTCATGCCTCCGTCGGTGTTGATCATGACCTTGGGATAGGACGGGACCGAATAGAACATGCAGTGGCTGATGAGCCTGCCGGTCCTTATGCCGGTCTCCTTGTTGATCACCGCCCTCATCATGTCGGCGGTGGAAAGAAGGCCCTTCATCAGGCAGTTGACCCTGCCTTCCTTTGCAAGGGCGACGGCCTTGGCGGCGGAATCGACGTCGCTTTCCGAATCGACGATTTCGAAGGCGCCCTTCATCCCTTCCTTTTCGAGAAGGGCTTCGATATCCTTCCCTCTGCCCACGAGGACGGCGTCGGCTATTCCCTGCCTGCTCGCCCTTACGACCGCGTCGATAACGTCGCTGTCGTGGGCCGCGGCGACCGCTATCTTTCTTTTATCCGCTGAAGCTGCCATCTCCAGCAGCTGGTTGACATCCTTGATCACTGTGACCTCCTAATATTCCATGAGTTTGCCGCCGTGAAGTACCCTCAGGGCTCCCTTGGCCAGAGACTCCATCTCCGCTTCGCCGGGAAGGACCATCACAGGGGCGATCTTATCGATGTATGACGACATCCTCTCGCAGAGGACCTTGCTGTTTGCCATGCCTCCGGTAAGGACTATGGCGTCCACGTCCATTTTGAGGACCACCGCCATGGCGCCTATATCCTTG
>JAFRQL010000111.1 GCA_017428655.1 Bacillota bacterium | reverse complement strand
GCCCGCATGGCAGAGACCGGTGGACATCCCCAGCCTTCGCAGCGCGGTATTGATCCAGGACGAAGAGCAGGAGGGAGACGCCCCGGTCCTTCCGGACCTTGTCGCCATCAACCTGGACGAGCTGGAAATGGGCGAGATAGATATGGGCTTTGAGAGCCCCGAGCTTAGAGAGGTGGAGCTGGTGTCCGAAGGATCCGAGCCGGTGGACAGAAAATCCATCATCGAAGGCCTGGAAAAGCCAATCGAAGAGACCAGCGACTTCAGCGATTACGTCCCCCTGAAGCTGGAGGACCTGATAGACGAGGAGCTTCCCAAGCCCCGGATCTCCGACAAGGACGACAAGCGCTTCACCCAGAGGATGTCCTTCACCTGGGGCGCCGATCCCTACAGCAAAGACGACCTGGAAAAGGCCCGGGAAGACAAGAAGCAGTAAAGCGGAAGGCTGTTCGCAAAGACATACAAGCATCAAAAATCCCGTTCCGGCTGCGGTATCAGCGCCGGAACGGGTATTTTTATAGTCTTAAAGACTATTTGTTTTAGGGTCTAAAGATACTCCCTTACGCTTTTGAGCACCCTGCCCTTGTATCCTTCGGTGGTGTCCGCGTGGACCAAAGAAGAGATCAGAGCCTCCTCCATGGCCTCGGTACCGGCCTCGAATACTATGGACATGAAGTCCTCGTGGAGGACCTCCATCTTCATCACCGGGCCTTCGGGCACATGAGGGATCCTGTTGGCGGTGGAGAAAGCTATGGCCACGTCCCCGCTGCCGTTGCCCGAATAGGAACCGGTCCTTGCCAGGGCGTGGGCGCTGCGGCGGGCCAGCCTTGCCAGCTGCCTGTCTGAAAGAGGAGCGTCCGTGGCGACGACGATGATGCAGGAGCCCTTGTCCTCGGATCTTGCCTCGGTGATCCGCCTTCCGATCCTGTCCGTCCCGATGGTCAGGTCTCTCATGGCGCCGTAGTTGGACATTACGATCGCCCCCACCGTGAAGCTGCGGCCGCCAGCCTCAAAGACCCTGGACGCCGAACCTATGCCGCCCTTAAGGCCCATCATCTTCATGCCGGTGCCTCCCCCGACGGCGCCCTCTTCAAAGTCCTCAGACGCGCTGCCGATGGCGGTGAAGACGTCCTCCTCCCTGACGTGAAGGCCCCTGATATCGTTGAGAAAACCGTCGTTGCACTCGGTGACGACGCAGTTGACCGTTCCGGTGGTATCGCCGATCTCGGGGCAGATCCCCAGCATAAATCTGACCGCCCCCGTCAGGACCGTCCCGACGGACAGGGTGTTGGTCATGAATATCGGGCTTTCCAGGGTTCCCAGCTCATCGATCTGGACCAGCCCCGCGGTCTTCCCGAAACCGTTTATGACGGCGGAGGCCGCCGGGAGCTTCTCGCGGAAGATATTGCCCTGATGGGGCATGACCACGGTGACGCCGGTATTGACGCTGCCGTCTTCGCTCTTTATAGTACAGTGGCCGACGGTGACGCCGGGCACGTCGGAGATCAGGTCTCTTTTGCCTGCCTCGTAGCGGCTCTTGAGATCGATATTGAAGCTCTTGTCCAGTCCCATGATATCCCCCTTATCTCTTCATCAGCCAGAGCCCTGCCAGGCAGACGGCGACTCCGGCCAGCTTGGTCGCGGTGAGAGGCTCTCCGAACAGGAACTTTCCAACGAAGAGCAGGACCACCGCCAGGATGGCGCTCTCGAACATGTAGCCGGTGTTTATGTTCCAGCCCGCCCTGTACATGTAGATGCAGCCGACCTCAAGGCCGACTATGGCGACGCCCAGGACCACGCTGGTCCAATTGACGCTGGAATACTCCTTAAGAAGGGAGGCCTCTCCCCTGTTCAGCACGAAATACATGATGACCGCCGTGACCGCTCCCACCGAGTAGGTGACGGTCAGGGCCGCCATGGGATCGACAGCCTCGGGCACCTGCTTTGAGCAGATGTGGTAGAAGACGTTGGAAAGGACTATCAGGGCGATGGGCCAATACATATTGAACATAAAATACCTCCGGCGGCAGAAAGAGCCGCAAGAAAGATTATATACGAGACCCGGCACGATTTAAAGCATTCTTTGCTCGGGAAGACCCGGGTCTTTTACCCACTGGAGGATTTTTGCGCCTTTTCACCGGACCTGCCGCGCTGTATAATTAATGTTTAAGAGATTTATCTTTTGGGTGAACATATCGGGAGGAACATCATGGACCGCAACAAGGTCATAATCAGGACCAGCATAATGGGGATCATCGTCAACGTGGTGCTCTCAGCCTTCAAGGCCGTCATCGGAGCCGCCGCGGGATCCATCGCCATCATCCTGGACGCAGTCAACAACCTGACCGACGCTCTTTCATCGGTCATAACCATAGTCGGGACCAAGCTCTCCAACAAGGCCCCCGACAAGAAGCATCCCTACGGCTACGGAAGGATCGAATACTTCACGTCGGTCATCATCGCGGCCATCGTCCTTGCCGCGGGCGTCACCGCCCTTAAGGAATCCATCGGAAAGATCACCGATCCCGGCGAGGTGGATTACTCCGCGGCCTCGCTGATCATCATCGCGGTGGCGGTGGCGGTCAAGTTCTTCTTCGGGCGCTACGTCAAGGCCACGGGCAAGAAGGTGGATTCTGGGAGCCTCATCGCTTCAGGCGAGGACGCCTTCATGGATTCGATCCTCTCCTTCACCACCCTGGTGGCGGCCGTCATCAACTTCATCTGGCATCTCAACCTCGAAGGCTATCTCGGAGTCGTCATAGCCTGCTTCATCATCAAGGCAGCCATAGAGATGCTCAGGGAGACCGCTGATTCCCTGCTGGGCGAAAGAGCGGACGACGAGCTGGTGGCCAAGCTCAAGGACCACATCATCTCCTATGATGAAGTTCAGGGCGCCTACGACATCAATCTGCACAATTACGGTCCCGAAAAGACCATCGGTTCGGTCCACATCCAGGTGAGAGACGACATGACCGCAGAAGAGATCCACATGCTGACCCGCCGCATCGAATACTCGGTCTACGACAAGTTCGGGATCATCCTCACCATGGGCATCTACGCGGCCAACGACACCGGGCTCTCCGGTGACATAAAGAAGACCCTGATGGACCTCTCCAAACGCTACGACACCCTGCTGCAGGTCCACGGCTTCTACGTCGATACCAAGACCAACACCATCTACTTCGACATGATCTTCGATTTTGAAGAGAAGAACAAGGAAGGCATCCTTGCCGAGATCTCCAAGGACCTCCTCGCCCGCTGGCCGGGCTACACCGTGAGCCCGATCCTTGATTCGGACATCTCAGGCTAAACGGAGCTGGCAATGAAGCGCGTCCTTGACGACGATCTCGCATACGAGATCCTTTCCGCCGTCGGCGAGATACCCGAGGGAAGGGTCGCGTCCTACGGCCAGATCGCGGACCTCATCGGAAGGCCCCGCGGCGCAAGGCTGGTGGGAAAGGTCCTCTCCATGGCGGAGTTCTACGGGGATTTCCCCTGCCACCGGGTGGTGAACTCGTCGGGAAGGACCGCTCCGGGCTTCTTCGATCAGAGGATGCTCCTCGAGGCAGAGGGCGTCGTGTTCAAGGACAACGGCTGCGTGGACATGAAAAAATGCCGCTGGCAGCGGTGATGCCGCAAGGGAAATACGTACATAAAAGGGCTTTAGAACTGAGTTCTGAGGCTCTTTTTCTTTGCTTTACCGTAATAGTTTATCTGTTGCTCATGCCAGATTCCCCCCGATATACACCGATGCATCAAAATGAATATCTGCATAATTATGCATTATCATGCAGACGGCGCCGGTCCTTTCCCCTGCCCTCTTTTCTGCAACAGGAAGGTGCATCCCGGCAGGATCTTGTATATAATGGGAGAAAGAGGTGAAGCAAATGGAGATAAAGAGAATGCAGTGCGCGGGCTGCGGAGCGCCCCTTGAGGTATGGCCCTGGTCCAGCCGCATACAGTGCCCCTCCTGCGGAGCGGTGTACTACGTCGAAAAGGATCAGCCCGCTGCCAATGGCGCGGCAGGAAGACCACAAAGAAACAGGGCCTTAAACGAGGCTCCCGACAATCCGGCCGCCGTGGTGCTGGTCCCCAGAGAAAAGGGCCGCATCGACCTGGGACTCAGATACGCGCCGGCATGGTGGTACGACCGCGACCTCTCCCATATCAGCAGCGGCGAGATCAGATCCTGCTCAAGCGACGCGGTCGAATTCGAGTACAACAAGCCCTACTATACCTCCGGGCCGCGGAACGATCTGATGAAGAAGTTCGGGGACGACCTGGTGATGCCCATGCGCTTTTTCAGCCTGCTCTCGAGGCTTACCGGAGAGCGCTTCGGCATCGACGTCGGTACCATGTATCTGGATATCCGGCCGGTGTACGACAGGCAGGTCTACAGCGCCCCGGTGTATGAAATGGACTACGTCTTTGACGCCGGTCGGCTCACGGAGCCGGACAGTTACTTTCTTTCGGGCCGCGATTCCCTCAGAAGAAGGGGCGACGACGCTAAGGGCGTTGACCGGGCGGCCAGAGACCGGTTCTACAGCGCCCAGATCGAGAGAGCGTCCGCTCTGCTGAAAAGATATGGCATCGATCACAGAGAGGAGATACGCTATTCCGCACCGTCCTCGGAGCTTTTCGACACGGTCTTGCTCTTTGGCCGGAAGATCAAAGACAAATACCGGGTGTGGCACATGCGCTTCAGGGACTGGCGGCTTTTCAAGGACGTCCGCCCGGAAGACGCGGACACGGTCTTTACCCCCGAAGAGCTTCAGAAGGCCTTGAGGATCGGGGACAACGAATGCGTGGAAGCCATTGCGCAGACCATATACAAGGAGATGGCCGCGGAGGAGGAAGCGGAGCTCTCAGCCAGAGAAAAGGACGGTATCAAATATCAGACCTCCATCAGGACCGACGGCAAAGGCGTCATATACTCGAGAAATATATTCAGAAACGGCACGCTTTCAAACTGCTATTCAAAAAAGGTTTCGTTCAACGAGTACGGCATGAAGGACATCGACGACCCGCTGATCTCCGCCGCTCTTCTCGCCCACATTCTCGCCAGGTGCAAGGGCTATGAAAAGCAGAGCGGTTCCGTGGGATGGGACGTGGTCGATCTAAAAAACGGTTCGGTCTACATCGGCCTTTCCTCCATGACGAAGGGCATATACAGGGACTGGATATAAGAAAAAGACCCGCAAAGGGGTCTTTTCTTTTGGAGCGGGCGAAGGGAAGAAGCTCTGCTCGCGCAGATCTTCCGGTCTGCGCCGGCCCAGGGCCTGCTCGACCCGCAAGGCTCCACCGGAGCCTTGCGCCCTCTCAGGGTTCGATCCCCTCTGCACCGCTTGTTCCATTGAAAAAGGCGCCTTACAGGCACCTTTTTCAATGGAGCGGGCGAAGGGAATCGAACCCTCAACCCGAGCTTGGGAAGCTCGTGTTTTACCACTAAACTACGCCCGCATGTTCAGTTCAAGCTTTATAAGAATACCACAGTACGGCCCTTCTTTCAAGAAAAAAATACCGGATCCGCCCCCTTTGTGATAATATGTTTCCGGCACAGACCGGAAAGGAAGCCCCATGGACCTGATCACAGCAAGACATCTGAAGAAGGATTTCAGCGAGAAGCAGCTCATCGAGGACGTGGACCTCATAATCCACGAAGGCGACAAGATCGGCCTCGTGGGAGTCAACGGCAGCGGAAAATCCACCCTTCTCAAGCTCATCGCGGGAGTGATGGAGCCCGAAGGCGGCGAGATCGTGCGGGCGGCAGGCCTTCGCACCGCCTACCTTCCCCAGGATCCCGCGTGGCAGGACGGCCTCACCGTCCTGGAGCAGATGCGGAGCTTCCTAAAGACCGACGTCCCCGAATACGAGTGCCGCGCCCTGCTCTCAAAGCTGGGCATATCCGATCCCTCGGTCCCCATCGGCACCCTCTCCGGAGGCCAGAAGAAGCGTGCAGCCCTGGCTGCGGTCCTGGCCGAAGACGCGGACCTGATCATTCTCGACGAGCCCACCAACCACATGGACACCGGGACCATCGAGTGGCTGGAGGACAGGCTGGGCGAATTCAAGGGCGCGGTGATGATGATCACCCACGACAGGTATTTTCTCGAAAGGGTCGCCAACCGCATCTGCGAGATCGAGAAAGGCCGCCTGGTGAGCTGCGAGGGCAATTACGACAAATTCCTGGAAGAGAAGGCCCAGCGCCTCTCCATGGCCATGGCCAGCGAGAGAAAGCGGGCTGCCATTTACAAGAAGGAGCTGCGCTGGATCCACTGGAGCGCCCCGGCAAGGACCACCAAATCCAGAGGCCGCATCCAGAGGTTCGAAGAGCTGGAGAAGGCCAAGCAGAGCTTTGAGGATCCCCGCCTCGAGATAGGGACCATAAGCTCCAGGCTGGGCAAAAAGATCATCGAGATCGACGGGATATCCAAGAGCTTCGACGGCAGGAGCGTCATCGAGGACTTCGGTTATACCGTCCTTCGCAACGACCGGGTCGGGATCATCGGTCCCAACGGCTGCGGAAAGACCACCCTGCTCAGGATGATCGCAGGAGAACTGGAGCCGGACAGCGGCGCCATCGATATCGGCGATACGGTAAAGATCGGTTACTTCTCCCAGGAGACCAAGGATCCGGATCCTTCAAAGAGGCTCATAAAATACGTCGAGGATGTGGCCCTCAACGTCAGGACCGACGACGGGTGGCTGTCGGCCTCCCAGATGCTCGAAAGATTCCTCTTCCCCGCCTACACCCACTCCGTGGAGATCGGAAGGCTCTCGGGAGGTGAAAGAAGAAGGCTCACCCTGCTCACCGTCCTGATGCGGGCGCCCAACGTGCTCCTTCTGGACGAGCCCACCAACGACCTGGATATCGAGACCCTGACGGTCCTTGAGGACTATCTGGACGACTTCCCCGGGGCGGTCATCGCGGCGTCCCACGACCGGTACTTCCTGGACAGGATCGCGGTCAAGAGCTTCGTTTTCACCGACGGCGGGATCCGCCAGTTCATAGGAGGCTTCAGCAGCGCCATGAACGCCCTGGACAGTGAGAAGGAAGAGGAGGAAGCCCTGAAGGCCGCAAGGAAGGCTTCAGCAGCGGAGCGGCCCCAGGCGGACCGCGGAGCCTCCCGCAGGGCCTCAGAAGGCCGCTCAAAGCCCAGATTCAGTTACAACGAGCAGAGGGAGTACGAGACCATAGAAGACGAGATAGAGAGGCTCGAGAAGGCTTCAGAGGCCATCGAGCAGCAGATCTCGGAGAACTCCGGCGACTACGAAAAGCTCATGGCCCTCACCAAAGAAAAGGACAGGACCGACGCCCTGCTCCTGGAGAAGATGGAGCGCTGGGAATACCTGAGCGACCTGGCGGAGAAGATAAAGGCGGCCTCGGGAAGGTGAGCCTTTGGCAGGCGGCCCCGGACAGCCTTGTACAGTCCCCCGGCGGCCTTGCCCCAAAGCCCCCTCAGGTGATATAATGGGGGCGTAAAGGAGATACGAAGATGCGCGAATCGATGGTCATACATGAATCTGCCGAGGATTATCTTGAGATGATGCTCATGCTCAGGGAGAGCAAGGGCTTCATCAGATCGATAGACGTCGCCGCCGGCCTTGGGGTCACCAAGCCCAGCGTTTCCTACGCGGTAAAAAAGCTGAGGGAAAAAGGCTACGTCACCATGGCCGAGGACAATTCCATCGAGCTGACACCCGAAGGCCTTGAGATCGCGAGGAAGATGCTGGAGCGCCACAACGCCATCACCAGCATCCTGATGCAGCTGGGAGTCAGCGAGGACACGGCCTGCGAGGACGCCTGCCGCATCGAGCACGATCTCAGCGACGAGAGCTACGAAGCCATAATCAAGGCCATGGGAGGCCACGTCCCGACCCTTCACACCCATCACTCCCACATATTCACCGAGAACGAGTAAAGGGATCCTGCGGCCCATCAGGGCCTTCAGAGACGCCCTTCCTACACATCATAATAGACCACAAAAAGACGGCCGCGGGATATCCCGCGGCCGGTCCTGTATCTGCCCTTCTTCGGGGCATTTTTCCATTTTTGATGAGGCTTCAGATCTGCTTAGATCCTTGCGACTCCGTCCTTGCGGGCGGCTTCAGCGACTGCATTGGCCACGGCGTCCCTTACTCTGGGATCGTAGGCGGGAGGCAGGATGTTCTCGGCGTTGAGCTCATCGTCGGGCACGAGGCCTGCGAGAGCGTAGGCTGCCGCGATCTTCATGTTCTCAGTGATCTGGCTTGCCCTTACGTCCAGAGCGCCCCTGAAGAGTCCGGGGAAGCAGGACACGTTGTTGATCTGGTTGGGGAAGTCGCTGCGTCCGGTGGAGACGATGGCGGCTCCTGCGGCCTTTGCCTCGTCGGGGAAGATCTCCGGGGTCGGGTTGGCGCAGGCGAAGATGATGGGATCCTTTGCCATGGTCTTTACCATCTCACCGGTGAGAGTTCCGGGAGCGGAGACTCCGATGAACACGTCGGCGCCCTTGATCACGTCGGCCAGAGTTCCGCTGACCTTCCCGGGGTTGGTGAGCTTGGCGATCTCTTCCTTGGCGGGGTTATTGCCTTCTCTGCCTTCGTAGATGGCGCCCTTCCTGTCGGTCATGATGACGTTCTTGAGGCCCAGGGAGAGCAGCAGCTTGATGATGGCGGTACCTGCGGCGCCTGCTCCGCTGGTGACGATCTTGATGTCCTCCAGCTTCTTGCCGACGACCTTGAGGGCGTTGATCATTGCTGCCAGGGTGATGACCGCGGTGCCGTGCTGGTCATCGTGGAATACGGGGATGTCCAGGGTCTTCTTGAGCCTGTCTTCGATCTCGAAGCATCTGGGAGCGGAGATGTCCTCCAGGTTGATGCCGCCGAAGCTTCCGGCCAGCAGGGTAACGGTCTGGACGATCTCGTCGACGTCCTTGCTCCTGATGCAGAGGGGGATGGCGTCTACTCCGCCGAAGGCCTTGAAGAGGACGCACTTGCCCTCCATGACGGGCATTCCGGCTTCGGGGCCGATGTCGCCCAGGCCGAGGACTGCGGTGCCGTCGGTGACGACAGCGACGGTGTTCCAGCGGCGGGTCAGCTCGTAGCTCTTGTTGACGTCCTTCTGGATCTCGAGGCAGGGAGCCGCGACTCCAGGGGTATAGGCGATGGCCAGCGCTTCGGCGCTGTCTACGGCCGCTCTCGGAGTGATCTCGATCTTTCCCTTGAGTTCATAATGCTTTTTAAGTGCTTCTTCGTAATTGTTTGCCATGGTGCTCCTCCATTTCGTTGGATATATCCCTGAGGGCCGGGCCCTGCCCTGCCCTGTTTTCAACTAAACTCTTACGGCGTCGATGCCGGTCTTGTGGCCGTTGAGGTCGAACTGCTCAAGGCCCGCGGCCTCTTCGATGCGGTCCGCCAGGGTCTCGGTGCAGATGAAGTCGTTGAAGAGCTTCGCGGCCTCCCTGACCTCATCGTCCGCTTCGATCCTGATGACGATGCGGTCCATCATCTCGAAGTCCTTCTGCTTTCTCATCTGCTGGACCTTGGAGATGAGCTCCCTGGCCAGGCCTTCGCAGGCCAGCTCCTTGGTGACCTCGGTGTCGAGGATCACGCAGAGACCGTTCTCCAGGGCTGCGGTGAAGCCTTCCTTGGCAGAGACCGATACCATGACCATGTCAGAGGTGATCTCGGTCTCTTCGCCGCCCAGATCCAGGACGATCCTGCCGTTCCTGTCCAGCTCTTCCTTGACCGCCTTGGGATCGGCCTTGGCGATGGCTGCTCCGAAGGGCTTGATCTTCTTGCCCAGAACGGGTCCCGCGACCTTGAAGTCGGGCTTTAAGGAATAGTTCAGGTAGGTGTCCATCTCCTTCTCGAAGACCACGTTCTTCACGTTGAGTTCTTCCTTGATCAGGCCTGCCATGTACTCGATCTCGTCCTGATACTTGCCGTCGATGAGGAGCTCGGACAGGGGCTGACGGACCTTGATGCGGGTCTTTTCCCTGATGCCACGGCCCATGGTGACGATGGATCTTACCAGTCCCATGCGCTTCTCCAGATCGCCGTCGATGAGGCTCTCGTCGCAGACGGGGTACTTGGCCAGATGGACGGAGTCCTCTCCGGTGAGGTCGGTGTAGATCTCTTCGGTGATGAAGGGAGCGAAGGGAGCCATGAGCCTTGCGAGGCCGGTCAGGACCTCATAGGTGGTGGCGTAGACGCTCTGCTTGTCCTCATCCATGCCTTCCGCGTAGAATCTTCTCCTGGCCCTTCTGATGTACCAGTTGGACAGGTCTTCGTCGACGAAGTCCTGGATGGCCCTTACGGTCCTGTTGTGGTCGTAGTGGTCCATGGCGTCGGTGACGTCTCTCACCAGGCTGTTGTAGCGGGAGAGGATCCAGCGGTCCAGCTCGGGGCGCTTTGCGTATTCGACGAAGCATTTCGCCGCGTCGATATCGTCGTTGTTGGCGTAGAGGATGAAGAAGTTGTATACGTTCCTCAGAGTCCCGAAGAACTTGCCCTGAACGTCGATCAGGCCCTCTTCATCGAACTTGGTGGGCACCCATACCGGCGAGACGTACATCAGGTACCAGCGGGTGGCGTCGGCTCCGTACTTGTCGAAGAGCGCGAAGGGATCGACGGTGTTGCCCTTGGACTTGGACATCTTCTTGCCCTCTTTGTCGACGACCAGGTCGTTGACCAGGACGTTCTTGTAGGGCGCCCTGCCCTTGATGAAGGTGGAGATGGCCATGAGGGAGTAGAACCAGCCTCTGGTCTGGTCGATGCCCTCGCAGATGAAGTCGGCGGGGAAGTATTCGGTGTCGAACTCCTCCTTGTGCTCGAAGGGATAGTGCCTCTGGGCGAAGGGCATGGCTCCGCTGTCGAACCAGCAGTCCATGACCTCGGGGATGCGGCTCATGGTGTGTCCGCAGTCGGGGCACGCGATGTGGACGTCGTCGACGTACGGGCGGTGGAGCTCGATGTTCTCATCGATGTCCCCGATGGCCAGCTCCTTGAGCTCCTTGCGGCTGCCGACGCAGATGAGCTTTCCGCAGTCCGGGCAGCGCCAGATGGGGATCGGGGTCCCCCAGTAGCGGTTCCTGGAGATGGCCCAGTCCTTGACGTCGGCGATCCAGTTGCCGAAGCGGCCTTCGCCTACGAAATCGGGCCACCAGTTGACGGTGTCGTTGTTGGCGACCAGCTGGTCCCTCAGCTCGGTCATCTTGATGTACCAGGAGGGCTTTGCGTAGTAGACCAGAGGGGTCCCGCAGCGCCAGCAGTGGGGATAGTTGTGCTCCAGCTTCTCCCTGGCGTAGATCTTGTCCTCGGCGGCCAGCCACTTGATGATCTCCACGTCCAGGCCGTCCTCCATGATGAAGTGTCCGGCCCAGGGGGTCTCGGTGTACTTGCCCTCTTCGTCTACGGGATTTACGACGGGAAGGTCGTATTTTCTTCCGCAGTTGTAGTCGTCCTCGCCGAAGGCGGGAGCGGTGTGGACGATGCCGGTACCGTCTTCGGTGCTGACGTAGTCCATGCAGCAGACGTAGAATGCCTTGCCTTTTACCTGGCAGAAGGGCATCAGCTGCTCATATTCCATGTATTCCAGGTCTTTTCCCTTCATCTCGGCGACGATGGTGTATTCGCCCTTGGGGGAGAGGACCTTGTCGGCAAGAGCCTTGCCCACATAGTAGAACTTTCCGTTCTGCTCGGCCTTGACGTAGTCCAGATCCGGGCCTACGACCAGAGCCACGTTGGCGGCCAGGGTCCAGGCGGTGGTGGTCCATGCCAGGAAGTAGGTGTTCTCTTCGTTCTTTGCCTTGAAGGGGACGGTCAGGGTGTTGACCTTGACCATCTTGTAGCCCTGGGCGACCTCGTGGGAGGCCAGACCTGTCCCGCAGCGGGGGCAGTAGGGAAGGATCTTGTGTCCCTCGTAGATAAGCCCGGCCTTGAAGAACTCCTTGAGGATCCACCAGCCGGTCTCGATGTAGTTGTTGTCCAGGGTGATGTAGGGATCGTCCATGTTGATGAGATAGCCCATCCTGTGGGTCATCTCGCGCCAGAGCTTCTCATAGGAAAAGACAGAAGCCTTGCACTTCTCGTTGAACTCCCTGATGCCGTACTTTTCTATATCCTGCTTTCCGGAAAAGCCCAGCTGCTTTTCGACCTCGATCTCCACGGGAAGTCCGTGGGTGTCCCAGCCGGCCTTGCGGCTGACCTTGTAGCCCTGCATGGTCTTGTAGCGGCAGACCGAATCCTTGAGGGTCCTTGCCATAACGTGGTGGATGCCCGGCTTGCCGTTGGCCGTGGGAGGTCCTTCGTAGAACAGGAAATTAGGCTCCCCTTCCCTTTCGGTCAGGCACTTTTCCAGAAGCTTTTCTTCTTCCCATCTGTCCGCCTGGGCCCTCTGGACCTCGGCGATGGGCTTGTCTGATAGATTCTTATACATAAAAACTCCAATAAAAAATGATCGTTCTTTTGTTTTATATTTACATAGAAAACAATTCAGTATAATTCGAAAAAGGCCGTGAGTCAAGGCTTTAAGAGACCTTTGGACCACGGCCGGAGCATCATTTTTCTTTTTTCAAATAGACTTTTCAGAATAAGAAAAAACTGATGGCGAAAGGTCATAATTGGATATCTATCGCCGACCTGCCGTCGAATGATTTTTGATATCATTCCTTATCCGCCAGATACCCCGCGCCCAGTATCAGCGCGGCGCCTATGAGCTGGGCGATACCGAAGGGCTCTCTGAGCAGGAAGACCGACAGCAGCAGAGCGACCACCGGGTCCAGGTAGCTCATGATGGCCAGGGTCTGGACCGGAAGCTCGTCTATGCTGCTGAAATAAAGGACGTAAGCGATGCCGGTGTGTATCAGGCAGACGGCCAGGGTCATGACGATCCCAAGAGCCCCGGGGCGGACCGTAGACAGATCCTCCGTGAGAAGAATATACGGAAGCAGGACCGCTCCCGCGGCGCCCAGCTGGACGGCCGTCCTGTCCACGGCGGATATGCCGGGAAAGCGCTTGTTGGTCATCATTATGGCGGCGTAGAGGACCCCTGCCCCGAGGCCCAGGATCACTCCCCTGGCGCCGATGACCTGATCGCCGCTCCCAAGAAGGCCGGACACCAGGAACATGCCGAAGAAGGCGCAGGCGACGCAGATGAGCTTCCTTCCGGTCAGCTTTTCACCGAAGACCAGAGGGGACGCCAGAATGACGAAGACCGGCTCCATGTAATAGCAGAGGGTCGCGATGCCCACCGACGTATAACGGTACGATTCGAACAGGAGGATCCAGTTGATCCCCATGAGGACTCCGCAGATGATCACTGGGATCTTCGCCTTCCCCATGGCCTTGAGATCCAGCTTTTCGTGCCTCAGCTTAAGATAGAGCAGCAGCATGAGGGCGCCTGCAAGCCCCCTGGCGCAGGCGAGGACCGCGGAGCTCAAGGGGATGTATCTTCTGAATATTCCGATGCTTCCCCATATGCACATGCAGAAAGCGACTTTGGCTCTGGCCGAGATCTTCATTTGAATCTCCTTGAAAACAAAACGAATTTTGCCAACAGTTTAGCACCGCGGGGCGGACTTAACAAGCGGGAATAGAAAAGACCGGAGCCGGTCATGGCTTCGGTCTTCTCTGCATTTATCCACTTCTGACAAAGGAGTGAACTGTTTTACTGCCAGCTCCAGTCTTCGATCCAGAAGCGTCCGGACGCGGTCTTTTCGATCTCTCCCAGGTACTTGTTGTATGCGGAGAGGGACTTGGGCTGATAGAGGGGGATCTGGCAGCAGAGCTCGTTGAGGTATCTGCTGGTCTCCTTGAGGATCTCCTCGCGGGCGTCGTTGTCGGGAGTCGCGCAGGCCTTTTCGATGAGCTCGTCAAGGTGCGGATCGTTGGTCCTGGTCTTGTTGGATGCGCCGATGTTGGAGGAGTGATATACGCCCTTGAGGAAGGACATCATGTCGGAGGAGTTGTATCCGCCGATGAAGCCTTCAAAGTTGCCGGCTGCGGTCTCGGACAGGTAGGTCGCGAGATCCATGGAGGTCAGCTCGACGTTCATCCCCAGGTTAGCGTTCAGGTTGTCCTGAATGACCTGTCCTGCTCTTCTCTTGGTATCGTCGGAGCAGATGACGGTCAGGCTCACGCCGTTGAGATCGACGCCGGATTCCTCGGCATACTTCTTGGCCAGCTCGACATCATAGAAGTCATAACCGGTACCGTCGAAGCCCAGCTGTCCATAGGGGGTCTGGCCGGGAGCTACGATGGCGTAGCCGTTGTATGCGACGGTGACGACGTCTTCCTTGTTGATGGCGGCATTCATGGCCTTTCTGACCAGCTTATTGTCGTAGGGCTTCTTATCGTTGTTGATGGTGAGCCAGCTGTGGGAGACCGCGCTCACGACCAGGCTGGTCAGGCTGTCGTCGGCCTCTACCAGGCTTGCGTCGTTGGTATCGAGAGCGATGACGAAGTCAACTTCGTGGGCCTGCAGGGCGATGGTCCTGGCGGAGCCTTCGGGGATGATCTTCCAGATGATGTTCTTGATCTTGGGAGCTTCGCCCCAGTAATCGTCGAACCTGGTGAACTCCAGCTGCTCGGAGATCTTCCAGTCTACGAACTTGTACGGGCCGGTGCCGATGGGATCGGTGTTGAAGTCGTGGCCGCTCTCGATCAGGTCAGCGGGGCAGATGGCGTTGCCGTGGTGGCAGAGGTCATACAGAAGAGCCGCGCTGGGTCCCGGAGTGGTCAGGGTCACGGTGTAGTCGTCGACTGCGGTGACGTTGTCATATTCTCTGGCGTAGGTGGCTACGTCGGGGGATTCCTTGGCTTCGGCGAAGGATGCTACGACGTCTTTGGCGGTCATCTCTTCTCCGTTGTGGAATTTTACTCCGTGGCGCAGGTTGAAGGTCCAGAGGACGCTGCCGTCAGCCTGGTCTTCGTAGGTGAAGCTCTCTGCCAGGCAGGGCTGGGGGGCCAGGTTGGCGTCCATGGTCATGAGGCCCTGATACATCAGGTTGTTGTTATAGCCGGCCTCGGCTGCGTTGTGCTTTCTTGCGGTGACGGAGGGAGCCTCGTCAGCGGTGGCTACGACGACGGTATCGGCGTCCACTGCGTAGTGGCGGTTCTCTTCGGTCTTGGCAGGCTCGCTGGGTGTGCTGGGAGCGCTGCTTGCGGGAGTGGAGGGTGTGCTGCTTGGAGCAGTGCTCTGGGCAGCGGGAGTCTGGCTGCTCTGCTCGGCAGATCCGGAGCCGCAGGCGGAGAGCGCTGCCGCGAGGATCATGACCAGTGCGAGGAGCATTGCCATTCTGCGTTTGTTCATGGTTCGTTTTCTCCTTTCGAATCCGCTCTTTTGCAGATGGCTCAAGCTGCGAGGAGGAGCCGTCCGAGCGGTCTTTAAACGTATGCCATGAATATTAGACGGGTTTTTATGCAAAGTCAAGAGATTTTTTAGTTTTATAAAATATAATTTCAGCTGATAATTTGTGTTTTAATAATAATATCGGTCGTAAACAAGGAACCCATATCCATTCTCCTGTTTTTTAGTCGGCAGGGAACAAATGGTTCTCAAGACATAAGACGGACGGCAAAGCACGCGGCGGCCAGGGACCAGACCGCTTCGCGTCGTGCCTGCCTCGCATGTACGATCGAACGCAGCGAGGTGTGACGCAAGGAGGCACCGCGCCGGCTGCCGCCAGGCAGGCGGATGCGGGAGCTTCACGCCAGGACCCCGAGCGATCAAAAGGTGGGACCTGCCGCAACTCCTGCGTCGAGCTTCGCGCGGTAGAGTGCAGACTGCTCCTCGTCACACCTGCTCATCGGGTGCGCTCTCGCTCGCGGGGCCCCGCCGCCGAGCGGCCGCAGCCGGATAAGACGGATGCTTTAGAGGCAGGACCCGCCGCAATGCCTAACGCCGGGACCCCGAGCGGTAGAATGCGGACTTCTCATCATATTCCGCCAGCAATCGCGCATAAGAGTAAAACTGCAGGCAGTCGCATCCTTCCTCTGCACGCAAAAACCCGGAGCCTTACGGCTCCGGGCCTTGTTCAGACAATTATGCAGTTACGCGTTCAAGCTTTGAGAGCTTATTCCCAGCTCCAGTGCTCGATGAAGTAACGGCCGTCTCCGCGCAGGGTCAGGTCCTTGATGTACTTGTTGCCTGCGACGAAGGACTTGGGCTGCCACAGGGGGATCTGGCAGCAGAGATCGTTCAGATATCTGCTGGTCTCCTTGAGGACTTCCTCACGGGCTGCATTGTCGACGGTAGCGCATGCCTTTTCGATGAGCTCGTCAAGGTGCTTGTCGTTGGTCCTGGTCTTGTTGGAAGCGCCGATGTTGCTGGAGTGATATACGCCCTTCAGGAAGGACATCATGTTGTTGGAGCTGTAGCCTCCGATGAAGCCCTGGAAGTGGCCAGCAGCGGTCTCGGACAGGTAGGTTGCGAGGTCCATGGATACCAGTTCAACGGTCATGCCCAGGTTGGTGTTGAGGCAGTCCTGAACGACCTGGCCGGCTCTTCTCTTGGTATCGTCGGAGCAGATGACTTCGAAGGTGACCTTGCTGAGGTCTTCGCCGGATTCGGCGGCGTACTTCTTGGCCAGTTCTACGTCGTAGGTGTCATAACCGGTGGAGTCGAATCCCAGCATTCCGTAAGGAGTCTGGCCGGGAGCGGCGATGGCGTAGCCGTTGAAGGCGACGGTGACGACGTCTTCCTTGTTGATGGCGGCGTTCATAGCCTTTCTGACGTTGCGGTTGTCAAAGGGCTTTACCTCGTTGTTGATGGTCAGCCAGCTGTGGCTGATGCCGTCGAGGAATACGGTCTGCAGGCTCGGGTCATTGAGCACCAGATCCGCGTCGTTGGTGTCTACGCTGACTGCGTAGTCGATCTCGTGGGCCTGCAGGGCGATGGTCCTGGCGGAGCCTTCGGGGATGATCTTGTAGGTGACGTTCTTGATGGGAGCGGCGCCGAGGAAGTAATCATCGAATCTGGTGAAGGACACGGACTCGGAGATCTTCCACTCTACGAACTTGTACGGGCCGGTACCGATGGGGTTGGTGTTGAAGTCATTGCCACTCTCGATCAGGGCCTTGGGCACGATGTAGTTGCCGTGGTGGCTCAGATCGTACAGAAGTGCGGCGCTGGGCTCCTTGGTGGTCAGGACGACGGTGTAGGGGTCCTGCTCGGTGCAGGTATCCCAGGAGGCATAGGTGGCGCAGTAGGAGGATGCCTTTGCTTCTGCGAAGGAAGCGACGACGTCTTCTGCGTGCATCTCGGTGCCGTCGTGGAACTTGACGCCCTGTCTGAGCTTGAAGATCCACTTAACGCTGCCGTCAGGCTGGTCTTCTACGGTGTAGGACTCTGCGAGGCAGGGGATCGGGGCCAGATTGTCGTCCAGCTCCATAAGGCCGTTGTAGGTCAGATAGTTCATTCTGCTGCCTTCTACGGCGTTGTGGTCACGGGCGGTGAGGGACGGAGTCTCGTCTGCTACGCCCAGGACGATGGTGTCCTTGTCGACGGCATAGTGGCGGTCCTCGGTCTTGGCGGGCTCAGCGGGCTTCGTGGTCTCAGCGGGCTTTGAGGGCTCGTTGTTCGCAGCGGGAGCTGAGGGCTGTGCCGGTGTTTCCGACTTGCTTCCGCAGGCTGCCATGGAAAAGAGCATGGCCAGAACCAGAAGAAGCGCTAGGGTCTTAAGTCCTTTCTTCATATTTTTTCTCCTTTTTGTCAGAACTGTGTGCAGCGAATGATATCTGCACGGGATATCCATTACTTTAGCATAAAATATCAGCTCAATCAACATTAATGTGTTTTTACTATACATTTGGTGTCCGCGATATAAAAAAGCGGCAGTGAACTGCCGCCAGATTTATATAACATGTACAAAATCGACATTTATCCTCGAGGACAGCCGCTCCGCTGCTTTCCCCAGTCTCTCCCTTATGGAGGACGGCGCCCGGCTCATCACGTCCCGGGGAAGGAGATCCAGAAAAGCCCTTCTCTCCTCATAGGAAAAGGCGTCCGACTCCAGGACCCTGCACTTGACCTCAAGGGCGAGGCAGTACATGGATACGTCGCTCCTGTCCGTCATGGCGAGGGACCTGTCGATCATGGCCATGGCCTTCTCCGCGTCACCTCTTTCAAGATAAAGGGAAGCCGCGTATCTGCTGAAGGTGCGGATCCTCAGGCTCTGGCCCTTGGCCTCAGCATCCGAAAGGGCGGCCTCTATTGCCGCGGTCCCCCTTTCGACCCAGCGCTTCACCCCCTTTTCGCTGCCCTCCCCTTTAAAGCAGGAGGCAGCGGCGATGGCAAGGAGGGCGGTGTTCTGGCCGACGTCGGCCATGAGGTCCGAGTAGGATGAACGCGCCTCAGGCCCCTTTGAAGCCAGCCTTTCCAGGATCCCGGCCAGGATCGACGACGAGACGGAAAAGCAGGCCAGGGTGTCCCGCTGGGCGTCGTTTTCCGCCCGCAGGCCCATGCTCCCCAGGCCGTAGCGCTCAGACACATAGGACGAGAAATATGCCGTGAGCCTTCCCAGAGGCTCCCTGACGGCCACATACCCTGCCCTTTCGCCGCAGAGCCCGAGGCCTACCAGCCGGAAGACCGTCTGCACGTTGATCTCGCAGTTGAAGCACTCAAAGGAGTCGGGCTCAAAGACCGCCAGGGCTTCCTTAAAGCAGTTCAGCGCCCGGACCAGGTCCTCCGGGGAATCGTCCCCCTCGAACCACGCTACGCCCAGACTGTTGCGAAGCCTTGCGAATAGCAGCTCCTCGCTCTCCGGCACGAAGGCCTTCTGGCCGAACAGGGCGGCCAGGCTCCCCATCTTTCGCACCGACGAAAGGTAATCCGCGGAAAGACCGCTGCCCCGGACGTTGAGGAACGGCGAGCAGACCTCAAGGACCCGGTCCCTGCTCTCTCCGATGCCCGCGAGGCTGGCAGCCCTTGCCCTGAGCACCGCCAGGGCAGCGGCGTGCTCCATCAGAAATGCGTATCTTCCCCGCAGGGCGGGAGTATCGCCCAGGCCCGAAGCAGCCTTGAGGCACCCCTCCGGATATATGGCGGAGGATGCCCTTGCAAGGTCCTCCAGGTCCATGCCTCCCGGCCTTTCGCCGCTGCCGATCCTGGGGATCAGATGCTCCATCGTCACCAGATAGAGCCTGGCAAGGAGCATCTCCCTGTACGGACCAAGGCCCTCAGCCGCCGAACTGACCGCGAAGAAGACCTCGGAGACCTCGGACGGCGCTGCCCCCGCGGTCTTTATCTTAAGAAACAGCCTGTCGCACATGGCGAGGGCCTTGATGAAGACCTGCTCGGGGCTTTGGGGGACGGCCTTCGCTATGATCTCGTAATACTTTTCCGCCGCGGCGGAGTCCCTTTCCCAATAGGTGTAGTACCAGGCGGTGTGGCAGAGGATATCAACGGCGGAAGACGCGAGGGCGGGAGCCGCAGAGATCATCCCGTCGACGTACCTTGAGAGGGCGAAGACCTTCTGAAGCTCCGGGGCGCTGTAATAAATGCCGCAGTCCAGCAGGCTCCTCAGGGCGCCGCAGACCGCGCCGAAGGCTTCCGAGAGCTCCGTCCCGCTCATGCAGGAGAGCACCGGCCTTCGGTAGCAGTGAAGGAGCCTGAGACGGCCTTCGGAAAGTTCGGTGAAAAGACCGGTCTTTTTTCTTAAGCGGGAGAGGGCTTCGTCCACGGCACCTCTGCCCAGCCCCGCGTATCTTTCGGTCTGCCTTAAGCAGAGGAGCATCAGGTCCGGCTCAAAGGAATCCATGCCCAGGACGGCAGCGACCCTTAGGATATCGGCAAAGAGGCCGGCCTCCCCGTCCTTTTCCTTAAGAAGGGCTCCCACGGCCTTCTCGGGCGAATAAGGACTGCTGCGAAAGTTCTCCGCCCCGGCCCTGTAAAGGGTCCTCCAGTCCGCCCCGGCGCCCGGGGACGCCGCGTATTTCATGTTCACCCCTATGCGTACCGACAGAAGCTCCGCCGGGGACACCCGGGACGCTCCTGAGAGCCTGAGGATCTCCCTGGCGTCATCTTCAGTGAAGGGATATCCCCCTTCCGACGACAGTATCTCCAGGGCTGCCTGCGCCGAGCCCTCGTCCGCCAGATCCAGACCCTCCAGGACCATATGCTCCGCCTCGTCTTCTGAAAACCCTGTAAGGGAAGGCTCAAGCCAGGTGTCGATCACCGCATGAAGGCCGGAGGACGCGCTCATGGCCTCTCTCAGGGCCTTTCCCGCGGCCTCGGCCGCGGTCTCCGTCCCAACGCCTCCGCAGCGGTAATTGTCCAGTATGACCAGCACGCCCTTCCCTGCCACGGCCTGGATCTCGGCCTCGGAGCTCATGATCTGCCGAAGCTTTTCCGCGGTCTGGGCGCCGCCGTAATCCTCGCCGCTGCCGATGGCGGGAAGGCCCATGGAGCGGTAGATGCTGCCGGTGGAAAGGCAGTCGATCAAAATGACCTTTCCGACCGTCCCCTTATTCATCAGACCGCGCCCGTACTGAAGGGACAGCACGGTCTTTCCGTAGCCCGGAGGGGCCGATATGACCAGGATCCGCTTTTCCCCGGTCTCGGGGAGCCTGTACAGAGGATGCTCCGGAAGGTCGTCCGCGATGGGAAGGCTGAAGGCGCCGGGGACGGTCCTGCCACCTTCCCCGCCGCTGACCATTATCTCGTTGGCCAGCCTGAAGGCCCTGCCCCTGTCGCTCTCCACCGCGGCCTTACCCAGGATTTTGCCTGCCTCCTGGACGACTTTCTTCAGGCTCTCTGCGACGTCGCCGGGAAGGTAGCTGTCCGCCCAGACCCTCTGGATCACCTCGTCCCTCCTGAAGAACCCGTCCTTCTTCTTTTTTCTCGCCTCGACCAGGGCGAAGATGAACAGGCGCACCTGCTTTCTGGGTCTCACCTCCCGGCCGTCCCTGATGACGGTGAGATCGCTCATGGGGGCGCCGGTCCCTTCCCCTTCGTATTCGATCTTAAGGATGCAGTTTTCGCTTATCTTTATGTATTCAGTCATATCCGTCCCTCTTTCCCCCTTAATACTATCATATATTTCCCCTTTTGTCCTTCACTCAAGAAATAGCAGGCCGAAAATTTCCCCTTTTCTATCCCTTATTTTCTCTTTTTCGTCTGATATAGTGGAGCCACAAAAGGAGATAACCCCAAGCAGAAAACGAAAGGAGGACAGTATGAAAAACCAGTTCAGACCCTCGGACTACACCATAGAGATGGCGGTGAAGGAAGCCGCCCGCTACGAGGGCATCTACGCCGGAGACAACTACGTCATGAAGGATCACGGTGACTACATCGAGATCTGCATCGACAGCGAAGAAAGCCCCAAGGGCCACGTCAGCTTCGACCTTTACTTCGATGAGGACGGAAGGCTGGTCCGCTGGGTAAAGCACAGTTAAAGGAAAGGAGGCGTCACCTTGGTAACTCTCACGTCGACACAAAAGGACAAGAGGCTGGAGAACGAGTACAACGCTCTGAAAAAGATCCCCCTCAACGGGCTCTGGAGCTGGAGGCCCGCGCCGGGGGAGACCCCTCCCAGGGTCAGGCGCTATCTGGTGTACTACTACGATACCGCCCCGCTGCTCAAAGAGCAGTTCCTCGGGATCAAGACCCTTGAGACCCAGAAAAGGCTGGTGATGGAGATGACCCTGACCGACGGATACCCTCAGGTGATGCCTGCAGCCAGGATCATCGAGGGAGAGCAGCCCTACCTTCCCAACTTCTTCACCAGCGGGTCCATCTGCTTCGGGCACCTTTACACACCGGGGCTCTTCCTCTGGGAATGGTTCAACAAGGTGGGACAGCTGCTTCTGGGAGATCCGGAGTACACCGGCTACACCGGGAACGAGCTGGGAGAACTGCCGGCCAACAGCGCGGCGGACGCCTACTACAGGGCCCACATGTCCAGCTTTCCGGTGAGGAAGGTCCCGTCGCCAAGGCCCGCGGACATATGATCCGCAAACAAAAAACGAATCTTCAGGTATCACAAAGACTATCAAACATCAAGGAGGAAAAGAAAATGGCAGAGATCAAGTTCACCGTCCGCTACGAGGACAAGGAGAGCGTACACACCACCGACCCGGAGACCATGGTCCTGGGGAACATGATCGAGCAGCTGGTCAACATGGGCTTTCTGCCCGCCGGTCAGCAGTTCATGGTAAAGAAGGCGAAGTCCGACGATGATCTGGACCAGGACAAGACCCTTGCCCAGTGCGGCGTCGTCGACAACGACATCCTGGACATCAATCTGGCGGGAAAGGCCGGAAGCATCTAGGGAGCGGACGCGGCGGGGCGGCCCTTCCGCCCCGCCTTATGAAAAGACAGGACCGGAAAGGAGGAATACCAATGAAGGATATCAGGATCACCGACCGCCAGGAGAGGATCGAGGGCTTCAGACAGAAGGTCATAGACGATGCCGTGGTCTGCGTCATCGGCACCGGAAGGACGGGCAACGAGGTCCTCAAGAACATGGCCCTGGCAGGCTTTCGCAGGGTGCTGATCGCGGACATGGACACGGTCGCGAAGACCAATCTTCCGGCGACGGTCCTGTTCACGAAAGATGATCTGGGAAGGCTCAAGGTGGACGCCGCGGCGGAGGCCTACAGGAGGCTGAGCATCGCGGACAGCTGTGCCGTCGACAGGATCAACGCCGATGTATGCACAGGTCTTGGCGAGGGAGCGGTAAGGCGCTGCGATCTCATCATCAACTGCGTGGACAACGATCAGACCAGGCTCTACACTGCCCACCTGGGAAAGCTCCTGGGGATCCCCTGCATAGACGTGGGGATCAGGGATCTGGACTGGACCATATTCGCAGCCTCGGGAGACAAGGACGAGGCCTGCTACGGGTGCACCATGACCCAGGGCGCCTGGGACAAGGCTCTTGAAAGGGTCCGGAACAGCTGCGACGTGACCTTAAGGGACAATATCGCCCAAGGAAAGGCCTCTACCATCATCACGTCCGGGGCCTTCGCAGGAGCCGCCGCGGTCGAGGAGGCGATAAAGATGCTCCACCACCGGATCGATCCCGAAAACAGGCTCTTCGATCCCCGCTGCGGCGTCATGACCATCTACTCCTCGGTCTCAAGAAAGCTGGAGAGCTACCGGATCCGGGTAAAGGATCACTGCAGGAATCACTTCTGCTACGCGGACTTCGGAGGCGTCGTACCGACGGACCTTTCTGCGGACGACAGGCTGGGCGACGTCCTGGCCCGGGTCGAAAGTGAATACGGTAAGGGCTGGCGGCTGTCCCTTGAGAAGGACTGCATCCCCGTGAGCAACAAGGCCTTTGTCACGAAAGGTTTTTGCAAGAGCTGCGGAAGGCCCATCGACATATACAGGCCCCAGTTCTCCCTTAAGGACGGCGACCTGCTCTGCGAAGAGTGCAGGGCAAAGGGAGCCCTGCCCGCCTTTCCCTCGGGGGCCGAAAGGGTCTGGAACTTCAGCCTCGACGGAACCGAACAGAGGATCCTGGACATGTCCCTTGCCAAGATCGGGATCCCCCGCTTTCACGTCATCGAGCTGGACGATATGAAGGAGGACCGCCCTCCCCTGTTCCTCGAGCTCACCGGTGACGAGAAAAAGGTACTGCCCTGTCTCACAGAATACCGGAAAAAGACCGCCGGAAAGGAGGAGACCCATGCTGATGTATAACGGAAGCATACTTATATATACCAAGGAGGCCGCCGAAGCCCAGAACCGCTACTTCGGCTGGGGCGACGATAAGCCCAGGCCGGAGAATCTAGTGGAACAGGGAGGCTGGATCCTGGGATTTTTGGACACGGCCTGCCCCCATCCCGTCAGGGCGCTGGCGACCCGCTTTCTTCCCGCCACGGGCTGCAAGGGAAGCCCCGCCTATCTGGAATGGCCAGCGGAGGAGAACATCAGGCTCCAGCGGGAGTACTACCGGATCCGGGACGAGGAGGTCCCCGCCGAAAAGCGCGGCTCCTTTAAGATCCTCGGCTGGGTCCACTCCCATCCGGGCCCTCTGGGAGTCTTCATTAGCGGCACCGACCACGAGAACATCCTGCTCCACTTTAACGACCACAACAAATTCTCGGTGGTCCTGAACCCCCAGAGGAAGATCATCAGGGCCTTTCTGGGACCGGAGCATCCGGAGGTCCCCCTGATCATGGAGCTGCCCATCAGAGCAGACCGCATGGAGCGGAAGGCCGGAGAAAGAGCGGTGGCGGCCCTTACCGCCTCTGAAAGAAAGAAAAACAGAAGGCAGCGGGCGAGAAGGCGCAGAAAACGCTTTGAGAGAAGAAGGCGCAGAGGAAGGAGGTAGTCTCCATGGCAGAAACGACGCCGATCAGGCTGATCCCGGATCCGGATTACAGGCCGGCCCAGCCCGTCAGGCTGATCCCGGACCCAAACTACAGGCCGGCGCAGCCCGCCAGACTGGTCCCGGACCCGAACTACAGGCCCGCTGAGCCGGTCAGGCTGGTGCCCGATCCCGGCTACCGTCCTCCCAGCCTTCACGCCATGTACTCGGGGATATCCGCCCGGGGCGGGGACCTGAGGGCCAGATGGTGCCCTATCTGCCACAGCCCCGCCGAGGACATCAGGGAGGAGATGACGGCCTCGGGCCCCAAGTGGGTCTGCAGGGCCTGCGGCCACCGCTGGTAAATATCGCCCGGTAGACGCCGCCCAAAGGAAAGGAGGAGCCCATGGCGATGATACCGCCGACCCTTTACAGATCGATGCTCAGAGACGACCTTAAGGACGCCTACAGGCAGGTCACGGCCTCACTGCTGGATCTGAAAAAGAACGTGATCCTGTCAAGGGCCATCCCCTTCGCGGACGCCGCCGCGGTCATAGAAGCGGTCCATCTCGACCATCCGGAGCTCTTCTACGTGGACTTCTGGCGGGCCAACGCCGTGAGGATGGCGGCATTCCCGGGAAGGTGCATCGGTTTTCAGTTCACCTTTCTCATCGAGGAGAACCTCATCCCCGCGCCGCGGAACACCCTGGAGAGGAGCATCAGAGAGACGGTCGAGGCCCTTGCGGACGTCCCCGCCGGCAGGCTCTACCGCAGGATCGCGGAGAGGATCGCGGCCAGCGTCACCTACAGGACCGATGACAACAGCAATGCCTTCATGTTCCACACCGTCATGGGGGCCCTGCTGACTCACCAGTCCGTCTGCGAGGGCATATCCAAGCTCTTTCTGATCTACTGCCAGCACATGGGCCTTCCCTGCGCGGTGGTCAGCGGGACCTGCGGCGGGGCAGCCCACGACTGGAACATGATCGAGGTCCGGGGAAGGATCCGATATCTGGACGTGACGTCCATGGTCTGCTCTTCCCCTTTGACTGCAATGGCAGCGGTGACCTATACCGCTCCTATGCTCAAGGCAGCGGGCTACCGCTGGGACGAGGAAAGATTCACAAGGTATTTCACGGGGGAGACAGGCGGCCTGCAGGGCGCGGAGCCCGCTCAGGCGCCTGATGCTTAAGAAAGGAGGACGGGATGAGAGATACGTCTATATTCAGGGGAGCGAAGGGAGGACTGATTTTCGTCCTGCTGTCCGCAGCGGCCTGCGGGCTGCTTCACGCGGCGGGAAGGATGACCGGGCTGATCCCGGAGGTCGTGGGTCTCGGCGGCCTGATCTTTAGGGAAGGCTCCGCCTCCCTGCTCTACGCCGGGATCTACGCCGCGGGATGCATGATCATCATGGCCTCAGGCATCGGCAACTTCCCCTTCTGGAAGCTCTGCGCCACGGCTGCCCTGCCCCTCGCGGCCTTCTCAGCGGCCAGATATGCCCTCATCGCGGGATACAAGGCGGTGCTTCTCATCGGGTCCGTATTCTGCGTCCTGGCTCCTTTGGCGGGGGCTCTTGCCCAGATCGTCCAGATCATCAGGGATGACAGCCTGTACGAGGATGAAGATGACTATTGGGACAGGGATCTTGAGATCAGGTCCGTCGTCCGGGAGGCGGTCCACCTGGAGATGCCCAGAGGCGTCCTGATGTTCCTCGTGTCCACGGTGGTCATGACCTCGGTGATACCCGGCTGTATGGAGATCATCACCGAAAAGGAAGCGGAGCTTCTTGAGACGGTCCTTCCCGAAAAGCGTCTGTTCACAGGCAGCGGCAGCGAAGATCTTTTCATCGCCAACGCCCGTGGGCTCAGGGCCTTCAAAGAAGATATCTGGCCCTCCCTTTCCGAAGCGGAAAAGCTCACCGCCCTTCAGCTGGCCGCAGACATCGAGACCGAGAGGCTCATGGGAAGCGGCGTCCGGGTGAGGGTCAGCGCAAGGCCCACCGAGGAGAGGCTCAACGCCTACTGCAGGGGCAGCGAGGTCACGGTCTCAAGGGGCGTGCTTTGCGACAGGGCAAAGGCCCTGGGGGCGGTCCTCCACGAGGTGAAGCACGTCCACCAGAAAAGGACCGTGGAGATACTCGAAAGCGCGGGGCTCATGGAAGAACCCGCGGTGGCTGCGTCCCCGGCGGGAAGATGGGCGGAGGAGTTCAAGGACTACGTCAGCGGTCAGCAGGACCCGCTCCTCTACATGCTCCAGGACGTGGAAGAGGACGCCAGACAGTATCAGCAGATCCGCACAGAAGATTATCTGCTTTTCGTAGACCAGCTGCCCGAAGAGGCGGGGATATAAAAGAAGGGAGGAATGAAAGATGACGATAGACAGGCTCATCAGCAGCGAGGCTCTGATCGAAGCGGTGAACAGGGGCTTTGAGGACGGCGGCAGCGAAGAGAGGCGGACGGTCTCCGGAAGACTGGTAAAGACCGAGGCCCAGGCCCCGACCATCTCCCGGATCACCCTCGAGGGCGAGGACGGAAGAAAGACCACCCTTCTCACCAACAAGAGCGCGGATTTCTGGAAGGACAGGCTCCTGAGCGCCGGAAGGATCGAGATCGTCTACGCTCCTCCCAGGTCCAGGGACGCCGCCGCTGCCATAGTATCCGCAAGGCTTGCCAGCATCGACGAGAAGATCCGCCGCTACAGCGGAGGGGACATGAAGATCTACAACAGCCTTCTCTCCACCGTTGAGAACATGCCCTCGGGAAAGCTCACCGGCCTGATCCGGCAGGAGGGCAGCATCGGCGACCACGCGGACACTCCCGAAGAGACCGCCGCGGCGGAATTCAGCGTCTCGTCCCTGGAGGAGCTCAAGGCCAAGTACGCGGTGCTCCACAGCAAGTACACCGCCGCCCAGAGGTGCCAGATCGACAGCCTGATCGCCAGGTTCGGCGACGGCGACATGGACGAGAAGCGCAGGATCCTCAAGCAGCTGGCCTTCTACGTGAACTTCATCAACGGGGCGGACAAAAAGGTCCTCGCGGCGGACCCGGCTCAGGTCAGAAAGGGCCTGGACGAGAGGTTCACCGGCCAGGACATGATCAAGGACAGGCTCTGCCGCGCCCTTGCCGAATACCAGCAGGATCCCCTCCACAAGGCCCCCAGGATCGCGGTCACCGGCCGCAGGGGAAGGGACACCGAAAAGCTGATCAGGGAGTTCTGCGGCCTCTGCGGCATGAAGCACGCATCCTTTTCCTGCGCCGGCCTTTACGACGTCTCCCCCATCGTGGGCAGCAGCACGGTCTACAGCAACGCCAGCGTGGGCTCCTTCGCGGAGCTCCTCTCGTCGGTGGGCCAGGGGGCGATGATCGTAAGGGATCTGGACAAGGTCAGCGGAAGCGACATCATCCCGGCCTTCCAGCCTCTGGTCAGCGGCCACTACAAGAACGACATGCTCTCCTCTGACGTGGACACCTCGTCGGTCTGGCTCTTCTTCACCGCCGAAGGTCCGGACTGGCTCACCGGCCTGGACACCTCTGAACTGATCATGATCGAATCCTCGGAATACAGCGACGAGGAGATGGTCCTTTGGGCGGACCGCTGGATCAGGGATTTTGAAAGGGACCACGGTGCTCCCGAAGGCAGCGTGATCCTCAGCGAGGAGGCGAAGAGGGACGTGGCCCTGAGATACGCGAGAAGGAGCAGCATCCTCAACCTCAAGGGCATCATCACCGAGATCATGACCTCCGCCCTTCCTCATGCCCCGGTCAGGATCGAAAGAGAGGACCTTCCCCGATACTACGGGTTGCTGAGGCGTAAGGACGACATCAGGAACTGCCGTGCCCAGACCGTCATCGGGGCAAGGGACAGGTTCACCCTTCTCAGGGACGAGATGGACGAGGGCGTCGCCAAAAGGGTCTCGGAGCTTCTGGACGACTACGAGACCGCGCAGGCCGAGATCAGGCCCGTCATCGAAAAGCTCCTGCTGGATCTGGTCAACCTGGGCTGCGGAAGGGATGAGGCGGACCTTTCCCACCTCTCTTCGGTAAACAGGACGGTCTACGGCATGAAGAAGCCCCTGGAAGCCATCGCCGACCAGATCTTCGCCCACAGCAGGAATCCCCGCGTCAGGCTGGAGCCCCTGCTTTTATGCGGGCCCGCGGGCACGGGAAAGACCTTCCTGGCTGAGACCGCGGCAAAGATGCTGGGGCTTCCCGTGGTCCACATCCACTTCAACCAGATCTGCGGCCCTGAGGAGATCACCGGGATCCCGGGCGTCAGGCCCGGCCTGCTGGGAAGGCTCTGCGAAAAGGACGTCAGCTCCCTCTCCGCGGTGGTGATCGTCGACGAGCTGGATAAGCCGGCGGATCCCGCCCTGTTCGGCGCCCTCTACAACCTCTTAGACAAGCAGACCGCTTATGACGCCTACTACCTCTGCTCATATTCCACCGACGAGCTGCTCTTCATCTGCACGGCCAACGACGCCTCCGCGATCCCCTTCCCCCTTCTCGACCGGTGCAGGGTGATGGACGTCAGATCATACAGCAGAATGGAGTGCCTGACCATCGCGGACGAGTACATCTCCCCCAGGATCATGGAGGAGCTGGGCTGCGGGGTCAGGGTGCCCTACGGGATCCTGGAGCTTCTGGTGGACAGGTACGCGGTGGGCTGCGGGGTCAGGGACCTGGAGCGCAGCCTTGAGGTCATCTACAAGAGGGCTCAGCGCCTCGAGACGGAGAGCGGAAAGACCCCTGTCATCGACGAAGCCTTCGTCAGGGACTGCCTGGGGGATCCCCGCCCCCTGCCTGAGTCCGCGGCAAGGGACATGAGCGGGACCGCCACCGCCCTGGCGGTCATGGGAGGATGCGGCATCCCCATCCAGATCGAGGTCTGTCCCGGCCAGAATAACAAGAAGTCTGTCACAGGCCTTGCCAGGGGCTCCTACCTTGAGTCGGTGGAGCTGGCCTGCAACGTGGCCTCCAGGCTCCTGGGAAGGGAGATCGACGGGATCTTCGTCCATTCATCCCCCGCGGGGATCGAAAAGGAAGGCCCTTCCGCAGGGGCAGCCCTTCTCGCGGCGGTGGTCTCCTACTGCACCGGGATCCCTCTGGGCGATGCGGCAGTGACCGGAGAGCTCAAGGCCTACGGAGAGATCGAGGCCGTCGGGGGGATCAACGAGAAGCTCAGGGCTGCGGCCTCCGCGGGTGTAAAGAAGGTCTATATCCCCCGGAAGAACTGGGAGAGGGCCCGGGCGGAGGGCCTGCTGGAGGGCTGCGGAGTGGAGGTGATCCCGGTGAGCAGAGCGGAGGAACTGATCGGCCTGCTCTTTCCCGGCATCACGATCAGCGATCTCAGGAATGAAAGGAGGAACCAGTGATGCTTTTCGGAAGGAGGATCGAAAGGGAGACCAGCCTTGCAGACGTGCTCACCGACTGGCTCGACTGCTTTTCGTCGGATACCATAAGCGCGGAGACCATGAGGCGGCCCCTGAGGCTGCTCAGGGCCTGCGGATGGCTCGAGGACGAGACCCTGAGGCTGCTGGAGCCCCTGGACCTGGCCTATGACGTCACGTCCTTCGAGTTTCTCAGGGACGGCACGGTCCGGTATACGGCGCCCCTGCTGGACCCCGGCAGGTCCTTAGGGGACGAGCCCATGGAGGCCCTTAGGATGGATCCGGTAAAGACCGCGGCCTGGGCCTTCCGGCTGCTTCAGGAGGACAGAAAGCTTCAGGAAAAGCTGGGCTTCAGGCCGGGGGACCTGGGGGAGCTCATAAGCGCGGCTTCCCGGATCGACGTCAGCGATTACATCAGGATCGAGGACTCCCTCTCCCCCGTCGGTGAGAATGTCCTTCTCTGCGGGAACGGGATCCTGCTGTGGACGACAAATAAGATGAGGGCACGGGCGCTCGAGCTCGCCGAGGCGGACGCCATGCAGTATGCTTCCATCAGGAGCGCGGGGGAGGAGCTTGCCTCCGGCCTGGGAGACGAGGTCTTCAGGAACGGCAGCAGCTTCTATTTCAGGTACAACGGGGCCTGCGCCTATCTTCATCTGGATCTTGACACCGCGGAGAGCGAGATCCTCCAGAACGTCGAGATCCTGGGCTTTGCGGGCGGCAGACTGATCTACAGGGACGTGGAGACCGAGGAGATCTGCGCCGGCGTCGGTGAGGACAGAAAGGTGCTGTCGCCAGCAAAAAACGGCGAGACCGCAAAGCCCTGCGGGGAATACGTCCTCATCTATAGAAAGGACTGCTCCATCACGCCCTTCAGGGCGTATCCGGACGGAAAAAGAAAGGCCGCGTCCGGGGGGGAGCTCTCCAGGCTCTTCTGGGAGACGGTCTTCAGCCGGGGGCTTGCCCCTGTCCCGCTCCTTGCAAAGAACATGGACGTCTGGGAGATACTGAAGGCCGCGGAAGAAACGGACCTCTCCATCGAAGGCATGAGAAGGATCCACGGGATGATCTGCGAAAGGAAGCTCCTTAAGAAAAAGACCGTATTCCCCATGAGGGACCTGCTGGATATCCTCGAGAGGGCCGGCGCGGGGGCATCGGACGATCTTTCGTCCGAGATGTTCACCCTGCTTTATTACAACGAGCTCCACGCGGACCAGATGATGTTCTTCGATCCGGTCTTCCTGTTCACTCCGGCCTTCTGCGGCCTGCTCAAGAGGATGAGCAGAAAGAAGGGGTTCCTGGCGAGGCTCAAAAACGATCCCGAGGGGCTGTTTGAAGGCCGCGTGACCAAGGCTGAGGAGCCAGTGACCCTGGACGATATCCTTCTCGCGGATCCCGGATACATCGGGACCTTCACGGTCCACGATGACGAGAGCATTCCAGTGCGCAAGAAGAACAAGTCCATGGGGAAGGTGTCCGGGACGGAGATCGTCTACGATCCGGGCGCTGGTGATGAAGGCGGCAGGAGCGGCAGCCTCGCCTTTGACCTTGAGACTGGACAGTACGTCCTGCACTGGGAGGAGGACGATCCGGAGCTCACTTATAAGATCGCCACCCTCTTCTGCCACAGCGCCGCGGACGTAAGGATGGCGGAGCCACCCAGCGGAGGCCTTGGGATGGACGATCTCAATTTAGACGACGACTTCATCCGCATGCTCATGACCCGGCCTGAGCTGCCGTTCTGACGACAGGCCCCGGGCCATCCCCCACATAGAAAAACCCGGAGCCTTTCGGCTCCGGGCATTTTTGCGTTTTCTCCGATCAGATCAGAGAGCCTGAGGGATTACTCCCAGCTCCACTCCTCGACCCAGAATCTGCCGCCTGCAGTGATGAAGGTGTTGGCAAGATACTTGTTGTGAGCGGACAGAGTGTAGTCCTGATAGAGGGGGATCTGGCAGCAGAGGCTGTTGAGGTATCTGCTGGTCTCCTTGAGGACTTCCTCACGAGCGCTGTTGTCAACGGTAGCGCAGGCCTTTTCGATGAGCTCGTCAAGGTGCGGATCGTTGGTCCTGGTCTTGTTGGATGCGCCGATGTTGGAGGAGTGATATACGCCCTTCAGGAAGGACATC
>JAFRQL010000110.1 GCA_017428655.1 Bacillota bacterium | reverse complement strand
TCCATGATGAGCAGCAGCCTTTCGATGCCTAGACCGAAGCCTACTCCCGGGGTCGCCGGGCCTCCGACCTCTTCCACCAGGTGGTCGTAGCGGCCTCCGCCGCAGACGGTGGACTGGGCGCCCAGCTTGTCGGAAACGAACTCGAAGGCGGTCTTGGTATAGTAATCAAGGCCTCTTACGATGCCCGGATCGACCTCATATTCGATGCCCATGGCGTCAAGGTCGGACTTTACGTCCTCAAAAGCCGCCCTGCAGTCGTCGCAGAGGAAATCCAGCATCCTGGGAGCCCCTACGCAGTAGCTCTGGCAGATTGGCGATTTGCAGTCCAGGATCCTCATGGGATTTCTCTCGAACCTGTCCTGGCAGGTTGGGCAGAGCTTGTCCAGATTGGGCCTCAGGAAATCCTGAAGAGCCTTTCTGTACTCGGCCCTGCACTTGGGACAGCCGATGCTGTTGATGTGGAGCTTTGCGTCCACTCCGCATTTTTTGAGGAAGGTGTCGGCCAGGGCGATGACCTCGGCGTCCGCCAGCATGTTCTCGGTGCCGAAGATCTCGATACCGAACTGGTGGAACTCCCTCTGCCTGCCCTTCTGCATCTTCTCGTAGCGGAAGCAAGGGGTGATGTAATAGTATTTTGCCGGCATCTGGCCTGTGTAGAGCTTGTTCTCGATGAAGGAGCGGACGACTCCCGCGGTGCCTTCGGGCTTGAGGGTCAGGCTCCTGTCGGAGATTGTGAAGGTGTACATCTCCTTTTGGACCACATCGGTGGTGTCTCCGATGCCCCTGGCGAAGAGCTCGGTGTGCTCAAAGATCGGGGTCCTGATCTCGGTGAAGCCGAAGCCCGCGCAGGTGTCCCTGAACTGCTGCTCCACGTACTGCCATTTATAAACGTCGGCGGGAAGAACGTCCTTCGCGCCCTTGGGGATGCTGATGTTCATTTTATGCCATCCTTCTTTCTCTGGATCATATCGTTTATGCGTTCGATGTATATCTCGTAGTTGGATACGTTGGGGATCCTCTCCAGCCTGTTCTCGGCGGGATAAAAGAACTTGGTCATGGCGCCGGCTCCCATGGCGATGATGGACTGATCGTCCTCCATGATGCGCACGTTGTAGAGGCTGGCGGTGCCGGGCTTTGCCCAGCCCACGTTCTCGAAATTGCCCGCCATGTGCTTCTGCCGGTACAGGTAGTACGGCCTGTAGCCCGCGGCGGTCAGTGCCTCCGACGCGTAGGAGAGCATCTTTCTTACGGTATCCGCGTAGCGGTAATTGTACTCGGCGTCGCCTTCGATGAGGCGGGAGCCCTTCTTTACCGACAGGGTGTGGACCGTGATGTTCTCCGGATCAAGGCCTATGATGGTATCCAGACTTTTTCTGAAGTCATCCGGTTCCTCTTCGGGAAGGCCGGTGATCAGGTCCGCGTTGATGACGGGGATCCCGACGCTCTCGGCGACGCCGAAGGCGGAGAGGATCTCGTCCGGGGTATGGCTGCGGCCTATCAGGTCCAGGGTGTGCTGCTTCATGGACTGGGGATTGATGCTGATGCGTCCGGCTCCATAGCGGCGTATGAGCTCAAGCTTTTCGCGGCTGATGGTGTCGGGCCTTCCCGCTTCCACGCTGAATTCACGGCATCTTTCGGTGATGAAATGATCCGAGACCTCAGAGAGCAGCCTTTCAAAGCCCGGTCCGTCAAGGCTCGTAGGCGTTCCTCCTCCTATATATACGGACTCCGCGTAGAGTCCCTTATCCTTCATAATATCGCAAACTGCGGAGATTTCAACAAAAAGCGCGTCAAGATATGCCTTTGCCGCCTTTTCGGTGATCTTGTTGGATGTGAACGAGCAGTAGGAGCATCTGGTCGGGCAGAACGGTATGCCCACGTAGACGCCGCAGGCGGAAGGATCCCTGTCGTAGGAGAGCTCCTCCTGCATGTCGTGGACGCTCCTTAAAAGAGCAAGCTTTTCGGAAGAAAGATAGTAATCCTCCAGAAGCTCTCTTTCCGCCTCTTCCCTGCCCTTGGCCCTGAAAAGGTCGTTGTAGAGCTTGCCGGGCCTTACTCCGGTCAGGATCCCCCAGTCGAGGGACTGGCCGGTGAGATCGGAGAGATAGCGGTATAATACCCTCTTTCTGTCGTTCTTGGTCCCGTCTTTGGGCACGACAAGATCCGCCCCCTCCGCGAAGCCTTCTTCGAAGCTCATCTCGAATCGGGACTGGGGCAGGAACATCTTGGCCAGCTCGCCAAGCTCGTACTTTTCTTTTTCGTCAGCGACCGCTATTTTGAGCAATAGGGGTTGTTCTCCTTTTCAAATCCGATGGTCGTGGCTCCGCCGTGGCCGGGGAAGCACTTGGTCTTGTCCGGCAGGACGAAGAGCTTTTCTTTGATGGACTTTATCTCGGCTTCCATGTTGCCGCCCCAGAGGTCGGTCCTTCCTACGCTGGAGAAGAAGAGAGTGTCTCCGCAGAAGAGCCAGTCATCCAAAAGCACGCACATGCCGCCGGGGGTGTGGCCCGGGGTCGAGATGAAGGTGAGATGCATGGGACCGACGTCCATGGTCTCGCCGTCCTTTACGGTGACGTCCACGGCGACGGGGCCTCTGGCAAAGCTCATCTTGCGGCTGGAGAGGACCTCCAGCTCAAGCTCCGATGCGACGACCTTCACGTCGGGGAAGGCGTCCCTTAAGAACTGGATGCCTCCGGTGTGGTCGGAATGGCCGTGGGTCAGGAATATGTATTTCAGTTCGATGCCCTGGTGCCTGATCTCGTCAAGGAGAGGCTGCCAGGCGGTGGCAGGGTCGATGACGAAGCCGAAGGGAGTTCCTGTCTCATAGACGAGATAGGTGTTGGTGGTATACGGTCCGTTGGGAAAGCATCTGAATTCTCTCATCGCGATTCCTTTCAAACGATCTAATTCGTCCTGTAAACGTCTACGACGCCTTTGATCTGGTTGAACCTGGCCAGGACCTTCTGGATATCCCTGGTGCTGGTGAGGGCCAGGGTGATCTCCATGGTGGCGATCCCCGCCTTG
>JAFRQL010000109.1 GCA_017428655.1 Bacillota bacterium | reverse complement strand
GGCACAAGGAAGGTGGTCCCTGTGAAGGGGATCGTCGAGTCCCTAAGGACCATCAAGGACGAGGATGAGCAGCAGAGGATCGCCGCCGCCGAAAAGCTGGGCGACGAAGCCTTCAGCCACATGCTGGGCTTTATAAAAGCCGGGCTCACCGAATCCGAGGTCGCTGCGGAGCTCGAGCACTACATGAGGTCCCACGGGGCTTCCGGGCTCTCGTTTTCAACCATCGCGGTGTCCGGTCCCAACAGCTCCTATCCCCACGGAGTGCCGGGCTTAAGAAAGCTTCAGGCAGGGGACTTCCTGACCCTGGACTTCGGATGCGTCCTCAACGGTTACTGCTCCGACATGACCAGGACCGTCGCCATCGGCCAGCCCTCTGATGAGATGAAGAAGGTCTACGATATCGTCCTCAGGGCCCAGCTCAACGCCTGCGCCAACATCCATGCGGGCCTTACGGGCATCCAGTGCGACGCCTTCGCCAGAGACGTCATCGCGGAGGCCGGCTACGGCGAATACTTCGGCCACAGCCTGGGCCACGGCCTGGGACTTCAGGTCCATGAGGATCCCAGATTCTCCGCCGTATACGACAAGACCATCGCTCCCGATACCGTCGTCTCCATCGAGCCGGGGATCTATCTTCCCGGAAAGTTCGGCGTAAGAATTGAGGACTTGGCAATAATAAAGCCTGATGGTATAATAAACCTTGCATCTTCGCCGAAAGAGCTTATAATACTGTAAAGTGGAGCGATCCGGCCGGACAGCCTTAGCAAAAGCGGGACCTGCCGACGCTGATCAGGGCGTCTCCCGATGATAAACAACGATATCTAATTTTATGGAGGATAAATAATGGTATACGCTAGCGATTTCAGAAAAGGCAAGACCTTCATCATGAACGGTGAACCCCATGTGGTCCTGGATTTCCAGCATGTGAAGCCTGGCAAGGGCGCTGCATTCGTCCGCACCAAGTACAGGAACATTCTCACCGGAGCCACCAGAGAGGAAGCCTTCAACCCCAACGACAAGTTCGAGGATGCCATCATCGAGACCAAGAAGATGCAGTATCTGTACACCGACGGAGATCTGTATTACTTCATGGATCCCGCAAACTTTGATCAGATCCCCCTGTCCCATGAGCAGGTCGAAGACGCGATCCAGTGGATGCGCGAGAACGATATGGCCACCGTCAGGTTCTTCCAGGGAAATGCTTTCTCCGTAGCCGCCGAAGATTTTGTCGATCTTGAAGTCATCGACTGCGAGCCCGGCGTAAAGGGCAACACAGCCACCAACGTTACCAAGGCCGCTACCGTCGAGACCGGCGCTGTGGTCCAGGTGCCCATCTTCATCGAGGTCGGTGAGAAGATCCGCATCGATACCCGCGAAGGCGGCGTGTACATCGGCAGGGCATAACCCGTGAAACGCGAGAAAGAAGAAAGAAGAAGCTATACAGGGCTGATCGCATTAGCCCTGTTTCTTGCTGTGGTCATAGGCATCGGTTCCCTGGTCGTAAAGGGGATCAACAAGGTCAACTACTACAAGAACTACAACGAGGCCTTCAAGCCGGGCGACGACACCCAGATCGAGTTCACCGTCAAGAGGGGCGAGACCTACACCAGCTTTGCGGAAAGGCTGATGGTCGAGGGGATCATCGAGGACAAGGATATCTTCATCATGAAGACCAAGCTCCTGGGGATCGGTCCCAAGTACCAGGCCGGAGACTTCGTGCTCTCGCCCTCCATGACCATGGAGGAGATCATGGCCCAGCTGCAGGACGCCCACAGGGAGACGGTGAGGTTCACCATCCCGGAGGGCTATACCATCGTGCAGACGGCCGAAAAGCTTGAGGCTGACGGGCTCATCTCCAGCGCCGAGAGCTTCTACGAAGCCCTTGAGGAGTACAACAGCGACTTCCACTGGTTCCTGCTGGACCTGGAGGAGCAGTACGCCGACCCGCAGGACAAGATATCCGCGATGGCCAACAAGTACGAGGGCTTCCTGTTCCCGGACACCTACGAGATCTACGTGGGCAGCGGTCCCAAGATCATCATCGGCAAGTTCTTCGACAGGTTCGAACAGGTCTTCGACGATGAGATGAAGGACGCCATGGAGGAAAGAGGCCTTACCGTCCAGCAGGTGGTGACCATCGCCAGCCTCATCGAGCGGGAATGCAGGAGCGACGAGGAGAGGCCCAAGGTCGCCAGCGTGATCTACAACAGGCTGGACATAGACATGGAGCTTCAGATCGACGCCGCGATCCAGTATATCCTGGGCGATCCCAAGGTCGGTCTCACCAACAAGGATCTTGAGATCGAATCCCCGTACAACGTGTACAAGAACAAGGGACTTCCTCCGGGGCCCATCGCAAGCCCCGGGCTGGCAAGCCTCAAGGCGGCGGTCTTCCCCGAGGACACCGATTACCTGTACTACGTACTGAAGTCCCAAAGCTCGACGACCCACAATTTCGCCGTGACTTACAAGGAGTTCCTCAAATACAAAGAACAGTATAAGAGCACTCCCTGATCTGCACTTTGACAGCTCGATATCGTATCAACTATCCCGCCGACGCGGGGAAAGAAGGGCTGTTCGGTTTGAACAGCCCTTTGTTTTTTGATATAATTATTCGAAGACTGCTATGCGTCATGCCCGCTGATATTTTTGCTCTTACAGAGCGAGGGGTGGCGCAAGGAGGCACCGCGCCGGCTGCCGCCAGGCAGACGGATGCGGGGGATGCCT
>JAFRQL010000108.1 GCA_017428655.1 Bacillota bacterium | reverse complement strand
TTATTACGCCACCGTCTTCAAGAAGCTCAGGTCCTACATCGCTCATCCGGAGAAGCTGGACGTTTCGCCAGAAGTCGTCCAGAGGGATATCGACTGACCGAAAGGAAGGGCGCACCGCGCCGTCCGCAGGTCTTTAAAGCGATAAAATACCGCTCCCTTGATGGGGGCGGTATAGTTTTTTGTTTTTGATTTCAGCTCGGCTGGCCCGGGGACTATTCCTCAACCTCTTCCTCGGGGATGTCGAAATCGGCGGCGAAGCCCTCCAGCTGCTCCTTCATGGCGTCGGTCCATTCGTCCAGGCTGCTGGTCCCTCTGATATATACCGGCTCGCCGGAGAGGACCGTCATATATGCCTTGAGAGGAGAAGCTGCGGACCTGGGATCTTCGTCGAAGACCGACAGATCCGCGGTCATGCCTTCCTCAAGATATCCCACCATGTGCCTTACGCCGCAGTCGCGGGCGGCCTCGGCGGTCTTCTGCAGCCAACCGTCTTCTCCGGTCTTTTCTTCGGGGCGGGGCATGGGATAGATGACCACGGAGCCGGTGAACAGACCGCTCATCTCGTCTTCGGTGAGCACTTCTTCGGTAAATAGGATGAAGGACTGCTTCTTGTATCTTGAGGACACGTCGCCCATGATCTCAAGGGCGGAGAGGGCAGCCTGCCTGTCCAGGGCGTAGACCCTGGCGCTGAAGCCCCGGTCAGCCGCGTCCTCCAGGATGCGGGCCATGTATTCCGGCTTGAAATATCTGAAGGAGGAGGTATCTGAACTTGCCCTGAGGACTATGGTGTCATAAAGCATATTACCGTCAAGCTCTGTGCACTCGGTCCTCGCCCTGTTCATCATGTACATGACGGTGGAGGGGGCGACCGTCCTCTCGAAGACGGTGCTTCCGAAATACCTCTGTTTGAGGAGCCCGCAGCTGATCTGGTCGATGACCAGGTCCTTGTAGAGCTTGCCGGTGAAGCTGCTGGAGGGGGTCCCGAAGACCGCGGTGCAGCCTTTCTCAGCCATCTCCATGGCGCAGGACATGAGGGGCAGGGCCCTGGAGGAATAGTCCACCGCGACCACAGTATCCAGCGCCAGCTCCGGGCTTATGGTCCTGGCTCCGATCTCGTCGGCCCTGGTGGTGACCATCTCAGCGGCGGAGCTGCTGAGCCTCAGGCTCAGGCCGTCCTCGAACATGATCACGGTGGGGAGCCCCTTGCAGGCCGCATCCAGAGCATCGGTGAAGCTCACGGCGGGAGAGGAGCCTTCTTCGGCGCCCGCTTCAGGGGCCTCTTCTGAGGCTTCTTCCGCGGCGTCTTCCGGCTCTTCGGGCGCTTCTTCGACTTCTTCGGGAAGGTCTTCGTCCTCTTCGTCGTCAGGCTGATCTTCCGCCGCGCCCCTGGATCTGGGGCCTCCGAAGAGCTGCATCCCGGCTCCGGTGACGAAGCAGAAGCCTTCATCCTTGTGCTCTTCGGCATATACTTCGATGTGCTCCATCAGGGTCTCAAGGTCCCAGGACGGGTCGGCCTTGAGGCTTATATCGGAGAAGATGGCATCGGCGGGATCTCCGAAGGCTTCGATGAGGCCGGGGGAGAGGTATTTTCCATCAAGATCGACGATGTCGGTCTCCTTTCCCTTAAGATCCTCCCAGGTGTCCTCCTCGCCAATGGCCATGATCCTGCCGTCCTTCACCGCGAGCCAGGTGCAGCTCTCAAGCTCCTCGTCCTCGGTGACCAGCTTTGCGTTTATGAACAGCCTGTCGGCGTGATTCTTTTTCTTAAAAAAACTGAATGCCATCTTATATGCTTCCTTTCGATATCTCCCACGGCCCGGCCTTCGCAGGGCGTCGTTTACAAATAATGCTTTTTGATGTTATACTTAATAAATTAAATCACGCCCGTGAGCGGCGGGCAAGTCATTTTTGCCTTCGAAAGGGAAGTGATACCCATGGAAAGAACATTTGAACAGCTGAAGAGCATCGCGGATCACATAAAAGGAAGGACCGGAGGGTTCGAGCCCGAGACCGGGATCATCCTGGGATCAGGCCTTTCTGGCCTGGCGTCGCTGATAGATATAAAGGCGGAGCTTTCATACGCTTCGATCCCCGGATTTCTCACGTCCACCGCGCCGGGCCACGAGGGAAGACTGATATTCGGGACCCTGGAGGGAAGGCGGCTGGTCTGCATGTCCGGGCGCTTTCACCGCTACGAGGGCTACTCCTACGCCGATCTGGCAATGCCGGTAAGAGTCTTAAAACTACTGGGGATCCGCCAGCTCATCGTGACCAATGCCGCGGGAGCGATCAACAGCAGCTGGAGCGCCGGCGACATCATGCTGATCAAAGACCACATCAAGCTCTTCGGCGACAGCCCCATGACCGGCCCCAACATGGCGGAGTTTGGTCCCAGGTTCTTCGATACCACCGACATGTACAGCAGAGATCTGAGAGCCCTGGCCAGGGAATGCGCAGGTGAGCAGGGCATAGAGGTCAGGGAAGGGGTCTATTTCTACTTCCCCGGGCCCCAGTTCGAGTCCCCGGCGGAGATCAGGGCAGCAAGGACTCTGGGAGGGGACGCCGCGGGCATGTCCACGGTAGCGGAGGCCCTTACCGCCGCTCACATGAAGCTTCCGGTGCTGGGCATCTCCCTTATGACCAACATGGCGGCGGGGATCCTGGACCAGCCCCTAAGCTCCGAAGAGGTCAACGAGGCCGCGGAGAAGGCTTCTCCCCGCATGGAGGCCCTGGTCAGGGCAATTGTAAGGCGTTTCGCGGAGGAAGGTCTTTAGATGGCGCCCGTAGATTATCTTTTCGTTATACCTGCCATCGCAGTTCTGGGATATGAGATCTACGGCCTCGTTGCCGTCGCACCGAAGATAAAGGTAAGGGGAAGGGTCCCGGGGACCGCCGGTTCCCGCGTGCTTCTGATATTTCTCATCGTTATGGCCTTCCTCAGGCCCGAAGACGTCATGAAGCTTCCCGTGGTCTACGCCTGCGCGGTATCGGTCCTGGCCATCCACAGCTTCGTCACCGCGGGCCCCGGAGAAGAAGCCTTCTACAACAGCGCGTCAAAGGTCGAATACAAAGACATCGATTACTATCAGGACATTAGGGACTTTAACGTAGGGTTTTCCATGAGGTTCCACTGTCTCAGCGGAAAGGAATATGTGGTTTTATATAAGGAAGGGCAGAGAGAAGCCCTGGAGAAGATAATGAACGACCACAGGGTCAGGGACTATGACAAGATCGTTTTCTTTGGCGACAAGGATGACAAGGAGGAAAAGAAATGAGAGCTGCCATACTTACCAGCGGGGGAGACGCCCCCGGCATGAACGCCTGCATCAGGGCCGTCGTCCGCGGATGCCTCGCCAAGGATATCGACATATTCGGCGTGCGCCAGGGCTATGAGGGCCTTCTGGAAGGCGATATCTTCAGGATGGACGTCTCGTCGGTGGCGGACATAATCCACAGGGGCGGCACGATACTCAGGACCGCCAGGAGCGAGCGCTTCATGACCAACGAGGGGCTGAGAGAGGCCTCCGCCGTCCTTGAGAAGTTCGGCATAGAGGCCCTGGTGGTCATCGGAGGCAACGGTTCCCTCACCGGTGCCATGGAGCTCTCCGAGGTCAGCGGGGTCCGCGTCTTCGGCCTTCCGGGCACCATCGACAACGATCTGGCCTATACCGAGTATTCCATTGGATTCGACACGGCTGTGAATACCGTGGTGAACGCCATTGGTAACATAAGAGACACTTCGTCTTCTCTTGGAAGGACCACCGTCATCGAGGTCATGGGCAGGAACTGCGGAGACATCGCCCTCTACGCGGGCCTTGCCGGAGGCGCCGAGACCGTCATCGTGCCCGAGGCCCCATATGACATAGACGAGATCTGCAGGAACATCATCGCCGGCGTCAACAGAGGAAAGCTCCACAGCATTATCCTCAAGGCCGAAGGGATCGGCCTTTCCACCCAGGCCCTGGCCGAGATACTCCAGCTGAAGACCGGCTGCGAGACCAAGACAGTCATCCTGGGCTACATCCAAAGGGGCGGAAGCCCCACCGCGAGAGACAGGGTGCTGGCCAGCAGGCTGGGCTTTCGGGCCGCCGAGCTGATAGAGCAGGGCGCCGAAGGCTGCGCGGTAGGCATCAGAGGGGAGAAGATCATCGAGGTCCCCTTTGAGGAAGCCCTGGCCATGAAGAAGGAGGTCCCCCTCAGGTTCCTTGAGATCTGCAGGACTCTTCTGTAGATCCCGGGGCAGTTCCCCTACGGCCGGTCAATTGTTTGCATAAATGTAATTAAACGATCACATCTAAATCGGTGATATATTATTTTAATATAAGTCGATTATATTATCAGATATTTTGAAATATTTGCTCCCGCATCACGATTTTTCGTTCCTGCGGGAGCATTATTTGTACCCTGAAAACAAAAGGATCGCAGAAGCTAATAATCGTTTTTTATATCGCCAAATATGATAGCGCCGATTCTTTTTGACAAATGGTTTCGCGTGATGTAATATCTTTGTGATATTTATGCGAGGGCTCAAAGAGTTTTCGCGCGTGATCATCAAAACAGTTTTCAAAAGGAGAAAAAAATGAAGAAAGCTTTAGCAATGCTTCTTTGCGTTCTGCTTGTAGTCTCCCTGCTGGCAGGCTGCGGATCCAAGACCGAACCCGCTCCCTCCACCACTCCGGCAGAGACCAAGCCCGCAGAGACCACTCCTGCTCAGACCACTCCGGCAGCCCCGACTCCGGCTCCCGCAGAGGCTAAGTTCAAGGATGACATCATCATCGGTATCGGCGGCAAGATCATCGATATCGACCCCCAGGAAAACTCCAACACCCAGCACAACTATTACTTCCGCTGCGTCTTCGACACTCCGCTGGATTTCAACAACCAGACCAGCGAGCTGGAGCCCAACGTCTGCACCGAGTGGAGCACTGAAGACGGCAAGACCTGGAACTTCACCCTCCGCGATGACGTCTACTTCCACAATGGCGAGAAGATGACCGCCAATGACGTAAAGTGGACCTTTGAGCGCGGCAAGGACTCCTCTTCCAGCTCTTCCCTCTGCAAGCCCATGGAAGAGATCACCGTCATCGACGACACCCACTTCAGCATCACCCTTGCTTCCGTCAACGTTGACTTCCCCTACATGCTGACCCTGCCCACCGCTTCCATCCTCTGCCAGAAGGCAGTCGAAGGCGGCGAGAAGGATGCCCTCGGCATCGGTTCCGGTCCCTGGGTCCTCGACTCCTATGAGTTCGGCGACTTCCTGAAGATGACCAGAAACGACAACTTCTGGGGCGAGAAGGCCAAGGCCAAGTCCCTGACCCTCCGCTACATGCCCGAAGCCAGCGCCCGTCTGATCGCTCTTGAGAACGGCGAGATCGACGTCTGCGCCGATCCGGACAGCAACGAGCTCTCCCACGTCACCTCCAACGACAAGCTGGAGCTGCAGACCTACACCTCCTCCTCCATCCAGTACCTGGCATTCAACTGCGAGAAGGGCATCTTCACCAATGAGAACCTGCGTCTTGCAATGTGCTACGGCATCGACCGCGACGAGCTGGTAGACGTTGTCTTCAACGGCCGCGCCACCAAGTGCGGAAGCACCTGGGGATGGAACGAGTACGGCTACAACGGCGGCGGCATCACCGAGTACACCTATGACGCCGAGAAGGCAGCCGAGTACCTGGCCAAGGAAGGCTATGGTCCCAACAATCCGCTCACCGTACACTGCGCAGTTTCCGCAGGTACCAGAAAGTCCATGGGCGAGCTGATCCAGTCTCAGCTCAAGCCGCTGGGCATCAACATCGTCATCGATGAGTACGACACCGCCGGTCTGTCCACCATGACCACCGCAGGCGACCACGAGTGCGCCTTCTACGGATGCGGTACCAACGTATTCGGCGACGACATCACCCGTCTGATCGACTCCAACACCGGCGTCAACAAGTCCCACCTCCACGATCCTCAGGTCCACGAGCTGATGGATGCTGCAAGACAGGAACTGGACGACGCAAAGCGTACCCAGATGTATCACGACGTTCAGCAGAGACTGTTCGACATCGGAGCATATCTGCCCGTCTGCACCGCAGAGGCTGACTTCGCAGTTAAGAAGGGCATCGGCGGCATCGACTACTATCCGACTTCCCACCACGACTTCTCTGAGATCTATTTCGCAGAGCAGTAAGAAGATCGCAGGCCGCAGGCCGAACGTCTGTAAAGACATTCTGATCTGATATTAAGGACTGTTATGATCAACCATTTAGCCTTGATCCATAACAGTCCTTTAATAAATGACGACATCCGTTTATTCAAATTCCGGTGAAAGGAATACAGAATGCACCGTTATGTTCTTAAAAGAATTATTCTGCTGATTCCGGTACTGCTGGGCGTTTCGATGCTGGTCTACTGCATACTCGACCTGGCTCCCGGAGACGCAGCCGATATCCTTGCACCCGACGATGCGACCCTTGAAGAAAAGGAAGCCTTAAGAGAAGAGCTGGGCCTCAACAGGCCTGTTCTCGTCAGGTATTTCGAATACATGTGGAAGCTGCTCCACGGCGATCTGGGAGAATCCTATCTGTCGCCGGTGAGCGTGTGGTCAGCCTTCACACAGAAGGCTCCCAACACCTTGAAGCTGGGCCTCGCATCGGTCATCTTCGCAGTCGGGACCTCTCTGCCGCTGGGCATCTACGCCGCCCGCCACAGAGGAAGCTGGAAGGACGCCATCAGTATGATCCTTGCCATCCTCGGGCTTTCGATGCCTAACTTCTGGCTGGGACTTCTGCTCATGCTCCTCTTCGCCTTAAGGCTCGGATGGCTACCCTCGGGAGGCGCCGACATGGGGCTCAGGAGCCTTATCCTTCCGACCATCACCATCGGTACCGGTATGATGGCCACCCTGACCAGAACGACCAGATCCTCCATGCTGGACGTCATCCGTCAGGACTATCTGAGGACCGCAAGGGCCAAGGGCGTCACCGAAGAGGTCGTTATCAAGAAGCACGCTCTTAAGAACGCTCTCATACCCATCATCACCATCATCGGCACCATGCTGGGCGGTATCCTCGGCGGAGCGACTCTGACCGAGTCCGTATTCAGCTGGCCCGGAGTAGGGCGTCTCATCATCGACTCCCTCAACGGCCGCGACACTCCCGTGGTAACGGGGTGCATAATCATGACCACCATGTTCTTCAGTGTGGTCCTTCTGGCAGTCGACCTGATCTACGCCTTCGTCGACCCCAGGATCAAAGCGCAGTACGCAAGCAAGAGCAAGAAGGGAGGGGAAAAGAAAGATGGCGAAAAAGCAGCAACAGCCTAAGCTGGACGCCAACGGCGAGCGCAAGCAGCGCAGCCAGTTCGGCGAAGCCTGGCACCGCATGAAAAAAGACAAAGGCGCCATGCTGGGCCTGGCGGTGGTATCCATCCTGGTCCTGGTCGCGATCCTCTCCAATTTCCTTCTCGATTACGATACCGACGTCGTAGGCATGAACACCAAGGAGAGGCTCCAGGCACCCAACGCCAAGCACCTTCTCGCCACCGACGAGTACGGAAGGGACATCCTCTTCAGGATACTCTACGGATCCAGATACTCCCTCTCGGTAGGACTGGTGGCCGTCGCCATAGCCCTGGTAGCCGGGGTGACCCTCGGCGCCATAGCGGGATATAAGGGCGGAGCCGTGGAAGAGGTCATCATGAGGTTCACCGACATCTTCAGCTCGGTGCCCAACATGCTGATGGCCCTGGTCGTAGTATCGGCCCTGGGACAGAGCATGCTCAACCTGATGATCGCTATCGGCGTTACCAGCATCCCCCAGTTCGTCCGCATCACCCGCGCAACGGTCCTCACCGTCCGCAACCAGGAATACGTTGAGAGCGCCAGGGCCATCGGCCTTTCCACTCCCCAGATCATCATCAGCCACATCCTGCCCAACAGCCTTTCGCCCATAATCGTCCAGACCACCCTGAGAGTCGCGTCGGCCATCATCTCCGCCTCCTCCCTCAGCTTCCTGGGCCTTGGCATCCCGGCTCCCAATCCGGAGTGGGGCTCCATGCTGTCCGGCGGCAGAAAATTCATCCGCGATTATCCTTACATGACCCTCTATCCGGGCCTTGCGATCATGATCACGGTGCTTTCCCTCAATCTTTTAGGCGACGGCTTAAGAGACGCTCTCGACCCGAAGCTCAAGAACTAAGGAGGAACTTTGCATGATGAGTAACGAAGAAGTCCTCAAAGTCGAGAACCTTACGGTCTATTACGAGCTTGAGGAAGAGACGGTCAAGGCCGTCAACGATATCAGCTTTTCTCTCCACAAGGGAGAGACCATCGGCCTGGTCGGAGAGACCGGCGCCGGAAAGACGACCACAGCCCTCGCTCTGCTGCGTCTGGTCCCGGATCCTCCCGGGGTCATCAAGAGCGGAAAGATCACGGTCTGCGGCAACGATATGCTGGAGGTCCCGGTACAGAAGCTCGAAGAGATCAGAGGCAAGGATATCGCCATGATATTCCAGGACCCCATGACTTCTCTCAACCCGGTCTTCACCGTAGCCGAGCAGATCGCCGAATCCATCGAGATCCACGAAAAGGTCACCAAGCACGAGGCCTATGAGAAGGCCCTCGAGATGCTGGAGATGGTAGGCATCCCCAGGGAAAGAGGAGGGGAGTATCCCCACCAGTTCTCCGGCGGGATGAAGCAGAGGGTGGTCATAGCCATCGCTCTCGCCTGCCAGCCCCAGCTGCTCATCGCCGATGAGCCCACCACCGCTCTGGACGTCACCATCCAGGCCCAGGTCCTCGACCTGATCAAGAACCTGAAGGACAAACAGGGCACCTCGGTCATCATGATCACCCACGATCTGGGCATCGTCGCCGAGACCTGCGACAAGGTCGCCGTCATGTACGCCGGCCGCATCGTAGAGACCGGAAACCTGGACGACGTGTTCAACTACACGCTCCATCCCTATACCGAAGGGCTCTTCAACTCCCTGCCCAACATCAACGACAGGAAGGCGGAGCTGAAGCCCATCCACGGCCTTATGCCCGATCCGACCAACCTGCCCGCCGGCTGCGCCTTCGAGCCCCGCTGCGAATACGCCTGCGAAGCCTGCAAGACCCAGCAGCCCGAGCTGGTCAGCTTTACCGATACCCACAAGGCAGCCTGCCTGCGCTATGCAGAGCCCGGCTTCCATGTAGCAAGGGGGAAGAAGCATGAGTAAGACTATGATAGAGGTCAAGGACCTCACCAAATTCTTCAAGACCCCCAAGGGCATGCTCCATGCCGTCGACGGCGTCAGCTTCTCCATCGAAGAGGGCAAGACCCTCGGCGTCGTAGGAGAATCCGGCTGCGGCAAGTCCACCACCGGACGCTGTATCCTCAGGCTCATCGAGCCCACCGCCGGCAAGGTGTTCTTCGAGGGACAGGAAGTCACCGCGATGAACTCCAGGCAGATGCACGACATGCGTCAGAAGATGCAGATCATCTTCCAGGATCCGTTCTCTTCCCTGGACCCCAGAAAGACGGTCGCCCAGACCATCCAGGAGCCCATGAAGGAGTTCGGCATCGTCCCCAAGGACCAGCTCCACGCCAAGACCAGGGAGCTGATGGACATGGTAGGCCTGGCCTCCAGGCTCATCAACACCTATCCCCACGAGCTTGACGGCGGCCGCAGACAGCGTATCGGAGTCGCCAGAGCGATCTCCCTGCAGCCCAAGTTCATCGTCTGCGACGAGCCCGTATCCGCCCTGGACGTATCCATCCAGGCCCAGATACTCAACCTGCTCAAGGAGCTTCAGAGAGACATGGGTCTGACCTACATGTTCATCACCCACGATCTTTCCGTCGTCAACCACTTCTCCGACGACATCGCCGTCATGTACCTGGGCCAGCTGGTCGAGAAAGCTCCCGCCGAGGAGCTCTTCGCCAACCCGGTCCATCCGTACACCAAGGCTCTGCTCTCGGCCATACCCATCCCCGAGGTGGGAGGCCCCAAGAGGGAGAGGATCCTGCTCAAGGGCGAGATCACTTCCCCCGTCAACCTTCCCGATGAGTGCCGCTTCGCGAAGCGCTGCAATTACTCCTGCGAGGAATGCAGGAAGAGCGACCCCAAGCTCTTCGAGATCTCTCCGGGACATTTCGTCGCCTGCCACAGGATGAACGAATTCAACAACAAGTAAACTATAATATCAGGCTGTACGGCATGCCCATGCTGTACAGCTTGATGTCTTTTTTAGAGGAAAACGACAGGAGATCACCATATGGATGTGAAAGTTCAGGACATCAAGGGCTATATTGATTCCATAAAGGACGAGATCGACAGGCTCGCCCTGGATATACACGCTCATCCCGAGCTCTGCTACGAGGAATACACCGCCATGAATCTGGTGGCGGACCTCTGCGAGAAGCACGGATACAAGGTCCAGAGAGGCTATGCCGGCGTCGAGACCTCCATGAGAGCGGACGCTGAAGGACAGCCAGGAGGACCCAGGGTCGCGTTCCTTGCCGAGTACGACGCTCTTCCCGGATGCGGAGAGAACGGAGCTCCCGGCCACGGCTGCGGCCACAACCTGATCGCGGCCTGTTCAACGGCCGCCTTCCTTGCCCTTGCCAGCGTCATCAAGGACTATAAGGGCTCCGTATGCCTCATCGGCACCCCGGCGGAAGAGGGGGGCGGAGGCAAGATCAAGCTTCTCGCCAACGGAGGCTTTGACGACGTGAACTACGCCATGATGATGCATCCCTCCAGCGGCGGCGTAAAGGCCAACCTGGTAGGAAGAGGCGGAAGAGCCAGCTGCGACGTCACGGTCAAGTTCTTCGGAAAGGCCGCCCACTCCTCAAGGCCCGTCAACGGCATAAATGCCCTAAACGGCGTGATCAGCCTGTTCAATCATATAGACATGCTCCGCCCGACCTTCGATCCCCAGGACAACATCAACGGGATCATCAACCACGGCGGCGTCGCGTCAAATATCATCCCCGATTTCGCCGAGGCCGAGTTCTGCGTAAGGGCAGATACCATGCACAGGATCGAGGAACTGATCGCCATCATCGAGAAGTGCGCCCAGTGCTCCAGCGCCCTCACCGGGGCCAGATACGAGCTGACCCACGGCGACATTTCCGCCGAGCGCTATCCCAACAGGCCAATGAACCAGGCCTTCAAGGACGCCATGGAGGAGCAGGGCATCCAGATGTGCTGGCCCGATCCCAGGATGCAGTACGGTTCCTCCGACGTAGGCAACGTCTCCATCGTGATGCCCATTATCCACGATTATCTTTCCATCACCGATGACAGGACCGTCCAGGCCCACAATCCCAGCTACACCGTCGCCGCCTGCCAGCCCGAGGCCCTCGAGATCGCGAGAAAAGGCGCCGTCGGCCTTGCCGCCGTCGGTTATAAGCTCCTTTCGGACGAGGCCTTCAGGGCGGAAGCGGACGAGTACCACAGGAACCAGATCCCCGATTTTTATAAGAAATAGTATTCGCACTGGCGAGTTGAAAAGGAGTTCACAATGTACGAAGCAAAGCCCGAAAGAAGAGAACTATTCAATAAACTGCTGGCGGACGAAAAGGTCCAGAAGGCTCTGAAATTCATCGAAGACGATCAGGAGAGGACCAAAGAGGAACTCAAGAAGCTGGTCGTCATAGAAGCCCCCAGCTGGGAGGAGGAGAACAGAGCCAAGGCCTTCGCTCAGATGATGATAGAGCAGGGCCTCACCGACGCCCACATCGGAGCCGGCGGCGACGTCATCTCCGTAAGAAAAGGCACCACCGACGGTCCCAAGGTCCTCATCGAGGGCCACATGGACACCGTATTCCCCTTCGGCACCGTCAAGGGAGTCGAAGAAAAGGACGGGATCCTCTACGCACCCGGCATCGGAGACGACACCAGAGCCCTGGCCATGCTCCTTTGCATCAACAGAGCCCTGAGCGCTGCGGGCATCACCACCGTTAAGGACGTCCTCTTCGTAGGCACCACCAGAGAAGAGGGTCTGGGCGGCCTGGGAGGCATCTACGACCTTCACGAGAGCAGAAAGGACATCGGAGCCCAGATCTCTCTGGACAACCACAACATGGCTGCCATCACCTACGAGGGCACCATCGGCGAGACCTACGAATTCAAGATCATCGGCAAGGCCGGCCACTCCTACGGAGCCTTCGGCACCATGGCCAATACCGTCCACGCCGGAGCGAGAGCGGTGGCCAAGATCGCGGACTACCAGGTCCCGGACGATCCCAAGACCACCTTCTGCGCATCCAACTTCCACGCGGGAACTGCCTCAGGCGTCCACGCCTTCGCACCCGAGGCCTCGGTCATCGTCAACTTCCGCTCCAACAGCGACGAGGAGTTCGCCAAGATGAAGACCTTCATCTTCAACGCCTTTGAGGAAGCGGTCAGGGAAGAGAACGAGCGCTGGAACAAAGAGCCTCTGACCCTGGAGGTCAAGCCCATCAGCATCACCCCGGGTGGAAAGCAGGATCCACACTGTGCTCTGGTCGAAGCGTCCCAGATGGCCCTGGAGGAGCTGGGCGTCAAGGGCTTCCTTTCTCAGGGAGGCTCCACCAACGCCAACATCGCCATCAGCCGCGGCATTCCGGCGGTCTGCCTTGGCAGAGGCTTCGTCCCCGAAGGCCAGTCGGGCAACATCAGGAACCACAGCGTCGACGAGTTCTTCCCCCTCTACAACGCCCACAAGGCGGTCCAGCATGCGCTGCTGGTGCTGCTGATGGCGGCTGGAGTCGACGGGCTCATCGACCCCATCGAATAGGAGGTCTCAATGATCAATTACGTTCACGATATACCCACTAAGGTATACTTCGGAAAGGGCCAGATCTGCCACCTGGACGAGTCCCTCAGGCCCTATGGAAAGAACATCCTTCTGACCTACGGCGGCGGATCCATCAAGAAGACCGGCCTCTACGACCAGATCATGGCCATCCTTAAGGA
>JAFRQL010000107.1 GCA_017428655.1 Bacillota bacterium | reverse complement strand
GGCTCACACCAATGATTTTCATAAGTTCATAACTGATATATTATAACCGATATGAAGACCGTCTTCAATAAAATGACGTCATTCGGAAAGGATCCTGTCCAGGACCTTTTTTTCGTCCTTGGTAAGGCCTTCTCTCTTTTCGAGGAACTTCTCAAAAAGGTCCGGCCGCCTTTCTCTGGTGAGCCTTAAGGAATTCTCGAACTGCCAGAGGTGGATCAGCCTGTGGTTTCCTCCGTATAGGACCTCGGGGACCTCCATGCCCTCGAATTCCCGGGGCTTGGTGTACTGGTCGTACTCCAGAAGGCCGCTGTATATCGACTCCTCGCTGAGGGATTCGCTGCTTCCCAGGACCCCCGGGATCAGCCTTGAGATGCAGTCTATGACCACCATGCAGGCAAGCTCCCCTCCGGTCAGGATGTAGTCTCCGATGGAGAGCTCCTCCATGTTCCAGCGGTCTATGATCCTCTGGTCCACGCCCTCGTAGTGGCCGCAGAGAAAGAACAGTTCCTCCTCTTTGGCCAGGTCTTCGGCGATCTTCTGGTCCAGGACCGGCCCTCTTGGTGACATGTAGATGATCCTTTTGCCTTCCGCCCCCACGTCTCTTAAGGCGTCGAAGGCGGGCTGAGGGGCCATGAGCATCCCGGCTCCGCCGCCGAAGGGGGTGTCGTCGGTCTTCCTGTGCCTGTCGGCGCTGTAGTCCCTGACGTCTTTTACCGATATCTCAAGGATCCCCTGCTTTGAAGCCCTTCCCAGGATGCTCTCTCCGAGCACCGGGACGAACATCTCGGGGAACTGGGTCAGGATGGTGATCTTCATAGGGAGGTCATCCCTTCTATGAGCCTTACGGTCATGACCCGGCCGGAAAGATCCACGGAGATGACGAACTCCTTGACGGCGGGAAGAAGGAAGGACGCCGCCCTGTTTGGGCTTCCGTCCGGACCTTCAGGCGATATCTCGTAAAGGTCGTGGGCGGGGCTTTGGATCACGTCGGTGAGAAAGCCCTTGAAGCTCCCGTCTTCGGAGCGGACGCCTATCCCCATGATGTCGTCGATGAAGTAGGTGCCCTCTGGGACCTCCCAAAGATCCTTCCTGTCCAGCAGGAGCTCCTTGTTTCTCATGGTCTCCGCCGCGTTCCTGTCGTCTATGCCTTCAAGCTTTAATACCACCATGTCCTTCTGGTACCTTGCCCTGGAAACGGGGTACTCCCTGCCTTCGATAAGGACTTTCTTTATATCAGAAAAACGCGTCATATCGTCGGTATACGGATAGACGCGCATTTCACCCTTGATCCCTACCGGGGCAGTTATCCTGCCCAGTCTGATCGGTTCATTCATCAGGAAACAATCTCCACTGTCACCTTTTTGTTCTGTTTGGTCGCAGCTGCTTTCACAACTGTGCGAAGTGCCTTGGCTATGCGCCCCTGCTTTCCGATGACCTTGCCCATGTCCTTTTCGGCCACCTTGAGCTCGATCACTATGGAATCGCCCTTGCTCGAGATCTCGCGGACTGCCACCTCATCGGGGCTCGTTACCAATGCCTTCGCTATAGTTTCTACTAAACTAAGCATCACGGCACCCGTATTACTCGATGACGCCGGCCTTCTTCAGAAGAGCGCGAACGGTGTCGGTGGGCTGTGCGCCGTCAGCGAGCCACTTCTTTGCAGCTTCTGCATCTACCTTGATGGTAACGGGATCGGTGAGAGGATCGTAATATCCGAGCTCCTGGATAGCCTGGCCGTCTCTGGTGGTCCTGGCGTCTGCTACGATGATCCTGTAGAAGGGCTTCTTGTGTGCGCCCAGTCTGGTGAGTCTGATCTTGACCATTTTTGTTTATTTCCTCCTGAGAAATAATATAAATTGATTTATCATTTATACTGAAGGCCGTGAGGCCGTTCATATCGTTATTTGTGGCGGGAGCCTACATGAGGCCGCCGAACCTTCTTGCCATGCGCTTTCCCAGCTTGCCCTTGCCGCCGGTCATCTGCTTCATCAGCTTTTTCGTCTCGTCGTACTTCTTGATGAGGCTGTTGACCTTGGCCACGGTGGTGCCTGCTCCGGCGGCGATGCGCTTTCTGCGGCTGGCGTTGAGGATCGAGGGATCCTTGCGTTCCTCGGGGGTCATTGAGAGGATGATGGCTTCCATGGAGCGGAACTCCTTCTCCCCTGCCGAGATCTGATCGTCGGTGATCTTTCCGGCCGCTCCGGGCAGCATGTCCATCAGCTTTCCCAGACCGCCCATCCCCCTGATCTGGCCCATCTGGTCCAGATAATCCTCCAGGGTGAACTGGTTCTTGGAAAGGCGCTTCTCAAGCTCCGCGGCCTTCTCCTCGTCGAAGGTCTGCTGGGCCTTCTCGATGAGGCTCATCATGTCGCCCATGCCCAGGATCCTGGAGGCCATGCGGTCCGGATAGAAGGGTTCGAGGGCTTCGATCTTCTCGCCTACGCCGGTGAACTTGATGGGACGTCCGGTGACTGCCCTTACGGAGAGAGCAGCGCCGCCTCTGGTGTCGCCGTCCAGCTTGGTCATGATTATGCCGTCGACTCCGAGAGCGTCGTGGAAGCCCTGGGCCGCGTTGACCGCGTCCTGTCCGGTCATGGCGTCCACCACAAGAAGGATCTCGTGGGGACGGAGCTCCTTCTTCATGCGCTTGAGCTCGTCCATCAGGTCTTCGTCGATCTGAAGGCGTCCGGCGGTATCGAGGATCAGGAAGTTGCAGCCCTTGCGGATGGCTTCCTGCTCGGCGGCCTTGGCGATGGCCACGGGGTCGCGGCTGGTCCTGTCGCTGTAGACGGGAACGTCGATCTGCTTACCGACGATCTCCAGCTGGTCGATGGCAGCGGGCCTGTAGATGTCGCAGGCCGCCATCATGGGCTTCTTGCCGTCCTTGCGCACGTGGAGGGCCAGCTTTCCGCAGCTGGTGGTCTTGCCTGTTCCCTGAAGGCCTACCAGCATGATGGTGGTGAAACCCTTGGGCGAATAGGTCAGCTTGGAATTGGTGCTCCCCATCAGGGCGATGAGCTCGTCGTTGACGATCTTTATGACCTGCTGGGCGGGAGTCAGGCTCTTGAGGACCTCTTCTCCCATGGCCTTCTCTTTGACGGAGGCCACGAAATCCTTGACGACCTTGTAGTTGACGTCCGCTTCGAGAAGTGCCAGACGCACCTCTCTCATGGCGTCGTTGATGTCCGATTCGGTGAGGACGCCCTTCCCTTTGAGCTTTTTGAAAGCGTTATTGAGTTTTTCGGAAAGTCCTTCAAATGCCATCTTACTGATCCAGTTCCTTTATGATCTCCTTAAGACCGTCCAGCTTTTCGAGGAGCTCGGGACGGTCCGAAAGGTTCGAAGCGATGTCGCCCACAGCGGAGCGGAGCTTCTGCACGGTATCTTCCCGCTTTTTGTAATCGGCGACCAGGCCGAGGATATCCTCGTAGTTCCTCAGCGCCGCCTGGGCTTTTCTCACTCCGTCGTATATGCCCGATCTGCTGACTCCGAATATCTCGGCGATCTCCGAGAGGGAGCAGTTCTCCTCGTGGTAGAGCCTCAGGTATTCCCGCTGCTTCTCCGAAAGGAGCTCCCCGTAAAAATCGAGCAGAAGGCTTATCTCTTCGATCCTGTCGAGGCTTCCTGTGTTCATAGCGTTAGGTACTATAGCACCAAAAAAAGAGGCTGTCAAGTATTTTTACTGGACAGCCTTAAGAAGAATTATGCGTTGGTCAGGTCCCGGCGCAAAGGCCCTAGAGCTTGATCTTTGCCAGGGTCTCGAGGACCGCCACGTCATCCTTTCCCAGGACGAAGTCGGCCTTCTGCTCGGTCCCGTCGGGATATTTGACCGCGATGACGAACTCCTGGCCCTCGCAGTAGCCCTTCTCGTTGACCTTGTTCATGAAATCGATGACGTCGGGATTGTTCTTCTTGAAGTCCTCCCACATGTTTTTAAGCTGGCCCAGCTGTCCCAGGACGCCGAGCTTGTCTCCAAGACCGGGGATCTCAAACATTTCGATTACCTCCTGTGGTTCAAAAATATATATGCAACGGCGAATACGAGGATACCTATAAGAACAAGAACGATGATCATCAGTGACATAGCCTTGATACTCCCTTCCGCTCAAATTCCCGCTCAAATCAGACGAACAGGCCGCTGCCCATGAGCCTGGTCACAGAGGCCTCGTAATCGGTCCATGCCTTCTCCGCATCTATTGTAAGATAAGCACCGTTGTCATATAGTATTTTACCGTCAACCATGGTCATCACCACGTCGGATGCCTGTACGGAGTAGACCAGCAGGGCCGGGATGTCCACAGCGGGCTCCAGGTGAGGCCTCTTCAGGTCGATGACCGCAAGATCCGCCCTCATGCCCTCCTTGAGCTCTCCGGTGTCCGGACGGCCCAGAGCCTTCGCCCCGTTGACCGTCGCCATGTCGATGACCTGGTCCACGGTGACCAGGGTCGGATCGCTGTGAAGCCCCTTCTGCAGCAGGGCCGCCAGATGCATCTCCTCGAACATGTTGAGATTGTTGTTGCTGGCGCAGCCGTCGGTGCCCAGGGCAACGTTGACTCCCTTTTCCAGAGCCTTGGCCACGGGAGCGAAGCCGCTGCCCAGCTTCATGTTGCTGGTGGGATTGTGAACGAGGGTCGCGCCGGTCTCCTTCATGATCTCCAGATCCTCGTCGGTGACCCATACGCAGTGGGCCATGTAGGTCTTTTTATCCAGGATGCCGCACTCCTTAAGATATGCGACGGGAGTGAGGCCTTTGTGCCTTTCCATGCACTCTATGTGCTCGCTTTTAGTCTCCGAGACGTGGAGCTGGACGACGCAGTCGTATCTTTTCGCCATCTCGGCCAGGGCGCGAACGGTGTTCTCTGTGGTCAGATACTCGGAATGAAGGGCAACGTCGGCCTTGACCAGGCCGCAGTCTCCGGGCTTAAGTCCTTCGCTGCCCCTGCCCTCGAAGTCCTTCATGAACTGCTCGCACTCGGAGAGCCTTTCGCAGTCCTCAGCCTTCATCTCCGGGTCGAAGCACAGAAGTATCCTGCCGGTGTTTACCTTCATGCCGGCCTCTTCGTAGACCTTGGCGGCGTCCCAGGGGAAGTCGTACATGTCGGAGCAAAGGGTCGTCCCCCCCGCCAGCATCTCCATGACCGCCCAGCGGGTCCCGGCGACGATGTCCTCAGGCTTCATCTTGGCCTCTATGGGGAATATGGCTTCGTTCAGCCACCGCTGAAGAGGAAGTCCGCTGCCCACTCCCCTGAGGAGAGTCATGGCGGCATGGCCGTGGGCGTTGACCAGTCCGGGGATGATCAGTTTTCCCGACATATCCTTCACGGCGTCCCAGAGGCCTTCAGGCTTGTCTTTACCTATGTACGCGATATATTTGCCGTCGATGCCCAGACAAGCGTCCTTAAAGGCATAGTAGCTGCCTACGACGCTCCTTAAAAGCAGGCAGGCATTGGTGAACAGTGTCTTCATGGTCGATCCTTTCGGTGATGGGTTCTCAGTCTTTCACCTCTATTTTACCTGAAACCGGTGGACGCACAAGCGGTTTTCGGTAAAAAAAGACCGCCCCTGTCCGGAGCGGTCCAAAGATCGAATACTACTTGTATTCCTTGATGAGCTTCTCGAAGCCCGGCAGCGCCCTTCTGATCATGGCGTTATCCACGCAATAGGATATG
>JAFRQL010000106.1 GCA_017428655.1 Bacillota bacterium | reverse complement strand
TAATCGTTTATATCGATGCCGAGAGCGTCGAAGAGACAGTCGTCGAGGGTCTGATTGCAGAGGACAGAAATAACTATTATGTCAACATTGCCTTTGCGGATAAGGGCGGTTGGCCCGAATTCGTTAAGATTGCCTTTCCCCATGGGGGACTTGGTCACGGCCCTGCCGTCCGAGAGGGCGATGACTTCAAAGTCTTCGATGGCCACGGAGGGGCCGTGGATCAGGTCCACATGGCCGCCCAGCATCCCGCTGACCCTTCCTCCTACGCCTGCCTCATGGGCAGCCTTTGCGATGACAGGATCCAGGATGAAATCGAAGATGGTCCCCGGAAGGTCTCTCTTTAAGAACTCCGAAAGGAGCCAGGTCCCGTCGCCGGGGCAGCCTCCGCCGGGATTGTCCGAGGCCTCGTTGATCACGACGAAGCCTTCGCCCGAGGTCTCAAGGGCCCTGTCCACGGCGGCGTCCGGCATCAGGAGCTCCACGTCCAGCTTTTCTCTGTTATCCCAGATCCAGCGTGCGAGGGCCTCGGAATGCTTCTTCGCGTCCCCGCCTTTTTTAGTCACGACCACAGCGGATGCTCCGGCGAAATCCACGTCGGTATAGGGGAAGCCGTGAAAATATGTGGCGTCGATGAGGCCGTTCTCCTTCGCGTATGCCGCGGTATGGTCCTTGAAGAGCTTCATGGGCTCGTTGATGGTGCAGGCCTGGCAGCAGTTGGTGAAGAGGGGGAGGCGGGTCACCGCGGTCTCGATCTCATATTTTTTGTCGATCAGGTCCGACAGGACGCTCATGGCCAGATATCCTGCCTGAACGCAGTCGATATGGGGGTATTCCTTGATCCCGAAGAGGCCGTCGGCAAGCTCCGCCATCTCGTCAGTGATATTGCCGTGAAGATCGAGGGTGACGCATATGGGCATGTCTTTGCCTACGATCTTTCTGGTCTCCTTAAGTATGTATCCTTCAAGATCGGGGGTGCCTTCGGCGGCGCCGGCCCCGTGGAGGGCAAGGCAGAGGCCGTCGATCTCGTCCTTTACGGAGCTCAGTATCTCAAGATACTTTCCGACTACCCGGTCTCTCACCTCCGCCAGGATCAGCGGACCGGAGTTGCCTATGCCGATGGTCGGGATCAGTTTTATGCCCAGCTCATCCGCTGCCTTGATCATGCCGCTGACGTAGCTGGTGCCTCCTCTGAAGCTCTCGATCATCTCGTCCGCGGTACAGTATCCGCCTACCGCCCAGCGCTCGAAGCTTCCGGTATCGGACGAAAAGGTGTTGGTCTCGTGGTTTATATGTGTGATCAGGACTTTCTTCATTTTGTTCCTCATAAAATCCAAGTCCCCGGCAGAGCCGGGGACCTTTGAGCGTTGAGTCTTTTACTTCTTGGCGGCGTCGTATTCCTCGATGATGCGGGCAAAGTCGGACATCATTCCGGGGATATCGATGGCCTGGGGGCACTGGGCAGCGCAGGCGCCGCAGGAGAGGCAGTCCTTGGGCTGCATCTTCTGGGTCTTGACGACTCTGTCGATGGCCAGGCCGCCGTTGTTGTACTTGAACTCGTTGTAGGCGGAGATCATCTTGGGGATATCGATCTGCTGCGGGCAGTAGGCGGTGCAGTAGCGGCAGCCGGTGCAGGGGAGGGTCTTCTCCTTGAGCATCTCGCCTGCCATCTCCATCAGGACCGCGAATTCCTCATCGTTGAGGGGCTTTTCGTCGTTGAAGGTGGCGATGTTCTCGGTGACCTGCTCGAAGCTGGACATGCCGGAGAGGACCATCTTTACGCCCTCAAGGCCGTTGACGAAGCGCAGGGCCCATGCGGGAGCCTTCTCGTCCGGACGGAGAGCTTTGAGCTTTGCTTCGTTCTCGTCGGAGAGCTTGGCCAGCTTTCCGCCTCTTATGGGCTCCATGACCCAGATGCCCTTGCCGTACTTGTTGAGCAGCTCCACCTTTTCCTTGGCGTGCTGGAGCTTGTAGTCCAGCCAGTTGAGCTGGATCTGGACGAATTCGATCTCGTCGCCGAAATACTGGAGGGCTCTTTCGAGAACGTCCAGCTGGCCGTGGCAGGAGAAGCCCAGGTGCCTGATGCGTCCGTTCTTCTTTTCTTCCTTAAGATATTCGAAGAGGGCCAGGTCGTCGTTGAGGTAGAGATCGGTGTTCAGCTCGTTGATGTTGTGCATCAGATAGAAGTCGAAATATTCGGTGCGGCACTTTTCAAGCTGCTTTTCGAATATCTGCTTAGCGTTCTTGATATTCTCCAGCTCGTAGCCGGGGAACTTGGTCGCCAGATAGAAGCTCTCTCTGGGATACTTCTCGAGAATCTCGCCCATGATGGACTCGGACTTTCCACCGTGATAGCCCCAGGCAGTGTCGTAATAGTTGATGCCGTTCTTCATGGCGTATTCGACCATCTCGGCGGTCTGCTTTACGTCGACCTCCTTGGTCTCGGGATCGAGCAGGGGAAGACGCATGCATCCCATGCCCAGCGCGGAGAGCTTCAGCCCTTTGAAATCCTTGTACTGCATTTTATACTCCTTCTTGTATGCGGACGGTCTTCAGAAACGTCCGCCTCCCTTGCAAAAGGCGCCTTCGCGCCGCATTGACGAAGTCCTTTTAGACATCGTTTCACAAATATTATAATAATTTCCGACGGACAATGCGTCAAGTGAACAAATGTGTTTTAATCAGACATTTGTTCCGGGCCCCAGAACATACAGTTTTTTCTTTGTGCCCTTGTATAATACCGGTGAAGGGTGTATAAATATATGGAACTGAATACGCATAGGGGAGCTCGGTTCACCGGGCTGAGAGGAGGCTGAATGGCCTCGACCCTTAATACCTGATGTGGATAATGCCGCCGTAGGAAAGAAAAAGAAGATCAGCAGGATGTTGCCACGTCGGGCAGCGTCCTGTTTTTATTTTTCGAAGGATGAAGGGAGCAATATCATGAAAACCGATACTAAAAAGCTCGCCGCGGCAGGCCTTCTCTGCGCTGTGGCGGTGGTCGGGAGCACCATCTCATTTCCGGTCTTCGGAAGCAAGTGTGCTCCGGTCCAGCACATGGTCAATGTGATCTGCGCGGTGCTTCTTGGGCCCGGCTACGGCCTTGGGACCGCTTTTGCGGCCTCGCTCATAAGAAACCTCATGGGGCTGGGGAGCCTGATGGCCTTCCCCGGAAGCATGTTCGGAGCCTTCCTCAGCGGCCTCGCATATAAGAAGACGGGAAGCATCACCGCGGCCCTCATAGGCGAGGTGTTCGGCACCGCCATCCTGGGCGGGCTCTGCGCTTATCCCGTAGCGGTCCTTCTCATGGGCCAGAGCTCGGCGGGGCTGGCCTTCTATGCATATATCGTCCCGTTCCTGATCTCGACCGCTGCAGGCTCCCTTATCTCGGGCATACTGCTCCGCAGCCTTGAGGGGACAGGGGCCCTTCACAGGGTCCGGGAGACCGTTGGTCGTTAGCAGGGGGATGGATATGCTAGGCATCTATCTTGACAAAGTCCGCTCCGTCCGGCCCGTCATCCACAGCATCACCAACTACGTGACCTCAGGGGACTGCGCCAACATGCTCATAGCCTGCGGAGCGTCCCCCATCATGGCGGACGAGCCTGAAGAGGTCTCGGAGATCACGTCCCGGTGCAGCGGGCTCAACATCAACATGGGTACCCTTAACACCGCCAAGATCGAGTCCATGGTCATCGCGGGGAAAAGATCCAACGAACTGGGCCATCCGGTGGTCCTGGATCCGGTGGGAGTAGGGGGCTCGAGGCTGAGGATCGATACCGCGGCAAGGCTCCTGGGCAAGGTCCGCTTCGCCGCCATCAAGGGTAACATCTCGGAGATCAAATGCCTTGCCAGAGGGGAAGGCGCCTTCAGGGGCGTCGACGCTGACGGTTCGGACCTTTATACCGGCGCCGGCCTTGAGGCCGCGGCGGGGCTTGCGAAAGAACTTTCGGCAAAGACCGGAGCAGTGGTCATCATCACCGGTCCCGTAGACATCGCCACGGGTCCTGGCGGGACCTATTTCATATACAACGGGCATCCGATGATGTCTTCGGTCAGCGGCACCGGCTGCCAGCTCTCGGCCATGACTGCGGCCTTTATCGCGGCAAGCCCCAATGAGCCTCTCAATGCCGCGGCCGCTGCGGTATGCGCCATGGGGCTCGCGGGAGAGACCGCCCATGTCAGGCTGACCGAAAGGGACGGCAATGCCTCGTACAGGAATTACATGATCGACGCGGTCTGGAACATGACTTCAGACCAGTTGGAGAAGGGAGCAAGATATGAGATTAGATAAGAAGGACATGCTGCTCTACGCGGTGACCGACAGGAGCTGGACGGGCAGGCAGACCCTTTACGAACAGGTGGAATCTGCCCTCAGGGGCGGTATCACATGCCTTCAGCTCAGGGAAAAGGATCTGGACGACGACGCGTTCACCGCCGAAGCCATCGAGATATCGGCCCTCTGCAGAAGGTACGGGGTCCCCTTCATCATCAATGACAACGTCGAGGTCGCCTTAAGATGCGGCGCCGACGGGGTCCACGTGGGCCAGGACGACATGGACGCCGCGGCGGTCCGCGCCAGAGCGGGAAAGGATCTCATCATCGGAGTGTCCGCCCATTCGGTGGAAGAGGCCCTCAGGGCCGTTGAAAAGGGCGCCGATTATCTCGGCGTGGGCTCCATGTTCTCAACCTCCACCAAGTCCAACGTGGTCCGCCTGAACAACGATATCCTGCTCAGCATCTGCTCAGCGGTGGACGTCCCGGTGGTCGCCATAGGCGGCATCGGAAAGAGCAACATCCTGACCCTTAAGGGGACCGGTGTGGACGGCGCGGCTTTAGTCAGCGCCATATTCTCCGCTGAGGATATCGAGAGCGAATGCCGCCTTCTGCGGTCTCTCTCCGAGCAGATGGTGAATGAATGAGACCTGGATGCGCCGTATTTGATTTTGACGGGACCCTGTTCGATTCGATGTACATCTGGGAGCACGCAGGTGAGATGTACCTGCGGTCCCTGGGCAGGGAGCCCGAGCCCGGCCTTCAGAGCCTGCTGCTTCCCATGAGCCTCGACCAGTCGGCGGGATATCTCAAAAAGGCATACTCCCTTGACCTCTCCAAAGAAGAGATCATCCGCGGGATCAACGATACCGTGGACGGTTTTTACGTGAACGACGTGGTCCCCAAGCCCGGCGCCGAAGCCTTCCTTTCGAGGATGAAAAGTACCGGCGCCGCCATGTGCATAGCCACCGCCACCGACCGTCCCCAGATCGAGGCTACCCTGAAGCGCTGCGGCCTTGAAGGGTATTTCAACGCAATATTCACCTGCTCTGAGGTGGGAAGCGGCAAGGACAGGCCCTTCATCTACCGCAGGGCGGCGGAGCATTTCGGAGCGAAAAAGGAGGACGTTCTGGTCTTCGAAGACGCCCTCCACGCCGCAAGGACCGCGAAAAACGACGGATTCAAAGTCGCGGCGGTCTTTGACCCCAGCGAGAAGCGTCAGGACGAGCTGAGGGCCCTGGCGGACTATTTCATCGAAGATCTCCGCCATTCGGAGACGTTTTGGAAGGATCTTTCGGTCTGAAGACCGAAGGCTTCACGCGGCATACCGGGGGCACCACCTTATGCCGATATATAAAACCTTGCTGTAAAGAAAGGAGCGAAAGCATGAAACTTAAAACAGCATTGACCATTGCAGGAAGCGACTGCAGCGGAGGCGCCGGTATACAGGCAGATCTTAAGACCATGACCATGAACGGCGTCTTTGCCATGAGCGCCGTCACGGCCCTCACTGCCCAGAACACCACCGGCGTAAGAGCGATCCAGGAGTCAAGCCCGGGATTCCTGAAGCAGCAGATCGACGCGGTATTCGAGGATATCTTTCCCGACGCCGTGAAGATCGGAATGGTATCATCCTCGGCCCTCATCAGGGTGATAGGGGAGAGGCTGAGGCACTACAAGGCCGCCAACGTGGTCGTCGATCCGGTTATGGTCGCGACCTCCGGCTCCGCCCTTATCGAGAGCGACGCGGTGAAGACCCTGGTCGAGGAGCTTCTTCCCCTGGCGTCGCTGGTGACTCCCAACATCCCCGAGGCTCAGGTACTGTCCGGGATGACCATAGAGTCGAAGGCAGACATTGAGGCCTCAGCCCTGAAGATCTCACGTCTCTACGGCTGTCCGGTCCTGCTCAAGGGGGGACACAGCGTCAACGACGCCAACGATCTTCTCTGCCAGGGGGAGGATCTCATCTGGATAGAGGAAAGAAGGATCGACAATCCCAACACCCACGGCACCGGCTGCACCCTTTCCAGCGCCATAGCCTCGGGCCTTGCCAAGGGCTTTGACCTTGAGACCTCGGTCAGGATGGCAAAGGATTATATTTCCGGCGCTCTGGGCGCCATGCTGGATCTCGGCAGCGGATCGGGCCCGATGGACCATGCCTTCATGCTCCCTGAGAAATACAGAAGGCTGGCGGTCCCTGCCGAAGGCCGCGTATAAGACTGCTTGATATACCATTGATACACAGGAGGAAAAATGAAGACCACCGAAAGACTTCTCGCAGCGGCAAAGGACATATGGGACGCGTACAACGAGCATCCCTTCGTCATGGGCATCCAGGAGGGCACCCTCCCCAAGGATAACTTCCGCTTTTACATGATCCAGGACAGCATCTATCTCAGAGATTACGCCAAGACCTTCGCCGTCGGGGTCGCCAAGGCCAAAAGCCTTGAAACTGCCGATCTCTTTGCCAAATACATCCCCGTGATGAACGGCGAGCTCAACGTCCACAAGGGCTATCTGGCAAGGCTTGGTGTCACCCAGGAGGAGATGGACGCAGCCCGCGCTTCCCTGGACAACCTTTCATATACGTCGTATATGCTCCGGGTCGCCTACGAGGAGGGGGAGGCCGAGATCCTGGCCGCCATCCTGTCCTGCGCCTACAGCTACGAGATCATCGCTAAAAATATCGTGAAAAACAGGCCCGAGTCGGCGGACGACGAGTTCTACGGAGACTGGATAAGAGGCTACGCCTCTGAAGGCTACGCAAAAGACAACGTCATCCTTCTTGAGACCTTGGACCGGCTGACCGTCCACTATACCGACGAGCAGATCCGCCATCTGTGCGACGTCTTCGTCGCCTGCTCCCGCTACGAGCTGGCCTTCTGGGAGATGTCCTGGAAGAAGGCGATGTGATGGCCAGGTGCGTCATCGCAGGCGGCGCCGACATCGGCGACTACGCCCTGGTGAGGTCAGTCTTAAGGCCTGACGATCTGGTGATCTACTGCGACAGCGGTCTTAAGCACCTTGAGCAGCTGCAGGTCCCGCCCGGCCTAATCGTCGGGGATTTCGACTCCCACGAGGATCCTCACATGGACGTGGAGACCATAACCCTCCCCCGGGAAAAGGACGATACCGACACGGTCTACGCGGTGAAGGAGGCCCTGAAGCGCGGTTATGACGAGTTCCTGATCATCGGGGCGGTGGGAGCCAGGCTCGACCATACCTTGGGAAACGTCTCGATACTGTTTTATCTGGACAGCCTGGGCAAAAAGGGCCGCATCATAGACGACTATTCCGAGATGGAGGTCGTCTCGTCTGAGCCTGCCTTCATCGACGGGAGCTTCAGTTACTTTTCCCTCATAAATATGACCGGCACAGCCAGAGGTATCACCATAGAAGGGGCCAAATTCCCCCTAACGGACGGCGAGATCACCTGCGAGTACCAGTACGGCGTCAGCAACGAGGTCCTTTCCGGCTGCACCGCCAAAGTCACCGTGAAGGAGGGCAGGCTCCTTCTCATCAGGGTCCGCTGAGATCCATCGAATAAAAAAACATCGCTGTCATGATGGCGGCGATGTTTTTGCGTGTCTTTAATGATCAGGCCTTGAGGCCCGGCTTTGCCGTGTCTATTGTTCTCTTACCGGGAGCAGGGGCTCGGTCAGACCGTCGACGCCCAGCAGCCCGCAGAGGAGCACGAAGTTCTTGGAGAGGTTCCTGGTGATATCGGTGGGATCGAACCATTCACCGGAGGAGTGGGCTCCGCCGCCCTTGCCGCCGCCTCCCATGCCGACGGCGGGGATGCCCATGGAGATGGGGATGTTGGCGTCGGTGGAAGAGCAGCCTCTCATTACGGGCTCTATGCCCACAGCCCTGAAGGCGTCGATGGAAGCCTTGACGATGGGGCAGTCAACGGGCTGGATCTCGCCCACCGGCCTGTTGCCCAGCTGTTCGATGACGGCCTCGACCTTCCTGTCGCAGAGGGGCACGAAGCCTGCCTT
>JAFRQL010000105.1 GCA_017428655.1 Bacillota bacterium | reverse complement strand
TCCTGCATCCAGTACATCTACAGCTTTAAGGGCGTCTCCTCCCACGCTGCCGGAAGCCCCGAGAAGGGCCGCTCCGCGCTGGACGCCGCCGAGCTCCTCAACATCGGCGTGCAGTTCCTGAGGGAACATATGCCTTCAGACGCCAGGATCCACTACGCCATCATCAACGCCGGCGGAAAGTCCCCCAACGTGGTCCAGGCCAGCGCCGACGTGCTCTACATGATCCGCTCCTGCAAGGTCGCCGACGCCGTCGCACTCACCAAGAGGGTCGACAACATCGCCAAAGGCGCCGCCCTCATGACCGACACCGAGCTGACGACCATATTCGTGGACGGCTGCGCCAACGCCGTCCCCAACACCACCCTTGAAAAGGTCCTGTACGAGAACATGGAGCAGATCCCCCTGCCCGAATACACCGAAGAGGACTGGGCCCTGGCCAAGGCCATCCAGAAGACCTATCCCGCCAGGACCAATCTGCCCGGCAAGGGCGCTGAGCACGACAAGGCCATCGCGGCAATCGTCAAAGAGAAGAGCAAGAACGGCACCAGGGCGATCAACGACTTCCTGCTTCCGTTCTACACCGGCGACGATTTCTCCGCAGGCTCTTCCGACGTGGGCGACGTCAGCTGGAACATCCCCACCGCCCAGATCAGCGCGGTGACCTGGCCCTCCGGAGCCCCGGGACACTCCTGGCAGAACGTCAGCTGCGGCGCTTCCCCCATCGGAGACAAGGGGACCATGTACGCGGCCAAGGTCATGTGCGGAGCGGTCATCGACCTGCTGAACCAGCCCGGGACCATCGAAAAGGCTAAGAAGGAACTGGCCGAAAGGGCCCCCGAAGGCTACACCTGCCCGGTCCCCGAAGGCGCGAAGCTGTATGTGATAGAGTGATATTAGTTTGATCAGATCTTAAGAAAATATCAAAGCCGCTTGCCTTGAGGCAGGCGGCTTTATGCTTCATCGGATTGAAACCATGATCGATATTTGTTAAAATCACATACAAAAGGGAAATATGAAAGGCGGTACAGTATGCCAACAGGTATAATCATCAACACGCTCTCGGTCTTTCTGGGCGGGATCATCGGAGCTCTCTGCGGCAGCATCTTTTCCGACAAGCTCAAGGAAGGACTGACCATGCTGTTTGGCCTCTGCGCGATGTGCATGGGCATCATGAGCGTCGTGCTGATGAAAAACATGCCCGCCGTCATTCTTTCCGCAGTTCTCGGCCTGATCATCGGCAACGCCGCCGGCATATCGAAGGCTTTTGATAAGGCAGGAGCCTTCCTCGGAAGATTCATGCCTTCAAAGGGCGGGGAGGCTTCTTCCCGTGACCTTATTACTATCGCTCTCGTGCTCTTCTGCTTCGGATCCACCGGCATCTACGGCGCGATGTGCTCCGGTTTCGCCGGCGACCACAGCATACTTATCAGTAAATCGGTCCTGGATCTTTTCACGGCCATGATATTCGCAAGCGCCGCCGGATACGCGATCAGCGCGGTATGTGTGCCGCAGTTCGCCTTCCTCATGATCTGTTTCGGGATCTCCCGGTTCATACTGCCATTTGCCACCGATATCATGATCGCTGATTTCAAAGCCTGCGGAGGTTTGATAATGATAGCGACCGGCCTTAAGATGATGAAGATCAGAGAGTTCCCGATCCCCGACATGATCCCGGCCATTTTCATCGTCATGCCTCTGAGCGCCTTATATACCAACGTCATAAGCCCGTTGCTGTTGGGCTAGGCTCATGCAGGGCGGGGCCGCCCGGATATGTGAGCAGATCATAAAAAGCGCCTCTCATTTATGAGCGGCGCTTTTGTAATGGTATTCCTGCTGCTATTCCTGCTTTTCTTTCCCGAAGCCTATGATTGTCTCTTCCGACAGTGGGTTGTCCTGGCGGCGGATCTTCTTGGTGGTGGTCTCGACGAAGGGTGCCTTCCTCACGAAGACCGCGCTGATGCGCTTGTAGGGCGAGAGCTGCTGGTTGAACTCCCGGACCCTGCGGGTGAAGAACTCCTGCAGCTCGTCTTCCGTGGGCTCGTGGCTCAGCTTTTCGGCGACGTTGTCCTTCATGGGCAGGATCTGGATCGCGACGATCTCGTCCCCGTTCCTCTTGTGGGGGAAGACCATGCATTCCTCGATGCAGGGATCTTTGATGATGTCGTCCTCGATCTCTTCGGGGTAGACATTTTCGCCGGTGGTGGTCACGATGACGTTCTTCTTGCGGCCGGTCAGATAGAGCCAGCCGTCGTTGTCGATGAAGCCCAGGTCTCCGGTGTGCATGAAGCCGTCGGGCTCGATGGTCTTCGCGGTCTCTTCGGGCATATCGTAGTAGCCCAGCATGACGTTGGGCCCGCGGAAGAGTATCTCGCCGATGCCGCTGGCGTCCTTATCGACGATCTTGATCTCGCCGGCGTCGACGGCGGCGCCGACGGAGCCCGCCTTGGCGTATCTTTCCTTGGGGGAGCTTCCGGGAGTGCCGGAGATCAGGGGGGTGCATTCGGTCATGCCGTAGCCCTGCAGCACCATGATGCCCAGGTCTTCAAAGGCCCTGAAGATGGTGGGGTTGAGGGCCGCCGCTCCGGTAATGATGCAGCGGAGCTTTCCGCCCAGCTGCTTTAAGACCGCGCCGAACATGAGCCTTCTCACATCGATGCCCTTGTCGTTGAGAGCACGTCCCACCTTGACCATCTTTCTGAAGGTCTCTTCCTTGCCGCTCTTGGCAAGTCCCTTCTGGATGCGGTCGTAGACCATCTCAAGGACCCTCGGCACCGCGATGATGAAAGTGTTCTGAGCCTCTTTCATGTTCTGGCTGATGTATTTCATGCCCTCGCAGAAGGCGGTGCTGGCGCCCCGGTAGAGGACCAGCAGCATGCCAAGAGTGCATTCGTAGGTGTGGTGGATCGGGAGGATCGACAGGGTCTTGTCGGTCTGGTAGACCTGGCAGATCCGGCAGACGTCCATGATGTTGGAGGTGATGTTCCTGTGGCTGAGCATGACGCCCTTGGGCTGGGCGGTGGTGCCCGACGTGAACAGGATGACGGTCATGGCGTCGGGGTCGATCTCGGCGGACGTGAAGATGTCGCTTCCGTCTGCAAGTAGCTTCTCGCCGTCGGCAAGCATGCTGCTCCAGGAGATGATCTCGGCTGCGGCGGTCTCATCCGGACCTCCGAGGATGGCGCGGTACTTTTCTTCATCGAAGGGCGCAGGCTTCGCGGCTTCCCTGAGATCGGTCCTGTCGCCGTAGAAGTTCATGACGACCAGACGCTCGATCCCCTTGATCCCCTTGAGTTTTTTGCATTCCGGGCCGGTGCAGAAGAGGGTCTTCGCTCCGCCCGCTCTCATGAGGTTCTCGATCTCGGGGCCGGAAAGCTCCTTGTCTATGGGGACGACCACTCCGGTGCCGTTGACGGTGGCAAGGTAGGTCACGATCCACTCGTAGCAGCCCTGTCCCATGACCGCGATCCTCTGGCCCTTGAGGCCCATGGCGCACATGGCGGTGCCCAGACAGTCCACGTCGTGATTGGCCAGCTCGTATCTTACGGGGATGTAGGGGCCTCCCTTTTCGTTCTTGACCCAGAACGCGGGATTGGTCCTGTATGCTTTGGCACTGCCAGCGAGCATGTCCTTTAAGGTCGTTATCTCGCGGATATCCTTGTACCAGTATTTTCTGAAATCGGTTCCTTTTACGCTGTCCATGGCGATCTCGCACGGCCTTCCGGCAGTAAGTCATTCATGGCCGGACCCGAAACTAAACGCAGGCCGCACTTTCCTCCACATATATTTTAGCATGGAGGGGGTGTTCAGTCAAAATAATTGGGATGTGCGAAGGTGCAACGTACGAAGGGAAGGGTGCGCAGGGGGACCATTTATTCCAGGTCGAGTTTTCTCAGATATTCGCTTTTGCCGTATAAGACTCTGTCTACAAGGACCCTGCCGCCGTCTATCCTGTAAAACGCGATATTCGCTTTGAAGACGACATAATAGTAGCCGGTGAAGAGATCTTCGTAGTAAAGGGGAGAACCGCTGGCCGGGAATTCCTCTTTCTTTTTTACCGCCTCCATCAGTTCCTCGACATACCGGTCTGCGGTGTCGACGCTTTTCGACGCATCGGACACTTCGGACCATGTTCTGCCAAGGTCGCGGACTGCGGCGGGAGAGTACATGATCGGGTACTTCATTTTCTCTTGCTGCTGAGGTATTCGATGACGTCTTCAGCCACCATATAACCCTGCTCCTCGCCTTCGCGCCTGCCTGAATTCAGCTCGCACATGAGCCTTAGCATGGCTTTGGCCTTCTCAAATTCATCGTCGTCAGCGATATCGCGGATGGTGTATCTGCCCCTGCCGTTGACGGTAAGATATACCGGAGATCCGGCGGAGACATCCTCAAGTACGGTGTTATAGTTTCTGAGATCTGACACTGGTTTTATGCTTGCCATAGGGGGCCTCCATTTCGATCATATTTTACCAAAGTTGTGGGAACGTTGCAATATAATTCGAAATTATTTTCGAAAAATATTACTAAAAATTTCTACGAGATTTGTAAGCGAGGCCGAGTGAGGCTCACAAAAAACAACGAAGTCACACAAAAGTATTATTTTCCTAGAGAATGCAATCAAAGGGATCGAACCTGTTGACTCAAATGAGTTTGAATTAACTCAATTGAGCTTGTTTTGCTCTATTGTTGAGTTGGTTGGTCTTCTGGCAAATATGCAGATCTCCTTTGTCAACTGTTTTTAGGACAAAAATTAGGACGGTTCCCAAACACCGTCCTTAAGGTTTTACAGTATTCAATTTTCAATTCTCGACAAGCAGAAATAAGATTATCCGAACACCTTTGTTATCAAAAGTCTTATAAGTACTGCAACCGCAAATGCCACAATAAACGCTATAACTTTCATTACAGGTCCCGGAATGCTGTTGAATTTATACTTAGCTCTGTTTATCCTGATCTTACTTAGCAATCCCGTTGTGTACAGAGGGAACATCAACACCGTAACATATATTAACGCCTCGCTGATCCCATAAGTATACCGAAGCAAATCGTTCCTGTCATAAACGCCGGTTACATACAGCACCATATAGACCAACAATGCTGCAAATCCGATAATGCTCATGTTACGGATACTCTTTACCAACTGCTCTTTCTCAGCCTTGGCATAATACGACATAGTTTCCGCTACCTCTTTGGATTCTTCTTTCATTTCCTCACTTTTCCTTTCTCCTTTGATGATTTCAGGTATACTTACATCAAAGAAATCTGCGATCTCAACCAACAAACTGATGTCCGGCATATTGTTTCCGGTCTCCCATCGGGAGATAGTCCTGTCAGATACCCCCAGTTCTTCAGCCAACTGTTCCTGAGTGATCCCTTTCTCCTTGCGGAGGTCTTTCAGAAAAGCTCCAGCTTTGATCTGATCCATTTGAAGTACTCCTTTCATCATCAGGATAGCTGACTATATTGGTTTTATACACGACACAAAGTGAGAAATACCGTGTTTGCTAAGTAGACAGGTGTGTCCTGTGCATCTATTTCGTCTGAAAATGCCTATTTTGATCGGAAGATCTCATTTACACTCACATCGAAGTATTCAGAGATTTTCATAGACAGTTCAAGTGTAGGATCGTATTTATTGTTTTCTGTTGCAATAGTCTATTTCTCCATCTTCCCTATCCTGCGCTCGGCTTCAAGGTAGACTGCGTCGTCGTTTCGGATCGATATGACGATGATCTTCATGATCCCGTCATCTATGACGAGGCTGTAGACGACACGGTATCCAAGGCTGCGAAGCTTGATCTTGTAATAGCCGCGGAGATCCGAAGATGCGCGGTAGCCGAGGGGCTTTCCGATGCCGTCAGGCGGGGGAAGAGGGCGCTCAGCGGTCTTTTCGATGGCCTTAAGTATCAGCTTCCGGTCATGGGGATCCAGCCGGAGAAGATCGCGCTGGGCTTCTTTGATGTACTCGATCTTCCATCTCATGGCTCGATCTCCACGTCGGTATCGTCAAGCTCGTCCCGGGATATGTCGAGCCTTTTCATCATCTCTTCATGGCTGACGTTTTGATGATCATCGTTTCGGGCAATGCGGCTTTCGGCTTCCTCGAGGAGTATCTGATCGGAGAGCATCTCCATCAAAGATTCGTACTGCTCGGGAGACATGAGCACGCATGCGGGGCGGTTGTTCTTCATGACGATCCTGGTCCCGTATTCCTGCACCTCTTCGAATATCTTGTTCGCCTCGCCCTTGTTGAACCGGGTTATGGGGACGAGCTTTTTCATAATGCTCACATTGGAGAATCCATCCATGGCCTGCAGCTCCTTTCACTGTTTAATAATAACATGATCGGTGGCAAGGTCAATAAATAACACGGAAAATTATCTATAAATTTATCGATATAACCGCAAGCATTTCATCGACATACACGCCCGTATAACCCCTCCCCCAAATATCCGTCCCCCGCTCTCCGGTATGATGTGGTATAATGATTCCCACGACTTTACGAAAAGGAGCATCCATGCCCGAATATCTGGATAAACTCAACATGCAGCAGCGGGAGGCGGCGACTACCGTCGAGGGGCCTCTCCTCATACTGGCGGGGGCGGGCAGCGGCAAGACCGGCACCATGACCCACCGCATCGCATACATGGTCAAGGACCTGGGGATCAGTCCCTGGGCGATCCTTGCCGTCACCTTCACCAACAAGGCCGCCCGGGAGATGCGGGAAAGGGTCGAGGCGCTGGTCGGATCGGTCAATGGCATGTGGATCCAGACCTTCCACTCCGCGGCCCTCAGGATCCTCAGGACCGACGCCGAAAAGCTGGGCTACGACAGGAACTTCTCGGTCTATGACCCCGTGGACCAGAAGGCGCTGATCAAGAGCCTCATAAAGCAGTACGGAATCGACGAGAAGAGGATCACCCCGGCCTTTGCCCTGGGCGAGATCTCCACCGCCAAGGAGCAGGAGGCGGGGCCCACCGACTACGCCCTGAAGCACAAGGGAGACCACCGCTACGACGATCTGGCCAAGCTCTACTCGGGCTACGAGGAAGCCCTCAGGGCCAACAACGCCATGGATTTCGACGACCTGATCCTGAACACGGTCAGGCTCTTCGAGTCCAGTCCCGAGACCCTCGCCATGTGGCAGAACAAGTTCCGCTACATCATGGTGGACGAGTACCAGGACACCAACATGCTCCAGTACAAGCTGGTGCAGATGCTGGCGTCCAAGAGCCGCAACATCTGCGTCGTAGGCGACGACGATCAGTGCATATACCAGTGGAGAGGGGCGGACATCCGCAACATCCTGGAATTTGAGAAGGACTTCCCCGGGGCGAAGGTCATCAAGCTGGAGCAGAACTACCGGTCCACGTCCAACATCATCGAGGCTGCCCACAGCGTGATCAGAAGGAACCAGGGCCGCAAGGACAAGCACATGTGGACCGACGCCGAAAAGGGCGAGAAGATCACATATTACAGGGCGTCCGACGACAGGGAGGAGGCCCGCTACACCGGCGCCATGATCAGAAAGCTCATGAGGGAGGACCCGTCCCTCAAGTATTCCGACTTCGCGGTCCTCTACCGGACCAACGTCCAGTCAAGGCGCTTTGAGGACTCCTTCTCGGTCCAGAGCATCCCCTATCAGGTGCTCTCTGGCCTCAGATACTACGACCGCAAGGAGATCAAGGACATCATGTCCTACATGAGGCTGGTCCTCAATCCCGCGGACGACGTGAGCCTTGCCCGCATCATCAACGAGCCCAAGAGGGGCATCGGGGACAAGGGCCTTGCGTCCATAAGGACCGCCGCCCAGAACGCTGGCATCAGCATGCTCGAGGCCATGGCAAGGCCGGAATTCCTGTCAGGTCTCACCGCCAAGCCCAGAGCCGCCGCTCAGGAGCTGGTCGGCATGCTCCTGGAACTCAACAACGAGCAGGAGGAGCTGACCGTCGGCGACATATATGACGCCATCCTGGTAAAGAGCGGCTACCTTCCCGCCCTTCAGGAGCAGGACACCGTCGAGGCCGACGGCCGCATCGAGAACCTGATGGAGTTCAAATCGGTCATCCTGGAAAAGGAGAAGGAGGCCGAGGACAGCGGGGACGGGCCCGGAAAGCTCACCCTGGAAGCCTTCCTGGAGAGCCTTTCCCTCATGTCAGACATCGACAACCACGACCCGGACCAGGACGCCGTTGCCCTCATGACCCTCCATTCGGCCAAGGGACTGGAGTTCCCCGTGGTCTTCATGCCCGGCATGGAGCTGGGCATCTTCCCCAGCTACCGGACCATCGAAAGAAACGAAGGCTTGGAAGAGGAGCGCAGGCTCTGCTACGTAGGCATGACCAGGGCCAAGCAGAGGCTCTTCCTCACCAGCGCGGAGCAGAGGATGCTCTACGGAAAGACCGACCGGGCCAGCGAATCCCCGTTCCTCAAGGAGATCGACAAGAAATACATGACCGGCGACGCGGTATATGAAAAGAGGGGAGACGGCGATTCCTTCGACCGCTACTCCGTCAAGTCCTACAACTATTCGTCCGGCCCGTATATCTCGCCCCTGAGCTCCGCCAGGAGCAGCAGCTCCAACGCGAAGAGCATCGCCCAGCTGCTGAAGCCCGCCCACACAGTGAGCACCTCCGACCTCGCTCCCGGAGACCGGGTAAAGCACGACAAGTTCGGCGAGGGGACGGTCATCGAGCTCAACGGTTCGGTGGTCACCGTCATCTTCGACAGCGTCGGGACCAAGAAGCTGGCGGCGGACAAGGCGCCCATGAAAAAGATATGACGCGGAAGGTCCGATACCTTCGCGGCTGAGCGGGCAGCCGCGGCCGCAGCGCGCAAATGGCAGAAAGGCTTGAAAAATGACCGATCCCAGGAAGAGGATGGAGGAGCTCTACGCCCTCATCGATTACCATAACGACAGATATTACAACCAGGACGACCCGGAGATCAGCGATTACGAATACGACGCCCTGAGCGTGGAGCTGAGAAAGCTCGAGGCCGAGTTCCCCATGTTCGCGAGGAAGGACAGCCCCACCGCTCGCGTAGGCGGAACCGCCAGAAGGGAGTTCAGGAAGGTGGAGCACGACGTCCCCGTCATATCCCTTCAGGACGTCTTCTCAAAGGAAGAGGTCTTCGCCTTCGTGGAGAGGGTCCTTTCCGAGCAGCCGGAGGCCGAATTCAGCGTCGAGAAGAAGATCGACGGTCTGACCCTGGTGCTCCGCTACCGGGACGGAAAGCTCACCGACGCCATAACCAGAGGAGACGGAGCCATCGGAGAGAGCGTTTACGAGAACGCTCTGGTCATCGACGCGATCCCCAAGGAGATCCCGGCGAAGCTGCCCTATCTTGAAGTCCGGGGCGAGTGCTACATGTCCACCGAGAGCTTCGAGGCCGCCAATAAAAAGCAGCTGGAGACCGGGGGAAAGATCTATCAGAACCGCAGGAACAGCGCTGCCGGTACCCTGCGCCAGCTGGATCCCGCCGTGGTGAAGGAGAGGGGCCTGGACATCTTCATCTTCAACCTTGAGCTCTGCGAGGGCAGGACCTTCACCAGCCACCTCGAGACCTTCGAATGGCTGAGATCCCAGGGCTTCCCGGTGATCGAAGAGCCCCTGAGGGCAAAGACCGCGGAAGAGGTCTGGAGGGCCATAGAGCACATCGGAGACATCCGCTACAGCCTCAATTACGGGCTGGACGGGGCGGTGGTCAAGGTGGACAGCCTTGCTATGAGAAGGCAGCTGGGCATGACCTCCAAGGTCCCCCGCTGGGCCGTCGCCTACAAATATCCCCCCGAAAGGAAGGAGACCGTCCTTGAGGACATCGTCGTCCAGGTGGGAAGGACCGGCCGCATGACCCCGCTGGCGGTGCTCTCCCCCGTGAGGCTGGCAGAGACCACCGTGGCCAGGGCGACCCTCCACAACCAGGACTACATCGACGAGAAGGACATCCGCATCGGCGACACCGTCATCGTCCAGAAGGCGGGAGACATCATCCCCGAGGTCCTCTCCGTAGTGAAGGAGAAGCGCCCCGAAGGCAGCAGGCCCTTCGTCATGCCCGCGTTCTGCCCGGTCTGCGGCGCTCCCGCGGTGAAGGACGCCGACGGCGCACATCTCAGATGCAGCGGAGACCAGTGCCCGGCCAAGGACAGCCGCTCCATGGCCTATTTTGTCTCCAAGGACGCCATGAACATCGAAGGCTTCGGGCCCTCCGCCGTAGAAGCCCTGATATCAGAAGGCTACATCAGGACCATCCCGGACATCTACAGGCTGAAGGACCACAGGGAAAGGCTCATCGAAGAGGGCATCATCGGCAAGGAAAAGTCCGTCGGCAACGTCCTTGATGCCATCGAAAAGTCCAAGGACAACGATATCGACAGGCTCATCACAGGCCTGGGCATCCGCAACATCGGAAAGCAGACCGCCAAGGTCATCGCCAGGAACTTCAAAGACATGGGCGAGGTCATGGACGCAGACGCCTCAAGGCTCATGGAGCTTCCCGATTTCGGCCAGATCATGGCGGACGATATGACCGCCTATTTCGCGTCCGAAAAGAACAGAAGGATGATCGACGAGCTTAAAGAGCTGGGGATAAACACCACTTCCCGCTCCATGGGCGAAAAGAAGGACCAGCGGTTCGCGGGGCTCACCTTCGTCCTCACCGGGACCCTGCCCACCATGACCAGGGACGAGGCCTCGGCCATCATCGAGAGCTTCGGCGGCAAGGCCTCGGGCAGCGTCTCTAAGAAGACCAGCTACGTCCTTGCGGGCGAGGCCGCGGGCAGCAAGCTCACCAAGGCCCAGCAGCTGGGCGTCCCCGTGATCGACGAGGAAGCATTCAGAAAGATGATAATGTAGTTCCGGGATCGGCTTTTGTTCCTCATGCGTTTGTAAGTAAACGCAAATGGCGGTATAATATACTTGCAGGATTATTGTCCCGCAGGTCCCGCCCGGATCCGGCAGCCCGGCCATCCTCCGCGGCGGCTCCGTATCACCGAAAGGGAGCCTATGAGGATCATTTGTGTTGACGACGAGGAGCTGGTCCTTCAGCTCACTCTTATGATGTGCAGGAGCCTCTCCTACGTGGATCAGGCGGAGGGGTTCACCTGCCCGTCGGACGCTCTGGCCTGGCTTGACGAGAATGAGGCCGACGCTGCCCTCCTGGACATAGACATGCCCGAGATGAGCGGTCTTGCCCTCGCCGCGAAGATCAAGGAGAAGTATCCCGATATCTCGGTGGTCTTTACCACCGGCTACGCCCAGTTCGCCGTGGATGCCTTCGCCCTTCACGCCAGCGGTTATCTGATGAAGCCTCTGAGCAAAGAGAGGATCGACGAGGAGCTGCGCTACGCCCGTGAGAACCGGCAGGAGAGCCGCGCCGTCTCCCATATCTCCGCCGTGACCTTCGGCAATTTCGACCTTCTCATCGACGGAAGGCCCATATCGTTTCCCCGTTCAAAATCAAAGGAGCTCATGGCCTATCTGGTGGACAGGCAGGGCAGCAGCGTTTCCCGGGCGGAGGTCTTCGCCATCCTCTGGGAGGACGCCCTCTACGACCGCTCCAGGCAGAAGCAGCTGGATGTGGTCCTGAGGAGCCTCCGCCAGACTCTCGAAGCCAACGGCATAGGAGACCTGATAGAGGTCAGCAGCGGGACCCTACGGGTAAAGCCCGAGATGATCGACTGCGATCTTTACCGGTTCATGGCGGGGGACGTCAGCGCTGTCAACTCCTACAGGGGCGAGTACATGAGCTCGTACTCCTGGGCCGAGTTCACCGAAGCATATATAGAAAGACGGCTGGGCGAGATGAGGCCCGGACGCCGCTAAGAACTTTTCCGCGGGCTCTGCCCGTTTTTTGTTCACGAAAAGGAGGCCCCTCGTGGACCAGGATATCTCGATGGTCATAAAGGTGCTGGTGCCGCTGATCCTGCAGCTGGTAGGCGTATATTATGCGGTCCTGATGGATCCCTACATGCAGGAGAGGCAGAGAAGACTGTTCTTCATCACCCTGTGGCTGGAGGCCAGCCTGGTGGTCCAGGACCTTCTCAGCTACCATCTGACCCTGGCGGTCAACGTCCCTTTCAGGATATTCGTCAGCGCCTACGGTTACGCCGTAAGGCCATTCATACTGGTGCTCTTCTTAAGGCTCATCGACAGCGGGAGCGACCTGACCCTGCCCAAGGTCATGGTCGGAGTCAATGCCGCCGTATATTTTACAGCCTTCTTCGCGCCCCTCGCCTTCACCATAACCGAGGACAACAAGTTCCACAGAGGCCCCATGGGCTTCATGTGCCACGTCCTGAGCTTCATATTCCTGATCGTTCTGGTCCAAAGGTCCCTTAAGACCTTCTACCATTCGAAAAAGACCGAGTCGGTCATCCCGATAGTCTGCTGCGTCCTGATCATCACCGCCGCCATGGCCGACACCATCTTCGCCGTAGATGCCATCATAAGCTATCTGACCATCACCTCGGTGAGCTGCGCCGTCTTTTATTACATCTGGCTCCACCTGCAGTTCGTCCGGGCCCACGAGAACTCCCTCATGGCCGAGCAGCGGATCCACATCATGATGAGCCAGATCCAGCCTCATTTCCTCTACAATACCCTGTCGACCATCCAGGCCCTCTGCCTCATCGACCCTGAAAAGGCGGCGGATACCGTCGAAAGGTTCGGGACCTACCTTCGCCAGAACATCGATTCCCTGAGCCAGCCCAGGCTGATACCCATCGAGACCGAGATCGAGCACACGAAGATCTACACCGACATAGAGCAGCTGCGCTTCTCCCACATCGCCATCAGCTACGACATCCAGGACACCGGCTTCACCTTGCCGGCCCTCACCGTCCAGCCCCTGGTGGAGAACGCCATACGCCACGGGGTTCGCATCAGGCGCGACGGGATGATCTCGGTGGTCACCAGAAAGGGCGAGGGCGGCCATATCATAGTCATAATGGACAACGGCAAGGGGTTCGACGTGGAGCAGGCCATGAACGCCGACGATACCCATATCGGTCTTCGGAACGTCAAGGAGAGGATCGAGAAGATGTGCGGCGGGACCCTCACCGTGGACAGCACCGAGGGCGAAGGGGCCACCATAACCATCAGGATACCCGACGCCAGGGACCTGATCTGACCGCTTGATTTTATTGCGGGGCCTTGTTGGACATTTGTTGGACAGCCCTTGTTAGAGTTCAAATTGAGAATGCGCCGGACTGTCCGGTGGATCATAAATTTAAGGAAGGAGAAAATCACATGTTTGATGCTGTTGCCAATCCCATTATCGAGCTGATCGAATCCATGCTGACCCCGCTTCTGGGTCTGGTGGGCGCTGCCGGCTCGGTCTACTGCGTCATTCTTGGCGTCAAGTATGCCAAGGCGGAAGAGCCTCAGGACAGGGAAAAGGCCAAGGGAGCGCTGAAGAACGCCCTTATCGGATTCCTGCTCATCTTCGTCCTGATCCTCGCACTGAAGATCATGATGCCTCAGATGATCAAGTGGGTCAATTCCATCAGAAAGGGCACTATCAAGTAGAGCGGCAGATCTTTGGATATACGGGGCAGCGCGCGCATAAAGCTCCGATAAGATCAAGGCGGCCTTGAGAATGCTTTTCGAAAGCCTGAAAAGGCTTTCGATCCGAGGGCGCAGTTTGGACTGCGGCCTGGGACCGGAAGCTTTTATCCGAAAAGTCTTAGACTGCTGGAGAAAAAATGGCGAACAGTTCCATCATAAACAAGATAAAAAGATCCATGCCCGGCCTGTTCTCCGGGCTCATCTGCGTGGTGATGCTCCTGACCAGCCTCACCGTCGCCCTGGCGGACGAATTCAATATCGATTCGTCCGGCTTTAAGGACCCCACCATCACCAAGAGCATGGTCTACTACTGGCACAAGGGTGTGCCTCCCATCAGGCCGGATGCAAAGCATACAGCCTATCCGGTGCTTCTGGTATGGGACGATAAATATTACCTTCTTGCGGACAGCAACTTTCAGGATATGCTCAAAAACGGCGAGCAGACCCATCGTATTGCAAGAAGGTGGGAGGATCTTCCATATCAGACAAGGGAATCCGATTGGAGTAATAAGCTGGATATTCCCCGGGACAAAGGCACGGAATCTTCGCCCGCAGGCATGTTCCACAGGGTAAGAAGATATCCTATGAAAGAGACCGCCAGGGTCGACCAGCTGGACTTCGACTTTGAGTCCGTAAAAAACGGCGGCACTGCGGTGAGCCTTTCCCTGCCTCCGCTCCCCCGCTTTATAGCGGTCTACGAGCCCACGGATATCCCTAAGGGCTATGTATGGGGAGGGGGACTCGCCTCCCGGCTGGAGCTTCGCAAGGAGGCCGATGACCGTTTTACGGATTGGACTCAGAGTTATCTGGGAATAGGCCGCACCGAGAAGCAGTATGGCGAGGTCCAGGGCCAGGTGGGCTACTACGCCATACAGGTGCCCTATGCGGACTACGAAAGCGGATATGCCTGGCTCACCGGGGATTATTCCTTCCACGTGGATTATGACGAATTTGATCAGTTCTTCGGCACCAAGGCGGTCCAGACCGCCAGCTTCGACTGGTATCTCGGCATAGAAAGCCCCGTGGCCACAAGCAACGTGGCAAGCGGTTCTGACCGTTCCCTGGGCGGTACGGTGGCCAACTGGACGGATCCTAATTGGAGGATGAAGCCCTTTGCCAGCGGATCGAAGGATGTCCTCCCTGATAAAAACATTACCCTCAGACGCCGCAGCTGGCTGGCCTTTCAGACCACGGACGGAAAGTATCACCTGCAGACCAACAGCAACTACGGATTCTATGTGGAGAGCTACTATCCTGACCAGGACAGGGCGAATATCCAGAATCACGTACGCTACATGGACCTCTATGCGGACATGATCTCTCTCATGCACAGCCGCAGCAACCTTGCGACTGCCGCGGGAAACGGTTTTTCTGCCGATCATTACCTGGATAATACCTTAAACAACAGCTATGATATCGGCTTCGACATATACTATGCTGAGCCCGTGCCCATGAGCTTTATACAGACCAGTTTTACAGTGCAGGACGGCCAGGTATCCAGTCTGGACGGCCCCATCGTCATCGGGAGCAACGCCACCATCTACGTCAAGGACGGCGGAGTGCTCTCGGTCTCCGGCTGGGTCATAAACAACGGCACCATAGTCGTCGAGCCCGGCGGGACCCTTCTGGTGCAGGAGCTTGAGACGGACAACGACAGCCTTTCCGAGGGCTACGGCGTCCTCGCTCCCATGCAGGAGCCCGGCGCCGAAGGCGGCAGGATAGTCTGCGACGGCACCATGATAGTGATGCCCGACTGCAAGGTGGTCGGCGGCGGCAAGACCGGGATCATCTTCAGCGAAGGCGCCCACTGCGTAAACTACGGTGCCATCATTTCCGAGAATTTCGAGGTCTATCAGGACCATACCATCGAGAACAGGAAGGACGGAAGGGTCTTCGTAGGCGTCGGCCTCGAGGGAGGCGGTCTTCAGCTCGTAAGCAGCAGGATAACCGGACAGGACTATCCCGGCATGTCCATAAGAGAGGACACTGCCGCGGCCAGGATCGCCAAGGACGGCATCTACGGAAACGATAACATCTTCATGATCTCATCCTCTCACAGTATCGACACCGATATGGCCAACCGCACCGGCCACAGGGGAGAGCAGATCCATTACGAGGACGATGCAAGGAGCTCGGTGGTCTATTACGACAAGATCATAGAGGTCTACTGGTTCGAATCCTCCATAGACGGCAGGATCTACTATTTCGACAAGGACCTTCAGAGATATGTATTCGTAAACGACAGCGGCGACGTTTCCTATTTCAAGGGCAACGCCCCGGTACCCAGCTCGTCCGACACCGAATACAACGCGAAGAGCCTTCCCGACGGATACAGGACCAGGAGCGGCGTGATCGGTCCGAACTCCGGAAGGGACGCCGCCACCGATTACGAGAACAATACGGTCTACTACGATCCCGAACTGAAGGTCTACTATTTCGTGGACCTGAGGAGCTTTGAACATTCGGGCGACCGCTCCGAGATCTACATCTACTACTACAGCGAGAAGATGAAGATGTACTACGAGCTCAGATACATCGGACCGGTATATCTGAGCTCAAAGATGACCGATCCGAGGCTCCTCACCGACGTTCCGGAAAAGGAGATCCCGTACTTCGTCGTCCCAGACAATCAGAAGGAGCAGCTGAAGAACCATCAGTACTAGTATGACGCAGTGCCCCGCGCACCGCAGCTTTAAAGAAAGGAGGCCCCAAAGGGCATGGATATGACTGTAAAAAAGACCCTGAGGGCTCTTGCTGCGGCAGCCGCCCTGGTCCTGCTCCTGCTCCTGGCGGCGCCGGTCTTCGCCGACGTCGAATACTCCGGAGTGCTGGATCCCATGACCAACCAGCCCGCCGGCAGTGCCGTAGAGACAGTATCGGGCACGGACAGGGTCCAGATATCGAACACCATGTATTACGACTGGTCGACCCACGACTACGTCTATCCCATAGACGGCAGCCTGACCGAGGTCCATGTGACCGCGGCTGACGGCATGTACCTCAACGTTCCGGTGAGCGTGGACACCGGCGGCGACGAGACCGTGGGAGTCTACCACAACGGCGCCGAATACACCGGAGACCTGTCCACCATCAACGAGGCGGGAGACTACGTGGTCCAGGCAAGAGTCGGCGGCGGCTCTAGGAGGATCATGTCCTTCACCCTGGTCGGCCCCTATTCCAACGCCATCCAGAGGTTCACCGTCCCCGACGGGTTCTTCGTCACATCGGCGACCCTCGACGGCCAGGACGCATACTCCGACAGATATGTGGTCGACATGACCAAGGAGGGCGTCTACGAGGTCGAATACGAGTGCATGAGCACCGATCTGGCGTACACCCTCAGCGTTGAGATCGACAGGACCCCTCCGGCTCTGGCCTTCCAGGGGAAGATCGGAGACGATAACCAGGTGAGGAGCGCCTTAAAGTTCTCCGGCGTTGAGAAGGGCGGCACCCTGAGCCTTCTTCGCAACGGGGAGCTTACCGACGTTTACGTCGAGGCCGACGGCACCGGAGTCATCAGGGACACCGGGATATACGTCCTCAGGGCATACGACGCCGCTGGGAATGTGAAGGAATACGATTTTTCGATACTTATGTATTTTGACACCGGCAGCTGGATATTCATAGCGCTGGTGATAGCAAGCATAGCCGCTGTCATCGCTTATGTGATGATCAAACGCAAGAGGCTCAGGATAGGATAGGAGGCCGGGGCGATGCTCGATTCCCTTTGGGGCGGAATAAAAGATTTTCTGGGCTCGACCTTCAGCTCGATCCTGGAATCCATACTGAATGCCACGATCTTTAAGCTCTGCTATTTCATAGAGAGAGCTCTTTGCCGCATCATAAACATCCTGACCCAGCTGTTCCAGGTGTTTTCCGGCATCGACAAGGCCAGCTACGACGGCAACCGCGACTACCTGATCAACATCTTCTTCTCCAACAAGGTGGTGAGCAACATCTACTGGGGCATGGCCGTCATCGGCCTGGTCCTGGTGTTCGTGTTCACCATGTGGGCGGTGATCCAGAAGATGTTCGACCTCGCCGGAAAGCATCAGCAGTCCATGGGCCAGATCATCAGCTCCGCCATCAGGAGCATAGTCCTGATCTTCAGCATGACCCTCGTGGTCAACGTGGTCCTGAGCGCAACCAACATCCTGATGCAGCAGGTCAACTACATCTTCAACGACGCCTATCATCTGGACCAGCCCAAGACCAAGGTCTTCAACGAATACGAGTACGCGGCCATGGGCAGGATCCTGGCGAAGATAGGCAATTACGCCATGGTCCCCAACAGCAACAACCGGTACAACATAAACCTTTGCTTCAACGACATAAGGGGGGACATGCTCTACCTTCAGGATGAGGGCGTCTTCGATTATTCGTATTACGATACCGACTCCAATGGCAATGTGACAGAATCCTGGCAGTCGGTCCTGGCGGGGATAGCCAAGGCGGCGGATCTTCGCACCGACGCCAAGGTGGACGTCTACAATCAGGGCATAGCGGAGAGCATCACCAACGCCATGGACTACCTGAAGAACAACGGCACGGTGTTGGCGGTCCCAAGCGCCAGCAGAAAGTACAACGCCGACGAAGACATCCATCTGGACCGCATGGTCTTCCTGATGGGGACCCTTGGCGCGGCGAAGAACTCCTCGTTCAACTCGGATCCGTCCCTGGACGACGCTCTGAGAGGCCCCTATTACTACGACGAGGGGCGCAACATCTACAATTTCGACAACGTATCCTCGGATTTTGACATAGGCTTTGCCACCGACTACATCCTGGTCTGGCTCACTTCCATGGCCATCATCTACGATCTGGTGGTCATCATCCTCAACTGCATCGCCAGGCTCTTCAACATGCTCTTCCTGTATGTGATCGCGCCTCCCGTCATCGCGGCCATGCCCTTCGACGGCGGCGGCAAGTTCAAGCAGTGGGGCACGGCCTTCATAATCCAGTCGCTGAGCGTTTTCGGCACGGTGATATCCATGCGGATACTGCTCATCTATCTTCCCATGGTGATGAGCCCCAAGCTGGTGCTGATCCCAGGAAGCGCTCTGATCAACATGCTGGCCAAGTTCATGCTGGTCTACGGTGGCTTCGAGGCGGCCAAGAAGGCGACCTCGCTGTTCACCGGTATCCTGGCGGACAACGCCGGCTGGCAGTCCATCATGGCGGGCGACATGAGCTCCTCCGCAGGAGGCCTCGTGGGAGCAGCCAAGGGCGCCGTGGGCAAGGCGGTCGGAAAGGCCGCGGGCATCGCGGGAGCCACCGCGGGCTTTGCCCTCTCGCCTGTCACCAACACCATCAAGCAGCCCTTCCAGGCTTTGGGACAGAAGTGGAAGAACCTTTCCCCCTGGAACTTCGGAGGGCCTAACTATCAGCAGCAGCAGGCTCAGTCTCTGCAGAACATCCAGCAGATGATGCAGAACCAGCAGAATCAGCAGAACAACAGCCAGAACCAGCCCGCTCCGCCCAACAACGCCAATCCGCCCGGACCCGCCAATCAGCCGGGACCTGCCAATCCCCCCGTCCCACAGAACCAGCAGAATCAACAGAACCAGCAGAACAACGGTCAGGGTCCCGGAGCCCAGCCGGCCAACAACGGCGCGGCCCAGAACCCGCCTCCGCTGCCTCAGAGATACCGGAGCGCGGAGGCTCCCGCAGCCCCGTCCGGCAGCTCTTCGACCAACAGGCTGAGGCAGAACGCCGGCTTCGGAGGCCCGGACGCTCCCGGTCCTCAGGGCAAGGGCAATTCGCTGAGCGGAAGGTCCTCGGACGACGCGGGCATCCCCAGGCGCAGACCTACTCTGTGATCTGCCCGTCCCCGGCCCCATGATCAAGGCCGGATCCCGATCATCAGACCAGCTTTACAGGGAATGAGAGGAAATAGAAATGCCGAGACTTATACCCGGTAAAACAAAAGTAAGCATAGAGCTGTTCAAGGGCGTGACCCTGGGCGACGTGATAGTCGCGGGGATCGCCATGGCGATGGTCATCTTCGTGCTGGTCTCGAATCTTCCCTGGAAGGGCGGGATCCTCATCGGGATAGCGGCGCTGACGGCCCTCCTGCTCTTCAGGATGGACGAGCAGCCCAACTTCGTATACATACTCCACATCCTTACGTTCATCGGTTACAAGCGCCGCTTCGAGAGGGTCAAAAACGATCAGATGCTCGAAGAGGTCAGGGAAAAGGGCGAAAAGGAGGCCGCCTTCGACCAGGCCTTCGGAGAAGGCAGCAAGAGAGAGCTCACCAGAGCGGAGAAAAGAAGGATCAGCAGAGAGCAGAAGGCCGAAGCCAGGGCCGAGGAAAAGGCGAGGCTGCAGGCCGGAAGCGACGACGACAGGGCGGTAGCCAGCGCGGTCAAAAAGACCGGAAAGAAGGAAGCCAGGCAGGAGGCCAAGGCCAGGGAAAAGGCCAGAAAGGAAGAGGACCGGATCCTCAAGAGCAAAGAAGCTTCCGAAGAAGAAAAGGAAGCCATCCGCGAGAGAAGAAAAGAAGAGAGCCGCGTCTCCATGCAAAAACTCGCCGAGGCGAAGGACGCCGAGAAGAGCAGGGCCGACATGGAGGAGATCATCCCCTTCACCGGGATCAAGGACGGCTATATCGAATATCTGAACAGATCTTACTACGGGGCGGTCCTTCAGATCGATCCCGTGGAATTCCGCTTCTTCAGCCAGCACAGAAGGAACAACTCCATCGAGAACTGCCTGGGCAGGGTGCTCAGGTCCATCCATCCCGGCTACAGCGCCAACATCGTGAAGCTGGAGCGGCCCATCATGTACGACCGCTACCTGGACAAGGAATACGAGAAGCTGGAGATGCTCAGCCAGAGCTACGAGAATGGCGTCCTGGAAGAGGACGAGCTCAAGGCCAGAGTCGAGGTGGAGTACGACCGCATCAACGAGGTCAACGGATACTGCACCAACAGGAAGATCACCGACAGCTTCTATTACCTGGTGCTCTTTGAGAGCGACAAACGCCAGCTGGAGAACCAGATCAGAGAGGCCGAGCAGCTGCTGAAGAACGGCGAGATGACCGTGAAGAGGCTGGACGACAAGGAGCTGGCCATCTTCCTCAAGTACTCCAATCAGATCGATTTCGACGAGAGGGACATCGAGAAGATCCGTCCCGAGGACTACCATATCTGGGCCCAGCCCAACATCGTGGACATCAAGCCCAGAAGAGTCGAGGTCAATCATATAATCACCCACAACTTCCGCGTGGTGAACTACCCGACCACGGTGGGAGACGCCTGGCTGGCCTCGGTCATGAGCATGCCCGGCACCAAGGTGGTCGTAAAGTGCACGCCCATGGACAGGGGCAAGGCCATCAGGAACATCGACCACTCCCTCACCGAGCTGAGGGGACAGTGGTCCGCCACCGGCGTGGATTCCAGGCGCATGGAGATCGAGACCCACATCTCGACCCTGCAGGACCTTCTGACCACCCTTCAGAACGACAGCGAGTCCCTGCTCGAGACCAACATCTACATCACCGCCTACGACATAGTTTCCACCAGGAACAATTACAAGATCCCCCAGCCCCCCGAGAGCCAGCTGCCCAACTTCAACGAGATGAAGAAGAACATCAGAAGGGCGTGGCAGGAGAGCGGATTCAGGCTCAACAACATGGAGTTCGACCAGGTCCAGGCCTTCATCGGCTCCCAGATCAGCGCCCTGGATCCTCTGGCCAAGGACGGCAGAGGCATCTCCAGCAATACCGTAGCTGCCTGCTTCCCCTGGATCTTCGCCCACGTCTCCGATGAGGGAGGCATAAAGCTGGGCGAGAGCGACGGCATCCCCGTGTTCATCGACTTCTTCAGAAGGGACAGCGAGAGGGTCAACAGCAACATGGTCATCGTGGGCAAGTCCGGTTCCGGTAAATCCTACGCGACCAAGTCCCTGCTGACCAACCTTGCCGCCGAGGACGCCAAGATCTTCATCCTCGACCCTGAGAACGAGTATTCCGAGCTGGCGGCCAACCTCCACGGCCAGATCATCAACGTGGGCAACGCCCAGTACGGCAGGCTAAACCCCTTCCACATCATCACTGCCCTCGACGACGATGAAGCGGGAGAAGAGGGCCCCAGCGGCAGCTACGCCACCCACCTGCAGTTCCTCGAGGAGTTCTTCAAGCAGATCATGCCCGACTGCGAGAAGGACGCGATGGAGTATCTCAACACCCTCGTGGACCACATGTACATGAGCAAGGACATCACCGCGGACACCGACCTTTCAAAGCTGGGCCCGGCAGATTATCCGATCTTCGACGACCTCTACGACGAGGTCCTCCAGGAGTTCCAGAGCAGCGACAACCCCTTCACCAGGGACCTGCTCCGCACCCTGATGAACTACATCGCCAAGTTCTCCACCGGCGGCCGCAACGCCAACATCTGGAACGGTCCCTCCACCGTCACCACCGACGAGAACTTCACCGTGTTCAACTTCCAGTCCATGCTGGCCAACCGCAACAACACCATCGCCAACGCGCAGATGCTGCTGGTGCTCAAGTACATAGACAACGAGATCATCAAGAACAGGGACTACAACACCAAATACCACGCCAACCGCAAGATCGTCGTGGTCATCGACGAAGCTCACGTCTTCATCGACGCCAAGTTCCCCATAGCCCTGGACTTCATGTTCCAGCTGGCCAAGCGCATCCGTAAGTACAACGGAATGCAGATCGTCATAACCCAGAACATCAAGGACTTCGTGGGCTCGGAGGAACTGGCGAGAAAGTCCACCGCGATCATCAACGCCTGCCAGTACAGCTTCATCTTCTCGCTGGCGCCCAACGATATGTCCGACCTGGTCACTCTGTACGAAAAGGCCGGAGGCATCAACGAGACCGAGCAGGAAGAGATAGTCCAGGCGCCCAGAGGCCAGGCCTTCGTCGTCATGAGCCCCACCAGCAGGTCGTCCTTCCAGATCGAGACCGCGCCCGGTATCTCGGACATGTTCGAAAGCAGGGACTACCAGAGCAGGTACTTCTCCGGCGTCGGAGGGGACGAGAACTGGGAGGCCTTCGTCGGCGTGAGCAGGGCCCTCCATGAAGAGAACGCAAGGCAGAAGCAGCCCAGGCTCATCGAAGGATCTGAAGAGGGCGCAAGGCCCGCGGCTTCGGGCAAGGGCGTGTCCTTCACCGAGTTCGAAGAGGATGAATACGAAGAGGCGTCCAAGGCAGCGGCAGGCGGAGTCACCTTCCACATCGACGATGACGACGACCTGAGCCTGGACGATATAGAGGAATTCGATTCCGCACTGGATAAGAGAGCAAAGGCGGAGCAGGCCGTGGCCAGGGCAGACGCCGCGGGAGCAGGCCTCGCGGGTCTTGCTTCCTCCGGTGACCAGACCATGGCGGTCTTCAGCATGATAGCCGACGCCCTCGGAAGGATGGCGGACGCAGCTGAAGGCACCGCTCCCAGGGCAGCTCAAAAGAGCGCCGCCGAAGAGATCCGGCCCCGGGCCGCAGAGGCTCCAGCAGAGGAGACCGCCCCGCAGCTCAGGGAAAAGGATGAGGAGATCATCCGCCTTGAGAAGGAAAAGGACGAAGAGATCCGCCGCCTGAAGGAGGAGCTGGAAAAGGCCAGAAGCGCTGAAGCCGCGGCAGAAGCGGCCGCGGAGGAAGAGCCGAAGGCCGCAGGAGAAGAGCCCTCGGAAGAGCCCGAAGGCTACATTCTTCCCGACGACGAAGGCTACAGCGAAGAAGAGGAAGAGGGCGACCTGATGACCCTGTTCGCTTCCGCTGAAGACGACGAGGAAGAAGAGGATGAATGGGACGAGGACGACGGCTGGGATGCAGAAGGTGACGAGGATGAGTCCGTGGACGTCGAGAGCATCGAAGACGAGCCCGTACCAGGCCTCGATACCGACGATTATGATGACGACGAAGACGAGGACGACGATTTCATGAGCTCGTTCTGCAGCTTCGCCGCACACCTGAGAGACATGTCGCTCTTCGAGAGGATGCGCTGCAACGGTCAGGAGACTATGACCATAAGCCTGCAGGATCTTGCCGATGAGGCCAAGGCTCAGCAGGACAGGCGCAGAAAGATGAGAGAGACTGCGTAAGAATGACCGGTCTCAAAGCTTTTACAGGAGCATCGAAATGATGGATGGTCGTAAGAAAAAAGGAATAAAGGAATGCCTCAAAAGGCTCGCAGCAGCCGGCAGGATCAGGCGCACTGCCTCCCTTCTGCTGGTATTTGCCGTGCTCCTTTCGGCGGTCCCCGCTGAGGCCTTCGCCATAGACTGGTTTCCTGTAAACAAGACTCAGGACGCCGCGGCCGCGGCGCCGACCCCGACCACCAACACCTACATCCTTGAGGTCAGCAGCGGCTCCAGGGCAAAGGGTACCATCGCGGACAACGTGCTCTATTTCGTCGTAAGCTATACCACAGGCTCCGGCTCCACCGCCGTGAGCAGGTCCGCCATAATCATGCCCAACGTCGACGGCATCTCCGACGGCATCGACAAGGCTGAGCAGTACGGCAGCAGGAGCAGCAGAAAGTCCATCGCCGCTTCCGGCTTCGGATACGCCCCTGCCGGCGACGCCGAAGGCTACAAGGCCCTGGGATCGGTCCAGACCGACCAGTTCCTGTTCACAACCCCCGAAGAGATAACTTCCATCACCGGCATCCAGATCTTCGGAAAGAGGTCCAAGACCTCCAGCCAGTGGATCTGTCAGGCCATGCGCATATACGAAGTCAGCGCGGTCTACGGCCTTGATATGTACGGATGGTTCTCCAATCTCCCCTATATCGATTTCGAAGGCAGCGTCTTCGCGGAGCTTCAGCTGGGCGCAGGTGCGGGCATCTTCAACTGGGAGACCAGCGGAGGGATGTACAACCTCAAGGCCTACGGGGCGGGGGGCTTCGCCGGAGCGGTCGTCGTCGACAGGACGAGCAGGCAGGCCTACGAAGCTGCCACCGGACAGACGACCCACATCGATCAGGCCCACAGCACCCAGACCACCAAAAAGGTGGTCATAAGGCTGGACCTTGCGGATACCGGCGGGGCGGGCTTTGAGTCATTAGCCGGATCATACGCCGCGGGCAGCATGTCCAAGGTCTCCGATCTGGGCTTCTGCGAGACGGCGGCCCTTCAGATAAGATACGTCGACATCTTCGGCGCCAGCAGGGACGTCGTCCTTCCTCTTGCCATCAATTCCCTGGGACCCATCATGGAAGAGATGGGCGATATCGCCATAGCCGGCTTTGCCCAGCAGGGCGACAGCCTTGCAGTTCCGGCCATGCTCCCCGATTACAGGGAGATCACCAGCATCGGGATCATCCTGGGCGAATCCTCGGCGGCCGCGGAAGCGGGCCTTGCCGAGGTCCCGGTCTCCAGGTCTTCCGCTGCCGAGACCGAAAGGGAAGCCAGAAAGGTCCTGAGCGAGTCCGACTCCATCAGCTACACCTGCATCGCGGTCTACGACGCGGCGACCGCCAGCGCCGGCCTTGACGGAGCCACCGTCCGCACCAGCTATGTCGCCGGAGACAACAACCCCGTCAAATACAGCACCGCGACCAGCATCGAGGGCATCAGCATCGACGCGGCTCCCGGGAGCAACTCGTATAAATACTTCTCCCTGCAGCCCTACAGCGAATACCTGGTCCTCAAGCCCGTGGACAGGCTCGAGCGCTACCTGGTGACCATCTCCACCGACAACGTGGGCAACGCGGGCACCGAATCGGATCTCAAGATCCAGTTCAGCTACATCAGCATCAAGGACAAGGAGATCGTGAGCCCCGCGTACGATGTGAGGGAATACGTCAGGATGTTCTACGGCGAATGGCCGGGGAACGTGGACGATTTCGCGTATAAATACGGTCTGCGCCAGGGCGGTACCGTCCAGTTCATCGTGCCTCTGCAGGGCGTGAAGCAGTTCACCGGAGTGGGCTTCAAGCTGGAGGGCGGCGACGAATGGCAGTTCTCCGGAGTCTCCATCGCCATGGTCAAGCCCTCGGAGGAGAGGGCAAGCTATGTAGACAGCAGGGTCGCCCAGTGGGAGGAGATCAGCAGCACCGAGCTGGTCCCCAATACCAGCCAGCCCAAGTATCTCTCCCACGTCCGCTACTCAAGAGCGGTGACCACCAAGGACGTCTGCTTCTCCATCGGAACCACCTACGCTCCCACCGAGACCGTGCCCGTGCCCGGCGAAGACTGGGTGCCCGGCACCCTGATCCAGGACGACGGCACCACCGTCGAGTTCAACGGTCAAGGCAGCGAGGTCAGCAAGAAGGACGAGATCGACTGGGACAGCGTGCGCCGCAGCATGACCTATGAGCAGACCAAGCAGGACTTCGGCTTCACCAAGGAGCGCGGGAGCTACCTGGTCACCGTCAAGGTCAAGGGCGATCTGGTCAATCCTTCCCACGAGGACGACGACGCAGGCAGCAAGAACCTGTTCTACTTCCAGCTCATCTTTGAGCACGGAAAGAGCGGCTGCACCCTTGCCAACCAGCAGATCCAGGGCGACGCCTTCAGGACCGGCGACGAATGCCAGTTCCGCATCCCTGCCAGCCAGGACTACGGAGACCTGGTCTCCATCATGGTCATCCCGGACAACCAGGACGGCAACAGCGACATCTACGACAAGCTGAAGATCGAATACATCACGGTGGAAAAGGAGACCAACGACGCTCTCAGCCCCACCTGGACCGCGTCCAGCAACGACGAGAACGGTCTGGGCTGGGTAGGCATCGATTACAGGGATCCCGGCGAATACGCCAGCTATAAGGGAGCCGCGGGCCACAGCGCCTCCGAGATCGCCACCGTATACCAGATCACCGAATCCAGCTACAACGCCAAGTTCCTCATCAGCATCACCACCGGAAATTACGGTACCCACAGGGTCACCGACAAGAACGGCAAGAGCATACTGATCAACGACGAGGTCTACTCCGGCGGAATGTCCATGTCCTATCACTACTTCGACACCGACGGACTGTTCCAGTTCAAGAAGGGCATAGACGTCATCGAGCTGATGAACAAGTACACCGGACGCACCGGAAGCAAGAGCCGCACCGTCGAATACGACAACGCCGTGGTCACCGAGAACGATCTGGACTACTACGTCAGCGACCCCAACTACCAGTTCAGGGCAAGCACTACCGACAACTTCCTGATCACGGTGAAGGACATCTACCAGTTCGCGGACATGCAGCTGCAGCTTAGGAGCAACGTGGTCACCAACTGGCCCATCCAGGATATAAACATCTCCCTGGTCAACGGCACCGGACGCAGATTCATCAACGCCAACGGCGAGTATGACTACGGTTATCCCGTCGGGATGGAGCCTACCTTCATCACCACCTGGACCAGGACCGAGACACTGACCAAGGACGTCCAGGTCTACAGGACCGACCAGAACAACTCCATCGCGGAGATCAACATAGCCCTCAAGGAGAGCCCCATCAGCATCAGCGAGCAGGGCAAGTGGACCACCGTGGTCCCGAGAGAGCCCAACTCAAAGGACGACACCGTCAACCTGTTCCTCTACCCGCAGATCACCGATCAGACCAGCGATCCCGAGAACTACACCATGACCGGCGCCATCCGCTACACCAACGTGATGACCAAGCTGCCCATGCAGAACTCCACCGGACCCATGAGGTTCACCGTCGACGAGAACGACGTGCCCGTGTTCTACGCCCTGGGCGTCGACACCAGCAACATGGAGGCCATCAACGGAGTCGACGTCAAGGCCATGTCCCTCACCGAAGATCTCCACGTGCCCATCAACTACGGCATGCTCCAGAGAGTCAGGGGAGGAGTGCTCATCGAGAGCTACTATCTCGGCGGCACGGCCAACGCGGGCCTTGGCGGGACCCTCAGCATGGACAGGGTCCAGGAGGTCGGCACTCAGAAGCTCATACTGCAGATGAGTCCGGACATAAAGACCCAGCAGCTGGATCCGATGAACAAGGATCTTGCCATCGCGCTGTTCTTCAAGGGAGACGATCCCTCGGGCCAGGAGCTCAGGAGCAGGTTCATCTACCTGTCCGACCTGGGCATCACCCAGATCGCGCCCTGCCAGCTCATCGAGATCGATTTCGATCTGGGCAACGTCAGCGACATCACCGGAGCCTTCATAACGGCCCAGGGAGGCCTGGACGCGAAGATCCAGAACATGTACGTCGAAGCCCAGAGCTTTGAGGGAGAGACCCTGTTCACCAGGAGCATCAGCGGCACCGTCTCGCCTTCGGAGAGGCCCGCCAGGTACCCCTTCTCCGGAAACGTCGGTCTGCTCAGGCTCACCCTTGAGACCGCGGGAGACGACAGCTCCATCCACAGCGGCACCACAGATCCCATCGCCATGACCGTCGGATACTACGACTCCTACGGCGTGATGAGAACATACACTATAGACAACATCAGAAGCTACGTGTCCGAGGGAGGCGGCTTCGCCGCGGGAAGCGTCGATGAGATCGGCGTCCTGGTCCCGGAGATGGCGGAGCTCAGATACATCGAGCTGGAGCCCAGGAACAGCGAAGGCTACATCGCGTCCTCCTGGAAGCTGAGCAGGCTCACCGCTGTCATTGGCAACGGCGGAAGGTCCATCACCAGGGTCTACGACCAGCTGATAGTCCAGGGCAAGCCTGCCCATATCGGCCTTGCTGACATCCTGCTCTCCGGTCTGGTCTACAGCGGCAGCGCATCCATAGGAGTGCCCAGCCAGGCCAAGACCGTGGCTTCGGGAGAGAACCTCTCGACCCTGCTGGATTCCGGCGACGTGCTGAGGATCGATCCCACCGTCCACGGCTCCACCTCGGGTATCACTGCCCAGATCGAGAACTACGATCCGCAGACCGGCGCCTCCAGCGCCGCCAGCCTGGGCGCGACCCACGGATATACCGACAGCTACCTGTCCCAGCTGCTGAGCAGCGCCAAGCTCAGCAGGATCAGCGGAGACAGCGCGGCGGAAAGAGAAGCCGCGGCTCAGGTAGAGGCGATAATCAACGAACTGACCAAGTCCGCAGGAAGCTTCAGGAACGACGGGAACGTCAACTTCACCGCTCCCAGGAACTTCACCGGACGCGATCTGAGCTACAGGATCACCGTAAGGAGCCAGGAGCTCGAGGATATACTGTTCACGGTGGACGTGAAGGTCTATCCCGAGGCCGACCAGCTGACCAACGCGGTGACCCTCTGGAAGAACGAACAGAGCGCCAACGAGGCGGCCGCTGCGGCAGCCGCAGCCGCAGCAGCGGCAAGGGCCGCGGAGATGTCCGGCAGCGGAAGCTCCGGATCCTCCGGCAGTTCCGGCTCCTCCGGCTCATCTGAAAGCTCCGGCAGCTCAGGGTCCTCCGAAGCGCCCTCTCAGGGCGCCTCGACGGAAGAGGGCGGCAGCCAGAGCGAGAGCGGTTCCCAGTCTGCTTCCCCGTCTGAAGGTGGAGACGCTCCTTCTGACAGCGGCAGCTCCTCCGATGCGGGATCTTCCGCCGGCGACACCTCTGACAGCAGCTCCGCGGGCGGTTCCGAAGACGCGCCTGCTCCCGACCCCGTTACCGAATAAGGCGGTATGATGCTATGGCAAAAGACGAACTGATATTTGAGAGCGACCGCGAAGCGGAGAAGGCGAGGATCAGGTCCACCGTGACCCTGATCGCGTGCCTTCTCGCCGTTGTCGCTGCGGTGGTCATCCTCGCCCTTATAGTCAGGGGCAGCAGGACGGTCATGAAGACCGCGGAGGGGAGCACTCCCTATCCCGTCAGCTGGGGCGTCGACAAGGACGGGCAGCTGAAGCTCAGGATCGATACTTCGGCGACGCCGGGAGGGGTCTGGGAATACCGGGAGCCCTCCTCGATACTCACCATAGAAAAGGATAAGAAGCAGCCCAAGGACGGCACGGCCTTCACCGTTTCGGCCAGCGGCGTCGGCCGCTCCGATCTCGACCTGGATCTTTTCGACCAGTCGGGCAATGCCGTCTACAGGATGGATCTGCTCGTCGATTCCCTTGCCAACGGCGGGGGCTACGACCTGAGCCTGCTCAGCTGGTCCGGATATCAGATCCAGGATCAGGTGAACGGCCCGCAGGAAGGAAGATACACCTACGTCTGCCATCCTGAGGACGGCGGCGGTCTTTCCGTCATCGTGATGAGCCTCGGCGGGGCAGCCTCTCAGGAGGAGGCCTCGGCGGAGCAGATCGAGCCGGCGACCTTCGTCTACGACGGCAAGGAATATCCCATCGATCCAAGCTGGCCCAAGGGAAGGATATCCGTCGAGGAAGGAGAGATCTACATCTATCTCGAAGGGACCGATGAAAAGGTGCCCCTCTTCGATATCGTCAGCACCGGCGCCGTCGATGAGAGCGCCAAGGTCAAGAGCGAAGGGGACTACACAGAGCCCGAGGAACGCCCCGAGGGGCCGGATCCCGTGATCTATGACTTCCCGTCCGACTGGATCATCGAGACCAGCAGCGAGGGAACAGCAAGAGACGGCGGCGTATTCAGCGACAGAGGCTTCTGCGAGGCCTTCATCCTGCCCGGGAATGAGCCGGGAGCAGCCGAGATAAGGATCAGCAGCGAGACCGCCGCGGTCCAGGTCGTCCTCGGAGTCGAACTGACCGAAGGCGGAAGGCTCATGATCCGGTCTCACGAGATCATACAGTAAAAGCGAAGCGGAAAGGAGGCATCCTGACCATGAAGAAACTATTCGGCAGCATAGCGGAAAGATTCAAAGAGCTGGACAAGCAGACGATCGCCATATATATAGGCATATTCATCGTCTCGTCCCTCTTTCTGGGCTGCGTGCTGCGCTTTCTCTTTGAGAACATCTCATCGGTGGTCGTGGGCGAGCCCTGGCGCTTCCGCCTGAGGATGCTCATAGAGCCCGCCACCTGGTTCACGGGTCTCATCCTGAACCTTCTGATGGGCGCCATCTACACCATAAACGGAGGCTTCATCAATACCGGCAAAAAGGGAAGAGGGCTTCTGGGCGGAAAAGGCGCCGACAAGGACGTGGTCATGGGCTCCCTCGAGAACAGCCGCTTCCTCACCGAAGAAGAGAGGGACAAGTACTTCCCGACCTTCAGCTACGACAAGATCAGCGAGGTCAAGAAGGACGGAGTCCCCGTCAGGGCGGTCCTGGACAAGAAGGGCAACCTGGTGGGCAATTTCAAGCCCGGAGTCCACGCTCTGGTCATAGGCGCCACCGGTTCCGGTAAGACCACCACCTTCATCAGCCCCATGATCCAGCTCCTGGGCGCTACCAGCTGCGGGTCCTCCATGATCATGACGGACCCCAAGGGCGAGCTCTTCGATCTTCACAGCGCCTTCCTCAAGGAGAGAGGCTACAACGTGCAGGTCCTGGACCTGAGAGACACCTACTCTTCCAGCCGCTGGAACCCGCTGGAGCCCATCTGGGACGCCTATCAGGAATACGTCAAGGCCGGAGAGGGCATAACCGCCCACACCGACCCCATGTCCGACTATCCGGATCTTCGCAGGATGAACGGCGAAGCGGAGGAGGGCGAGCCCTGGGTCGAATGGGACGGCAAGGCCTACCTGGATCTCGGCCACTGCAGGGACGACGTATCGGTGGCCCAGCAGAAGATCTACGACGAGATGTACGAGGATCTTTCGGATCTTATAGGCGGACTCATCCCCATCCAGAACGAGAAGGATCCCCTGTGGGAGCGCGGCGCCAGGAGCATCGTCATGGCGACGGTCCTGGCCATGCTTGAGGACAGCACCGATCCCAAGCTGGGCATGACCAAGGACAAGTTCAACCTGTTCAACGTCAACAAGGCCCTGGGCAACTCGGACAACAATTACAAGGTGCTCAAGGACTACTTCGAGGGCAGGAGCAAGCTCTCCCAGGCTTACCAGCTGTCCCGTCAGGTCATGACCGCCCCGGAGGCGACCCTGGGCTCCTACATGTCCATCACCTTCGACAAGATGAGCATCTTCAACGACCGCGGTCTCTGCGGCCTCACCAGCACCACCGACATCCACGCCGACCGGTTCGCCTTCGAGCCCACGGCGCTGTTCCTCAAGATACCCGATGAAAAGGACACCCGCCACTTCCTGGCGTCCCTGTTCATCCTGAGCACATACAAGGCTCTCATCAAGGTGGCGACCAACCTGCCGGGCCAGACCCTTCCGAGAAACGTCTACTTCATCATGGACGAGTTCGGAAACATGCCCAAGATCGACAAGTTCGGCCAGATGATCACCGTCGGACGTTCCAGAAAGATCTGGTTCTCCATGGTCGTCCAGTCCTTCGTCCAGCTGACCAACGTCTATGGCAAGGAGGTCGCGGACATCGTCATAGGCACCTGCGGCGTCAATATGTTCATCGGATCCAACGACACCGACACCTGCAAGATGTTCTCCGAGATGTGCGGCAACATGACCGTAAGGACGACCAGCACGTCCAGCTCACTGGGGAGCAAGTCGGGAGACATCAACGTCTCCAGCAACACCCAGGTGCGCCCGCTGATCTACCCCAGCGAGCTTCAGAGGCTCAACAACCAGGAGAGCACCGGAAACTCCATCATAGTTTCCTTCAACTCCTTCCCCATGAAGACCAAGTACACCCCGTCCTACAAGTGTCCGTACTATAAATTCGGGCCAATGGATCTCACCGAGATCCGCAGCCAGATGTTCAGGGCGGACGAGATCTACTACGACCTCAGCGAGAGGAACGAGAAGGTCCTGGGCATGGACCAGGCCGCGGGCTCCGGGGATAATTAGTCCCGGATGCAGCAGAGAAGCCGGATAGAGATGACGACAGAAAAAGAAGTAAAAAACGTTTTGATGGGCAGGATGCTCCCCACCGAGGACGGCAGGCTCAGTTCCATCCCGAAGAACGATTTCAGGCTCCCCATAGGCATCAGCGACGGAGCCGGAGCGGTAAGGTTCTTCGGTCTGGCGAGGAAGGCCAGGCGGCTGGATACCAAAGAGCCCAGGCTCTCGGTGATGGCCGCGGTCCCCAAGGCAATGCAGAACATAGGGCGGGCCCTGATACTGCAGGAGCTTCCGGACGTGAGAGCCTGCTTCATCAGATATGTTATGACCAGGCCCGTGGTGATCACCCTGGAATACGAGGGCGAGGTCCCCTACGTGACCGCCTGGGCAGGCAGGGGGATCAGCGGGCTGATCTCCATAAACAGGGCTTTGAAGGCTCTGGCCGGGGAACTCCCGGGCAGCATCAGGCTCTCCGAAGAGGAGCCCCCCAAGCCCGCGAAGAAAAAGAGGGAAAAGAAGAAAAAGCAGCCTGAGGAAAGCATGCAGGTTCCGCCCCAGGATGCCGCAGCGGCAGGACCGGAGCCGGAAGGCCCCGCTCCTCAGGAAACTCCAATCCCAGAAGAAGAACCAAAGAATGAAAATGTATCAGTACAGGAGGTAACCGGTATATGAGCATGGATATAAGCCTTATCAAGCATGGAAAAGACGCTGAGGTCAAGCTCAAGGGCTTCATCGACGCGACCAACGCATACGAGGTCGAGGACATCCTGGTGGATGTCGCCTCCAAGTACGACGATCTGCTTCTGGACATGGAGCAGCTGGAGTACATCTCCAGCGCGGGCCTTCGCACCTTCAAGCGGATCTACATGGATCTTCGCCGCAAGGGCGGCGTCCTCTCCGTCAAGAACGTAGACAAATCGATCATGGAGGTACTTGAAGTCACTGGGTTCACCAGGCTCTTCAAATTCGTGGATTAAAGGAGGACGACATGGAGAATATCACTGTAACGGCCGAGATCCCCAATCTCGACGTCGTCAACGGGTTCGTTCTCGGCAAGCTTGAAGAACGGGGCTGCCCCCAGCGGATCCAGCTTCAGGTGCGCCTTGCCGTCGAAGAGATCTTCGTCAACATCTCAAGCTACGCCTACGATCCCGAGGTGGGACCCGCCGAGGTCCACTGCGAGGTCCTGGAGGATCCCCTCAGGGTGGTCATCCAGTTCATGGACCACGGCAAGCCCTTCGATCCCCTGGCAAAGGCCGATGCGGACACTTCTGAGGAAGCCCTCCTCGCCAGGGACGGAGGCCTGGGCATCCTTCTGGTGAAGGAGACCATGGACGACGTCCGCTACTCCTACGAGGGCGGAAAGAACATCCTCACCATAATCAAGAACCTGTAAAACGGAGGCAGTATGCCCAAGAAGTCCATACGGGAGATGAACGATACCGAGCGGAGGTTCTACGCTCTTTCCGCTCACATCTTCCACACCATAATGATATGCTGCATGGTGCTCGCTCTTGTCGCCCAGATCATCGGTCTGGGCTTTTACACATATGCCATGTACGACCAGCACGTGGAGCTGGCCTTCAGCACCGCCCATCACGCGGCCATGTCCATCGATCTGAACGAGGACGCGGATCCTGCTGCCCTGGCCGATCAGGTCCTGGAGCAGTACAGGGAGCACACGGCGGCCGGGTCGGAAAAGACCGAGACCGAAGGATACCGCAGCAGCCTGGATCAGTTCACGGAGCTTACCGAATACGGGGCGATCCGCCACGTCCTCAGGGAGTTCTGCGACACCAGAGGGGTGTCCGACGTCTACCTGGCCATGTACGACAGGGCGGCGGGCGCCATCGTCTATATCGTCGATCCCGATGAGGATCCCGAGACCATGCGCCTCCCCGGCCAGTGGGACCGGGTCTCGTCCGATGAGATGGACACCTTCCTTGACTGGGACGGCCAGGGGACCCTCTACGACGTGAGAAAGATCAAGGGGAGCGGTTGGCTCTGCACCGCGGGGGTCCCGGTAAAGGACGACAGCGGCAGGACCGCGGCCTTCGTCATGGCCGACGTATCCCTTGCCAACATAGCCCGGAATATGAGGATCTTCGCACTCCAGCTGCTGATAGGAGCCTTATGCGCCGCCTTCATCGTTGCCGCCCTGGTGGTAAGGCACATGCGCAGGACCGTGATCGGTCCCATCAACACCATCTCGGACGCCGCCCAGCGCTACATCGACGACGAGGCAGGAGAGTCTTCCCCGGCCGGTTACTTCGCCGACCTGGATATCCACACTGGAGACGAGATCGAGAACCTGAGCTTCGTCCTGGCCGACATGGAGAAGAAGGCCCAGGAATCGGTGGCGGATCTCACCAGGGTAACGGCGGAAAAGGAGAGGATCAGCACCGAGCTGGATCTTGCGACCAGGATCCAGGCGGCCATGCTGCCCAGCACCTTCCCGGCCTTCCCCGACAGGACCGAATTCGACATCTACGCGACCATGGATCCCGCCAAGGAGGTGGGAGGAGACTTCTACGATTTCTTCATGATCGACGACGACCATCTGGCCATGGTGATCGCAGACGTATCGGGCAAGGGGATCCCGGCGGCCCTCTTCATGATGACCACCAGGACCATGCTCAAGGACGCCGCTCTCGCGGGCCTCGATCCCGCGGGGATCCTCTACCGGGTCAACGAGCAGATCTGCGAGGGCAATAGGTACTACATGTTCGTCACCGTCTGGCTGGGCATCCTGGAGATCTCCACCGGAAAACTGATCTGGGCGGACGCGGGCCACGAGAAGCCCGCCTACTATCACGACGGACGCTGGAGCCTCCTTGAAAAGCACAACGGAGTCGCGGTGGGAGCCTTCGAGCCCGAGATCCTCGATCAGGACGACGACCCCGCCTTTGCCGACCAGGAGATGATCCTCAGCCCCGGAGACGCCATCTTCCAGTACACCGACGGCGTCACCGAAGCAATGACCGACGAAAGGCAGCAGTTCGGCGAGGCGAGGATGATGAAGGCCCTGACCGGCGCGTCCAGCTCAAAGCCCGAGGTCATACTCCCCTATGTCAGAAAGAAGATCGACAGCTTCGTGGACGGAGCGGACCAGTTCGACGACATCACCATGCTGGCCTTCAGATATCTGGGCCCGGACAGAAGGGGGAGCAAATAAAAGAACGCAGACAGCGCCGCGCAAATAAAATAATTTCCGCTCGCTGGACATTTGTTGGACAGGCCCGTTTATCATCAAGGCATATGATGGCCGGCCGCGGGTCCCGAGCCCCCAAAACGGCGGAAAGAACAGTATAAAAGCCTGAAAAAGCGGACCTACAGCCGCGCATCTCATTGGAAAGACAAGGGTGGATCGTATGGCACTATTTGGAAGGAAGATCAAGAACAAGGCGGTAGCCTCCTCCGAGGAGCCGAAAAAGAAGTCGCAGGATCCTCAGGAGCCCCCAAAAAAGAAGGAGCCTGATCCCGCCAGCATCGCCGCCGAAGCCCATGCAAGGCGTCAGCAGAAGGAAAGATCCCTCAAGGAGGCCCAGATGGCCGAAGCCAGAGCGACGGTCAAGATGATCCTCTCCATAATGGAGACCGAGAGGGGAAACGACAACGACAGCCCCGAGTGGGACGAGTTCGAGAACATGCTCAACCAGTTCCTCAACGGTGAGATAACCGACGTCGCCCTGAGCAACAAGGTCCTCGAGAATGTCAAGAGCTTCACCAAGGGCAAGAAGAACTTCATGAAGAGCGTCAAGTCCCAGATAAAGGTGGAGCAGGCCCTTCAGGAGATCGAGCAGTCCACCAACATGGCCAACAACCCCATCTTCAAGCCCGTCATGATGTACATGCACGAGACCCTCAATGAGGCCAAGAAGAAGAGGGAAGAGGAGATGCTCTCCCACATCAAGGAATCCGACGCCGACGGCTGGGCCCTCATGGAAGGTGACAGCGAGTATAAGAAGCTCAAGAAGGAAGAGATGCGCAAGGATCTGGAGGAGCAGGGCTGGGTCATCGTAGGCGAGGACGGCGAAGAGACCCAAAAGTCCGGACACGAGGATGACGGAGCCGAGAAGGATAAGGAAGCCGAAGGATCGGTCCTCGTGCTGAAGAAGGATCCCTATAACGATTAGATGATATCATCCGAAGGGAGATGAGACCATGCCCATAAAGCTGACCTACGGCAGATTCATGAGCGATATGCGCGAGGACGTCAAAAGGAATCCGGGTTCTGTCAACATCGCCTCGCTGATAGCGGGGTCCATGGCTCTGGTCTGGAACAAGCCCAACGAAGAGGCTGACCAGCAGGAGCTGATGAAGAACGCGGCGACCCTGATGAAGCAGCCGGCCTTCAAGAAGTTCATGAAGGATCCCAGGACCATGGAGATCGCCAAGACCGGAGACGTCGAGAGCCTCGCGGGGCTTTTATACGTCATCGAGAACGATATGCGGGAAGAAAAACTTGCCTGGGACAGGTCTGAGAGCGTCCACAAGGACAAGGCCTTCATGGATGAGGCGGTAAAGAGCCTGAAGGAAGGCGGCGTCGTCGGAAGGCCCGCGGAGCTGGAGAAGAAGGATCCCAGCTACATCGAGATGATGAAGCAGGTGGAGGCCGCCCAGCAGAAGATGGAAAGGGGCCTGCCCCTGACCCCTGCCGAGAACAAGTCCATGACCACCGCCATCAAGAAATACATCAACGGTCCCGCCAACGTCCCAGGAGGCAAGAAGAAGCAGCCCCACTTCAAGCAGGCAATGTGCGTCCTCAAGGAGTTCATGCCCAAGAGCGTCTTCGATTCCTATCTGGATGAGATCAAGCAGGCCCATCCCAAGAGGTCTCTGGAGGCCGAGTCCTTCAACCGCGACAGGATGAACGGAAAGGTCTTCACGGCGGAGGAGCTGAAGAACCAGGCGAAGAACAGGCTCCGCGTCCGGTTCACCGAGGACTCCTGCGCCCAGCTCATGGCGGTCAGGAACCTTTCCAAGGGAAAGAACGGCGCCATGATCACGCCGGAGGCTCTGGAAAAGGAAAAGGCGAGGCTGATGCAGGGCGGATCCGCCTTCAGGCGCGCCATGTCCAGCAGCGCCGAGAGGGAGGAATACAAGAAGATGGCCGAAAAGGGCCAGATCAGCGACCTGACGGATGCCCTGAGAAAGAGCACCAGGAACCATGCCGTCGGAGCCTCCCAGTTCAGGCTCAACAGGGCCGCCAACGCCCTCACCGAAGGCCCGGTCAACAAGCACTTCGCGTCCCAGTACCTTTCCGAGATACTGCTGGCCCACGAGATATCCACCAAGATGGATCCGGGCCTGAGGACCAGCAACCAGGGCTTTGCCGCCGGAGCGGAGCAGATCAGAAAGGATCCCGCCTTCGGCCAGCTGGTGGACAAGTACATGACCGACGAGGTCTTCAGGAACCGGATGAACAAGGACCTTCAGCTGGACAAGACCGGCGGGATGCTCGCCCTTGAGTACCACAAGATGAAGGCTCCCGCAAAGCAGGCGGAAGCCCAGCAGAACGAGGCTCAGCCCCAGCCGGCGGTATAGGGCCATCGGCAGGTCCGCCCGGCCGGACCGCTATAAAGCGAACAGTTTTTTCAAGACCGTCCCCGCGTCCGAAAGGATGCGGGGACTTTTTCGCCCGGGGACTCTTGCCCCTTGACATTTCGGGGCGCAGACAGTAAGTTTTTGTCAGGAGATATATGCGCCGGGTTTCGGCTCTCAGGACGCCCGGCTCTCGAAAGGAGATAAAAATGCCCGACAAGAAGACCATAGCAAGGATAGCGGACGAGGGAGCCGCGAAGTACAAGGATGAAGCCTTTGAGGAGCTGGTTAAGCTGGCTTCCATCGACTCCGGCCACGGAGATCCCGTGGGGAGCGCCAACATGGTGAACGCCCTCGAAGAGATCATGATGAAGGACCTCAAGGGCCTCAAGTTCGAAAAGATCGTCAAGGAAGGCTTCGGCACCCACATCCTGGCCACCCTGAATGAAGGCAGCCCCAACGGCAGGATCATCATCTCGGGACACTCCGACACGGTCTTCAAGCAGGGCGACTGCGCGAAGTTCCCCGTCCACATCGACGAGAAGGATCCGGACATCGCCTGGGGCCTCGGCATCACCGACTGCAAGGGCGGACTGGTGGTTGCGGTCAAGGCCGTCAAGGTCGCCATGGAGAACGGTCTTCTTCCCGACAAGGAGATCTGCTTCGCCTTCGAGTGCGACGAAGAGGGCGGCGGAGGCGGCGGCAACGAGCTGCTCCACAGCAGGGTCATCCCCGAGGATCCTTCAAAGACCCTCTGCTTCGTATTCGAATCCTCCAGGGACGAGGACGGCGTCCTCATCGCCAGGAAGGGCTCCTGCGGCATCACCATCGACGTGGAGGGCATCAGGTCCCACTCGGGCATCAATTACAAGGCGGGAAGGAGCGCAATGTTCGAGCTGGCCTTCCAGCTGATGGAGCTCCTCAAGTACAACGACGACGAGAGAGGCATCCAGTTCAACGTGGGCAGGGTAGTCAACGACGATCCCGCCAACGTGGTCTCCGGCCACGCCACCGCCGCGATCTCGGTGAGGATCGCCAATTCCGCGGATCTGGACAGGGTAAAGGAGATCGTGGATCTCATGAACAAGGGGCCCAAATACTACGCCGACGGCACCAAGGTCAAAGTCACTCTGGACAGGGTCAGCGTCCCCATGGAAGAGGACGAGAAGAACAAGAGGCTCTACGAGTACGTCAGGGACTGCGGCAGGCTCCACGGCGACGAACTGGTGGTCCAGAGGACCGGCGGCAGCGGCACCGCCAGCTGGTACAGTTATCACGGCATCCCCACCGTCGACGCTCTGGGCACCTATCAGATCCAGATCCACACCCACGACGAGAGGATGAGGATCTCCTCCATCGAAAAGAAGATCTCCCTCTTTGCGACGGTCCTGGGCTGCCTCAAAGAGGACAGGGACATTTAGCGATACTTCCGGCCTGGCCGGGAAAGGAAGGATCAAATGGCGAAGTTCGCAAGACGCATAGAGACCATGGCGGAGTCCGCAGGCCAGCTCCACGCCCTCACGTCGTCCCTTGCCGGAGGATCTCTGGTATCCTTCGGAGCGGGGGCTCCCGCGGTGGAGGCCTATCCCTTCGATAAGATCAGGGACATCTGCGGCGAGGTCTTCTCGGGCCCGGAAAAGGGCCTGGACGCGGTGAAATACGGCGGGACCATGGGTCTGGACTCCTTAAGGGAGGCCGTAAGGGACTGCCTGCTGGCTCCCAGAGGCCTTGAGGCCGACATCAAAAATATCATGATCACGGCGGGAGGCATCCAGCCCATGAACTTCCTCTGCCAGCTCTACATCGAGCCCGGCGACGTGATCCTTGTGGAATCCCCGTCCTTCATCCATGGGACCACTATCTTCAAGATGTTCGAGGCGAGGCTCGTCCCCGTGGACCTGGACGATCAGGGCATGGACATGGAGGATCTGGAGCGGAAGATCCGGGAATATCATCCCAAGATGATCTACACCGTGCCGACCTTCCACAATCCCACAGGAGTGACCCTGAGCCTTGAGAGGAGAAAGAGGCTGGCGCAGCTGGCAGAAGAGTACGACGTCATCGTTCTTGAGGATGATCCCTACAGGGAGATCCGCTACAGCGGAGAGCATCTGCCCTTCGTAAAGAGCTTCGACAGGAGCGGCAACGTGATCCTCTCGGGAAGCTTCTCCAAGATCTTCTCTCCGGGCAGCAGGCTGGGCTTCATCCTGGCTTCAGACGAGCAGATCGCGGCCTTCTCTGACATCAAGCTCTGCACGGACACCTGCACCAACACCATGGCCCAGGCCATCGCCGCCTCGTTCTTCAAGCGCGGATATTACGAAGACCACCTCGAATACCTCTGCGGCCTTTACAGGAGCAGAAGGGACGCCATGCTGAAGGCCCTGGACGCGTATTTCCCCGCCTGCACCAAACACACCGTCCCCGACGGAGGCTACTACGTCTGGGCTGAGGTGCCCGGCCTTGACATGACCGGCATGGCAAAGGAGATCGCCGACGAACTGGACATCTGCTATGGGATCGGGAGCACCTTCTATACCGAGGGCAACCCCGAGGGCTCCGGCAGGAGCACCATGAGGCTCAATTTCAGCGGCCTTACCGAGGACGTGATCGAAGAGAACCTTAAGAAGCTGGGAGGCTTCCTTAAGGAGAAGCTGGCTTAGGAAAGGAGAGGTCCCATGTCACTCAACAGACTGAGAAATATGTTCGAAAAAAAGGAAGGGGCCGTGGGCACCTTCTTCAGCGGAGGCAACATGAGCTTCATGGAGTGCCTGGGCTTCAGCGGCCTTGATTTCGTCATCATCGACTGCGAGCACGGGCCCTTCGATACCGAGACCATGATGGACCTCATCAGGGCTGCGGAGCTCCGCGGTCTGGTCCCGATGGTGAGGATCGCCAACGTTGACCACAAGGAGATCCAGAGGGCGGCCGACTGCGGAGCCCAGGGGATCATCGTTCCCTGCCTTAGGGACGTCCCGGATTTCAGAAGGCTGGTCGACCTTGCCAAGTTCACTCCCCTGGGGAACAGAGGCTTCATAAAGGGCAGGGGAGCCGGCTTCGGCTGCGCGGACTGGGCGGACACTAAAAGCCTTGAGGAGTATTTCGAGAACTCCAACGACAGGCTCATCGTAATGCCCCAGTGCGAGACCAGGGAGGCTCTGGAAAACATCGAAGAGATCGCGGCTATCCCGGGGATCGACGGCATCTTCATCGGGCCCTTCGACCTTTCCACCGCCATGGGCATAGCGGGCCGGTTCGACCTTCCCGAGTTCAAAGCGGCGGAAAAGAGGGTATTTGAAGCCTGCAGGGCGGCGGGGAAGATCTGCTACACCTTCTCCACGTCGGCCGAGAAGACCGCGGCATACCTTAAGGAAGGCTACGACGGTGTAGCCTGCAGCCAGGATTACATCATCTTCACCGAGGCTTACAGGGCTCTCAACGCGGACATCAGAAGCAGGCTGAAGTGATATCCTGATTATAACGGTATGATAAAAGCGGGTCCCTCTGCGGGGCCCGCTCTTTTCATGCATATTATCCTGCGCTTTATTCAGTGAAGCGCTTTTCGAAATTTCCCGCCACCCTGGCCTTGTCAGTGATTATCATGAAGGCCGCGGGATCGATCCTGGAAAGGATCTCGCGCAGGTGGTGCTCCTCGTACTTGGAGATGACGGTGACCAGTATGTGCTCCCCGTCCTTTGTGTATGCTCCCGAGCCCTCCCAGGTGGTGACCCCGCGCCTGAGCTCGGTCATTATAGCCTCGGCAAGGCCCTCCTTCTTGGTGAAGATCATGCACTGGATCTTGATGTTCTGGGTGTGGACCCGGTCGATGGTCATACCCGCGGCGACGGCGAAGATCATCGAGTAGAGGACGGTCTCTATATCATACACGAAGAGGCATATACCGTATATGCATATGCTGATGACTATCCCGATGGAGCCGACCTTGAAGTCCGGATGGGTCTTGGCCAGGCAGACGCCGATGACGTCCTGGCCCCCCTGGGAGCTTCCGGCCTTGAGGACGATGCCCGCAGCGTATCCCCAGCCGATGCCTCCGATGACGGCGGAGAGCAGGGTGTCCTCGATGATGGGAGTCGGCGGGACCGGTATCACCGCGAGGAAGGCGGAGCACATGGCGATGGTCGCCACGGTGCTCAGGCAGAAGCCTCTTCCCATGATCCTGTAGGCCATGATGAACAGGGGCACGTTGATGAGGAAGTAGATGGCGCCCATGTAGTCCAGGCCGGGGATCTGGGGGATATGGAGGAACTCCAAAAGGAAGAGCCTGATCAGCTGGGCGATGCCGGTGAAGCCTCCGCTGTACAGGTGGACGGGGGTTATGATCAGGTTGACGCTGAGGGCGTAGATCAGGTTGCCTAAGACTATCATCCCGATGCGGGTGAGTTTGCTTTTGTCGAGTGTCATTTGAGGGATCCTTTCGCGGCGGTTTGCAGCCGCTATGATTATATACCAAATATGCAAAAATCAATGTATTTTTCTGTGCCTGCGGGATATATTCCCGCAGGGCCCCGGGGCGGGCTTTTTCCGGGAGGGCGGGGCGGCTTTCCTACCGGAGCGGAGCTATCAAAAAATAATATGTCAATGAGATGGAAATGAGAAAATGCGCCTGTTTCGCGGTCATGGAGGCTTTTACCAGAAAACTCTGGCGATGTTTATTTTTTGAATTTCGCGGGCTTTCGGGCGGAGTTTCGGGCTCCTTCGCCATCCTCCGGAGGAAAAGCGGCCGCTAACTTTTGACCTATCGATTTTGATTATACTTAGCTTTAATATTTACCATGGCAAAAGGCCCAAATTGATGAACTTTTAACGAGGAAAACCGATATAATGAATTACGTCTGTAATCCTGTAGAAGTTCAGAAGGAGACTTTCAATGAGCGATATCAAGAAGAAGGCTCAGGTCGGCAACGTCGACCAGAATGCCGACTGCGTCATCGTCATCGAACCGTCCGAAGGTGGGAACCAGATCTTCCTGGAGTCCCTCGTGAAGACCCAGTACGGCGACGCCATCATCGCCTCGGCAGAGGATGAGCTGAAGAAATACAACGTTACCAACGCAAAACTCACGATCACCGACAGGGGCGCCATCGACTGCGTCTTAAGAGCAAGGCTCGAGGCCGTGATCAAGAGAGGAATGGAGGCTTAACATGCGCCGTTCTATGCTTTTCATACCGGGAGCCAACCCCAAGCAGATCATGTTCGCCGCCACCATGGGCGCCGACTCCATAATCTTCGATCTGGAGGATTCCGTATCCCCTGCTGAGAAGGATTCCGCCAGGATCCTGGTCAGGAACATACTCAAGACCCTCGATTTCAGCGCCATCGAGATCATCGTCAGGGTCAATTCCCTCAATTCGCCCTTCTGGCAGGAGGATCTTAAGGAGATCGTTCCCCTGAAGCCTGCCATCATCATGACTCCCAAGTCCGAGACTCCCGAAGACATCAAGACCTTCGCCGACTACATCGGAAAGCTCGAGGAGGAGCACGGCATCGAGAAGGGCAGCGTCAAGATCATGCCCCTCATCGAGACCGCTCTGGGCATCGAGAACGCCTTCCTGATCGGCAAGGCCTCCGAGAGAGTGGTAGCCCTCTTCCTGGGCGGCGAAGACTACAGCGCCGACATGCAGTGCAAGAGGACCAAGGAGGGCAACGAGATCGACTACGCCAGAAAGCGCATCGTCAACGCGGCGAGAGCCTGCGGCATCGACGTTTACGATACTCCCTTCACCGACGCCCACGACGATGAAGGCATCTGGCCCGACGCGGCATATGCCAAGAGCCTGGGCTTCACCGGCAAGTCCGCCATCAGCCCCCGCCACGTGGATGCCATCAACATTTCCTTCAGCCCCAGCCAGGCCGACATCGACTATGCCTACGAGGTCATAGCCGCCATCGAGGAAGGCAAGGCCAAGGGACAGGGCGTCGTCGCGCTCAAGGGCAAGATGATCGATGCTCCCGTAGTTCTCAGGGCCCAGAGGACCATCGCCGCCGCAGAGCAGCTGGGTCTGGGCAGAAAATAGGAGGAAGGCGCAATGACTAAAGTAGTATCAAGCATCAGAGAAGCCATCGAGCTGGCAAAGCTCCACGACGGCATGAGCATCTCCTTCCATCACCACCTTCGCAACGGAGACTACGTTCTCAACATGGTCATGGAAGAGATCGCCAACATGGGCATCAAGGACCTGACCGTCAACGCCTCCGCCGTATTCGACATTCACGCTCCTCTGGTAGACCATATCAAGAACGGCGTCGTCACCAAGCTTCGCTGCAACTATATGTCCAAGGGCATCGGCACCGAGATCTGCAAGGGCATCATGAAGGAGCCCGTTGAGTTCCGCTCCCACGGAAGCCGCCCCGGCGACATCATCAACGGCAAGACCCCCATCGACGTGGCCTTCATCGCGGCTCCCACCTCCGACACCATGGGCAACTGCACCGGCAAGATCGGAAAGTCCCGCTTCGGCAGCATCGGCTACGCCATGGCGGACGCTGAGAACGCCAAGACCGTCATCGTCATCACCGACAACCTGGTAGAGTATCCTCTGACCTGCGCCTCCATCACCGAGGACTACGTGGACTACGTGGTCACCGTGGACGCCATCGGAGATCCCAACGGCATCATGTCCGGAACCACCGCCCAGACCAGAGACCCCGTAAGGCTCAGGATGGCCCAGACCGCCGTCAAGTGCATCGAGGCCAGCGGCCTTCTCAAGGACGGCATGAGCTTCCAGACCGGAGCAGGCGGAGCCACCATGGCGGCCGCCATGTATCTCAAGGACGTCATGCTTGAGAAGGGCATCGTAGGTTCATATATCGTAGGAGGCATCTCCTCCGCGTCCGTCGAGCTTCAGCACGCGGGCTGCTTCAAGGCCCTGCAGGACGTCCAGAGCTTCGATCTGGGCGCCGCGGCTGACCTGGCCGAGAACCCAAACCACATCGAAGTCTCCGCAAGGCGCTACTCCAGCGCCGTGGGCAAGTCCAGCTGCATGAACAACCTGGACGTAGCAATGCTGGGAGCCACCGAGATCGACGTGGACTTCAACGTCAACGTCCACACCGACTCCAACGGTGTCATCATGGGCGGCAGCGGCGGCCACACCGACATCGCCGAGATCTGCAACATGGCGGTGGTCATCGCTCCTCTCTTCAGGAACCGCCTTCCCATCGTCCTGGACCACGTCACCACCGTGTCCACCAGGGGCGAGAACATCGACGTGCTGATCACCGAGAAGGGCATCGCCGTCAATCCCAGAAGGGAAGACCTGAAGGAGAAGTTCATCGCAGCGGGCCTCAACGTTAAGGACATCAGAGAGCTCAAGGCCATGGCCGAAGAGATCTGCGGAGTCCCCGTCAAGGCTCCCAAGGGCGATAAGATCGTCGGAGAGGTCCTTGGACACTACGGCGAACACGTCGATTACATCTACAACGTTCCCGAAAGGTAGGACGAGATGAGAGAGATAAAAGCAGAAGAACTGAGGGACTGCGTCAAAAGGCTCTGCATAGAGGCCTGCTGCGTCCTCCCGCAGGATGTGAGAGACTGCATCGAAAGAGGCAGGCAGGAAGAGACCTGGGCTCCCGCCCGGGAGATCCTCGACCACATCATCGAGAATTACCATATCGCAGAGGACAACAACGTGCCCATCTGCCAGGATACCGGCGTCGCCTGCGTCTTCCTTGAGATAGGACAGGGCGTCCACATCACCGGAAACATCGAAGAGGCCGTCAATGCCGGCGTTGCCGCCGGATATACCGAAGGCTATCTTCGCAAGAGCGTCGTCGTCGATCCCGTCTTCAACAGGAAGAACAGCGGAGACAACACCCCGGCCATGATCTACTACGATATCGTGCCCGGAGACAAGCTCACCGTCACCGTCGCCCCCAAGGGCTTCGGTTCCGAGAACATGAGCCAGATCAAGATGCTCAAGCCCGCCGATGGCCTGGACGGAGTCAAGGACTTCATCCTCAAGGTCATCGAGGACGCCGGCCCCAATCCCTGCCCCCCGGTCATCGTGGGCGTAGGCATCGGTGGCACCTTCGACAAGGCAGCCCTCATGGCGAAGAAGGCCCTTCTTAGGCCGCTGGACGAGAAGAACCCCGATCCCCAGTACGCGGCTCTCGAAGAGGAACTCAAGGAAAAGATCAACGCCAAGGGCATAGGTCCCCAGGGCTTCGGCGGAAAGACCTACGCTCTTGCTGTCAACATCAATACTTTCGCGACCCACATCGCAGGTCTTCCCGTGGCCGTCAACATCAACTGCCACGTGGCAAGGCACAAGACGGAGGTGCTGTAAATGGCGATCAAGATCAATACTCCGCTGACCCGTGAGACCGCAAGGACTTTAAAGTGCGGCGACAGCGTCGAGATCACCGGCGTCATCTATACCGCCAGGGACGCCGCCCATAAGCGCCTCTGCCAGCTCCTGGACGAGGGCAAGCCCCTGCCCGTGGACCTGACCGACGGCATCATCTATTTCGCAGGACCCGCTCCCGCAAAGCCCGGCCAGCCCATCGGCTCCGTCGGGCCCACCACCTCTTACCGCATGGATCCCTATTCCCCCAGGCTCATCAGAGAGGGCCTGACCGGTATGATCGGCAAAGGCAAGAGGAGCCCCGAGGTCGTCGAGGCCATGAAGGAATGCGGCGCCGTCTACTTCGGAGCCATCGGAGGCTGCGCGGCCCTTCTGGCCAAGTGCGTCAAGAAGGCCGAGGTGGTCTGCTACGAGGATCTGGGGGCCGAGGCCGTCAGAAGGCTGGAGGTCGAGAACTTCCCGGTCACCGTCATCATCGATTCCGAAGGAAACAACCTTTACGAGTCCGGCAGGGCCGGATATCTCAAGACCCTTGAGGAGGGGACTAAAATGGAACAGAAGACCATAGTTATAGGCGTCATCGGCGCCGACGTCCACGCAGTCGGGAACAAGATCCTTTACAGGGCATTCACCGACGCCGGCTTCAACGTCATCAATCTGGGCGTCACCGTCTCCCAGGAGGAGTTCATCAACGCCGCCATCGAGTCCAACGCGGACGCTATCCTGATCTCTTCGCTGTACGGTCAGGGCGAGCTGGACTGCAGAGGCATGAGAGAAAAGTGCGTCGAGGCGGGCATCCCTGACATCCTCCTCTACGTGGGCGGAAACATCGTTATAGGCAAGCAGGACTTCGAACAGGTCGAGAAGCGCTTCAAGGACATGGGCTACAACAGAGCCTTCCCTCCCGGGACCGATCCCAGCGTGGACATCGAATGCCTGCATAAAGACCTGCACATGGACGAGTAGGTTTAAAGCATATGAGACCGGTATTACTGATAGATTTCGGAAGCACATATACCAAGGTCACCGCCGTCGATGTGGATGAGGAGAAGCTGCTGGGGACCGCGGCGTCCTTCACCACCATATTCACCGACATCAACGAGGGCCTGGAGAACGCGGTAAAGCTCCTTGAAGAGAAGACCGGGAAGCTTGATTTCGCAGAGCGCTACGCCTGCTCAAGCGCCGCAGGAGGCCTGAGGATGGTCACCAGCGGACTGGTCCCCGAGCTCACCGCCGAGGCCGCCAAGATGGCTTCCCTTGGCGCCGGCGCCAAGATCATGAAGGTCTATTCCTTCAACATGACCGAGGACGACGCCGAAGAGATCGAGAAGATCAAGCCCGACATCATGCTCCTGGTAGGGGGCACCGACGGAGGCAACAGCGCCTGCATCCTCAACAACGCCCATGTGGTCTCCACCATCAAGGGCGAGTTCCCCGTCATCATCGCGGGGAACCGCAACGCCGCAAGGCAGTGCGAGAGGATCATAGGCGATTCCCACAAGTGCTACGTGGTGGAGAACGTCATGCCCAAGATGGGGACTCTCAACATCGAACCCACCCAGAGCAAGATCAGGGACATCTTCCTTGAGAGGATCATCACCGCAAAAGGCCTGACCAAGGCGACCAGCCTGGTCTCGGGCATCGTTAACCCCACTCCGGCTTCCGTCCTAAAGGCCATCAGGCTCCTTGCCGAGGGCACCGAGGACGAACCGGGCATCGGCGAGCTTTTGGCTGTGGACGTAGGCGGCGCGACCACCGACGTGTACACCATCTGCGACGGCAGACCGACCAAGGGCAACGCGGTGTTCAAGGGCCTTCCCGAGCCCTACGCCAAGAGGACCGTCGAAGGCGATATCGGCATGCGCTACAGCATCAACGGCATCGTCGAGGCGGCGGGCATCAGAAAGATCTCGCAGCTTTCGGGCATCGACGAGGAAAAGGCCCAGCAGATGGTCGACCATCTGGCGGAGCACACCGACGAGGTCCCGACCAATGAAGAGTGGGAGAGGCTCGACTACGCCCTCGCCAGCATGGCCATAGATACCGCCGTCGAAAGGCACGCGGGCCATCTGGAGGAGATCTACACGGTCATGGGCTCCACCTACATGCAGACCGGCAAGGACCTGAGCAACATCAGGCAGGTGGTCGTCACCGGCGGCAGCCTCATCCACACCAAGAGGACCGACGAGATCGCGGCTCACGCCCTGTACAATCCCGAAAAGCCCATGTCCTTAAGACCGGGCAGGGCCAACATACTGGTCGACAGGCACTACATACTTGCCTCGATGGGCCTGCTTTCGGAACACTATCCTACGGCAGCCCTTCACATAATGAAAAAAGAACTTGAGAACATGGGCGAGCAGATCGCGGACGCCTCCGCGGCTGCGGTCCCAGGCAGCGGTTTCGTCCCCGTCATGGATTTTGCCGACTGTCACAGCGGGCATCATCCCGAAGACTGATTTTGCAGAGAGGATAAAAAATGGAGATCAAGAACAAGAAGCTTTCCGACGCCACCTTCGAGGCCCTGAGAAAGGAAGTCCTCGCCACCTGGCATACCGGAAGGGAAGTCGATCTGGACGAAGCCTTCGCTTACCAGAGGACCATCACCGGAGACTGCCGCTTCGCCGACAAGCTGAACAAGGCAAAGGCCGAGCGCAGGACCCTCATCCAGCCCAGAGCGGGCGTCCCCGTCATCGAAGAGCACATCAAGCTGATGCAGCACCTGGAGAAGTACGGCGAAGTAGACCTGCTGCCCTCAACCATCGACAGCTACACCCGTCTCAACCGCTATGAAGAGGCTGAGGAGGGCATCAAGAGGTCCATCCTCGAGGGCAGAGCTCTCATGAACGGACTTCCCGTAGTAAACCACGGCGTATTCAAGTGCAGACAGGTCATCGAATCCGTCCACACCCCGATCCAGATCCGCCACGGCACGCCCGACGCAAGGCTTCTGGCTGAGATCTCCTACGCGGCAGGCTTCACCAGCTACGAGGGCGGCGGCGTATCCTACAACCTGCCTTACTGCAAGAACGTTCCCATGGAACAGACCATTTGGGACTGGCAGTACGTCGACAGGCTCACCGGTCTTTATGAAGAGAACGGCATCACCATCAACAGAGAGCCCTACGGACCTCTCACCGGAACTCTCGTTCCCCCCTGCATCTCCCACGCCGCGGCAGTCATCGAGGCCATAATGGCGGCAGAGCAGGGCTGCAAGAGCATCACCGTCGGCTACGGCCAGTGCGGCAACATGACCCAGGACGTCGCCGCCATCAGGACCCTGGACGAGCTGACCAACGAGTACCTCAACAAGTACGGTTATCATGACGTCAACGTCACCACCGTCCTTCACGAGTGGATGGGCGGCTTCCCCGAGGACGAGGCCAAGGCCTTCGGCGTCATCTCCTGGGGCGCTGCCGCAGCTGCCTTCTCCAAGGCCACCAAGGTCATCACCAAGAGCCCCCACGAGGCCTTCGGTATCCCGACCATGGAAGCCAACGCCGCAGGCTGCCGCTGCTCCAAGCAGGTCGTCAACATGCTCTACGAGCAGGAATACTCCGCTGCCAACCTGGAAGAGGAGATGGAGATGATCAAGATGGAGACCCGCTCCATCCTGGACAAGTGCTACGAGCTGGGCAACGACGACTGGGCCCTGGGATGCTGCAGAGGCGTCGAGGCAGGCGTTCTGGACGTTCCCTTCGCTCCCTGCGCGGTCAACGCCGGACTCATGCTCCCGGCCCGCGACAACGACGGCGCCGTCAGGATCATGGAGATGGGCAATCTGCCCTTCCCCAAGGAGGTCAAGGACTTCCACAGAAGGAAGATGGAAGAGAGAGCGGCCTTCGAAGGCAGACCGGTCCACTTCAACATGGTAGTCGACGACATCTACGCCATCGGCAAGGGCCGTCTGGTCGGACGTCCCCAGCCCAAGGACGATCATGCCGCAGGCTCCGGAAAATAAAGGTCTTTACCGGCAGGGCTCAGGCCTTCCGGAGGATATATAAAGTTATATAAGCGTTCTATCGCATATATCTAAGGAGGAAATAATGAAAATCATTGATGTGATCTGCTCTCCGGGCAGAACAGGCTTCTATTTTGACGACCAGAGAGCGATCAAGGGCGGAGCGGGCCACGACGGCACCTTCTACACCGGCGCTCCCGTGACCGAGGGCTTCACCTCTGTCCGTATGCCCGGCGAATCCATCTCCGTGCAGATCGTGCTGGAGGACGGCCAGGTCGCTTACGGCGACTGCGCAGCGGTCCAGTACTCCGGAGCAGGCGGAAGAGATCCCCTCTTCCTGGCCAAGGACTTCATCCCCGTCATCGATACATACATCAAGCCCATGCTGGTCGGAAGGGAAGCCGACAGCTTCAGACAGCTGACCGCTGAGATGGAAGCCATCCAGGTGGGCGGCAAGAGGCTCCACACCGCTATCCGCTACGGCGTTTCCCAGGCTATCCTGGACGCTGTCGCAAGGGCAAAGCACAAGATGATGTGCGAAGTCGTTGCAGAGGAGTATAACTGCACCGTCTCCGAGAAGCCCATCGATATCTTCACCCAGTCCGGCGACGACCGCTACAACAACTCCGACAAGATGATCATCAAAGGCGCTCAGGTCCTGCCCCATGCTCTGATCAACAACGTCGCTGAGAAGCTGGGCGAGCACGGCGAAAAGCTGGAAGAGTACGTAAAGTGGCTGAGAGACAGGATCCTGAACAACAGGCTCAGCGAGGACTACAACCCCATCTTCCACATCGACGTATACGGCACCATCGGCGTCATCTTCGGAAACAACAACTACAAGGCCATGGCGGATTACCTCGCCAAGCTCGAAGAGGCCGCAAAGCCCTTCCATCTGAGGATAGAGGGACCCATGGACTGCGATACCGACAGAGAGACCCAGATGATCGCTCTCAAGGGCCTGACCGAAGAGGTCGACAGGAGAGGCATCAACGTGGAGCTGGTCGCCGACGAGTGGTGCAACACCCTTGAAGACGTCAAGTACTTCACCGACAACCACGCAGGCCACATGGTCCAGATCAAGACCCCCGACCTGGGCGGCGTCAACAACACCATCGAAGCGGTCCTCTACTGCAAGGAGCACGGAATGGGCGCATATCAGGGCGGTACCTGCAACGAGACCGACCGCAGCGCTCAGGTCTGCGTACACTGTGCAATGGCCACCCAGCCTGTCCAGATCCTGGCCAAGCCGGGCATGGGCGTAGACGAGGGCTACATGATCGTCTACAACGAGATGCAGAGGATCCTGGCTGCCATGAAGGCCAAGAAGGCCTGCGGCTGCAAGTAATACTGCAAAGAGAGCTCATGGCGGGTCCCTCAGGGGCCCGCTTATGGTATTCACAGGAGAACAGCGATCATGGGCGAAAAGAGACCTAACAGCTTCAGATTCATAAACAATACCGACTGCGCCTACTTTCCCTG
>JAFRQL010000104.1 GCA_017428655.1 Bacillota bacterium | reverse complement strand
GGATAGGTCATCAGCGAGGCCATGAACTCGGCGGGATAATGGTACTTGAGCCAGGCAGTCTGATACGCGACCACAGCGTAGGCCGCCGCGTGGGATTTGTTGAAGGCGTAGGCCGCGAAACTGGTCATCTGGTCGAAGATGGTGTTTGCCGCGGTCTCGTCGATCCCGTTCCTGATGCAGCCGGGGACGTCGATGGTGCCGTCGTCGTTGAGCTTTCCGTGGATGAAGTATTCCCTCTCCTTGGCCATGACGTCGGCCTTCTTCTTGCTCATGGCGCGGCGGACCAGGTCTGCTCTGCCGTAGGAATATCCGCCCAGGAGCCTAACGATGTCCATGACCTGCTCCTGGTAGACTATGCAGCCGTAGGTCGGGGCGAGTATGGGCTCCAGCTCCGGAGTCAGGTATTTTATGGTCTCCGGGTTCTTTTTGGACGCTATATAGGTCGGGATGGAGTCCATGGGACCCGGTCTGTAGAGGCTGATGCCTGCGATGAGGTCTTCAAGGCAGGTCGGGCCCAGCTCCTTCATGAACCCGGTCATGCCGCCGGATTCCAGCTGGAATATGCCGGTGGTGTTTCCCGACGCCACCAGCTTGTATACTTCCGGTTCTTCGTAATCGATCTTCTGAAGGTCTATGTCCAGGCCGGTGTTGAGCTTGACCATCCTCAGGCACTCCCTGATGGCGGTCAGGTTGCGCAGGCCCAGAAAGTCCATCTTGAGAAGGCCCAGATGCTCGATCTCGGTCATGGTGAACTGGGTAGCGAGGCCCCTGTCGGTCATGACCAGGGGGACGTACCTGTCGACGGGCTCGGAGGATACCACGACGCCGGCGGCGTGGGTGGAGGAATGCCTCGCCAGGCCCTCCAGGACCTTGGCGGTATCGACCACGTGCTTTATCTGGGGATCCTCGTCGTAGACCTTCCGGAAGTCCGGGCTCTCCTCCAGGGCCTTGTCCAGGGTGATCTTCAGGTCTTCGGGGATCATCTTGGATATCTCAAGGGACCTGCTGAAGGGGATCTCCATGACCTTGGCGACGTCCTTAAAGACGGCCCTGGCCTTGAGGGTCCCGAAGGTGCTGATCTGGGACACGTTGTCCACGCCATAGTGCTCTTTGACGTAATCGATGACCTCGCCGCGCCTTTCGATGCAGAAGTCCATGTCGATATCCGGCATGCTGACCCTCTCGATGTTGAGGAAGCGCTCGAATATCAGCTTGAACTTGATGGGGTCGATGTCGGTGATCTCCATGCAGTAGGTGGCGATGGCGCCTGCGGCGGAGCCTCTTCCGGGACCTACCATGATGCCGTGGCCCTTCGCCCAGTTGACGTAGTCCCAGACGATGAGGTGGTAGCCGACGTAGCCCATCTTCTCGATGGTCTGGACCTCGTAGCGCATCCGGTCCTTGAGCTCGCTGCTGACGGTGGGAGCCAGGGACTCCATGTCCTCGGGCGGGACGGCGGGGGCCTTTCTGAAGGCAGAGGCTATGGGCTCGGTGGTGCCGTAGCGGTGCTCCAGGCCCGACCAGCAGAGGTACTCGAAGTAGGAGTTCTCGGTGTAGCCGTCGGGGACCCTGAACACGGGGATGTGGTAGTGGCCGAACTCGAAGTCGAAATTGCACTTGGCGGCCACCTCCATGGTGTTGTCGATGGCCTCGGGCACGTCGGGGAAGAGGTTCCTCATCTCCTCCTCGGATTTCAGGTAGAACTGGTCCGACCCGAAGCGCATGCGCTTGGGATCGCTGAAATTGCTCTTGGTCTGGATGCAGAGCAGGACGTCGTGGGCCGCCGCGTCCTCTTCCATTATGTAATGGACGTCGTTGGTGGCGACCATGGGGATGCCGGTGTCCTTGGAAAGGATCCTGAGGCCCCGGTTGACCTTCTTGTCCTCTTCCAGGCCCTGGTCCTGCAGCTCCAGGTAGAAATTGCCCTCGCCGAAGATGTCGAGGAGCTCGAGAGCCTCCTTCTTGGCGCCCTCGTAGTTGTCGAGAAGGAGCTCCTGCTGGACCTTGCCCGCAAGGCAGGCAGACAGGGCGATGATCCCCTCGCTGTACTGCCTCAGAAGGTCGTGGTCCACCCTGGGCTTATAGTAATAGCCCTCCCTGTATGCCTGGGAGACGATCTTTATCAGGTTCTGATAGCCCTTGTCGTTCTTTACCAGCAGGACCAGATGGCCCTGGTTCCTGTCCAGGACCGAGTCCTTGTCAAAGCGGGTGCGGGCCGCGGTGTAGACCTCGCAGCCGATGATGGGCTTGATGCCCTGCTTCTTGCACTGCTCGTAGAACTGGACCGCGCCGTACATGACGCCGTGGTCGGTGATAGCCAGGGCTTCCATGCCCAGTTCCTTGGCCCTTGCGACCAGCTTGTCGATTCGCGCCGCCCCGTCGAGGAGGCTGTATTCGGTGTGTACGTGAAGGTGGGTGAATGCCATTTATTTCTCCGTCAAAGGCGGACAGCCTGACGCTGCCTGCCGAAATGTCATACTGTTCAGAATATCGTATTATACCATGAATAGCGTGGGATTTGTGAAGATGCCACCAAGTATTGTGATTTTTCGGTGGAGGAGCGGCTGGACTCCGGGCGGGCGCGTGCCCGATGAGCAGGCTTGACGCAAAGCGGTCTGCACCCGACCGCCCGAGGCCCTGGCGCTGAAGCTGCGGCGGGTCCTGCCTTAAAGCATCCGTCCCATCCGCCTGCGGGCGCTCGGCGGCGGGCCCCACCTTCGAGTCACCCGCACCCATTTCATCATGCACGGAATTGCATAGCTGGCAGCCCCATGCAGCCCAGCTATATGTCTGCTTTTAATCGCTCGGGGTCCCGGCG
>JAFRQL010000103.1 GCA_017428655.1 Bacillota bacterium | reverse complement strand
GGACCATGAAGAGGATCCTCCTCTCGATGGGAGAGCAGCAGGGCGTCTTCGCCTATCCCCACGGCAAGTATACCGAGCTCAGCGAGGTGGTCCTCGCCGGGGAGGGCATATGGTCCACCGTCACCACTCAGGAGAAGATCGAAACGGTCGTAAAGGGCCTTCCCCAGAGCCTGATGGCCATGGGCAGGTTCAGCATGGAGAAGTGGGTCACCGCCGACCAGCTGCTGGAGAAGATCGGTTACGACAGGCTCACGGAGCAGCCTGATCCTTAGGAGCGAGGGGTGGCACAAGGACCAGCCGCGGCGCCTGTGTCATCCCTCTGGGGCGTCTCAGGCACAGGAAACGATATACACCAGTTACTCATTTTTAAATATCAAATACAGTTCAGCGATCCAAGGAGGAAAAAATGTTTCTTGAAAGAATGACATGGAAGCAGGCCGGAGAGTTCCTTAAAAAGGACCCCGTCTGCGTGATCCCCATCGGAAGCACCGAGCAGCACGGACCCCAGTGCGCCCTTGGCACCGACTTCCTGGTCCCCAGAAACCTTGCTGAAAGGCTCGACAAGATGATCGGAGAGGACATCGTCATCGTTCCGACCATCCCCTACGGAGTCTGCGAGTATCACATGAGCTTCCCCGGCACCATCAACATCGGCCTGGACGGCCTGCAGCTGGTCCTCGGCAGGGTAGCCTCCGCCATGATGAGCCACGGCCTTAAGAGGTTCGTCGTCATCAACGGCCACGGCGGCAACACCCCCGCGATTCAGAAGGTCTCCCTGGACGTTTATCACGCCGGCGGCATCATGGCCAGCGTAGACTGGTGGAGCCTGGTTGGCCAGCTGGACGACCGCTTCAAGGCCGGCGGCCACGGAGACCGGATCGAGACCTCCGCCATGATGGCGGTCTGCCCCGAGGCAGTGGATCTTTCCCTCTGCATGCCCATGAATCCCGGCCAGCCCACCGAGAAGATAAGCGCCAAGTACATCCAGGTCATCAGCTTTAGCGGCGGCACCGTTGGCCTCACCAGAGACACCAAGGAGCTGGCTCCCAGCGGCTGGTTCGGCCCCTACGATCCCAAGGACGCCACCGCGGAAGAGGGCGAGGACATGCTGAATATCGCCGCGGGATATATAAAGGATTTCATCCCCGAGTTCAGAAAGATCGCTCTTCCCGAAAAGTAAGGCGAAGGGCCTTAAAAGAAACAAAGCATAAAAAGACCGGCAGTTCAGGCTGCCGGTCTTTGATATCAACGCTATATATGATCAGTACAGTTCTTCTTCTCCGGCGGGCTCCTTCCTGTTGCAGAAGGTGGACCTTACGAAGAATTTGCTGGCGATGGACTGGGCGAAGTTGTCCATGAGATACTTGTTCTCCCTCCCCGGGATCACCTCGTTCCTGATGCAGACCTCCCCGCTGAATACCGCGCTGACCGCCTTTTCCATGGCCTCGCAGAACCGGTCGTAGGCCAGGGGAGTGTCGTCCAGGCCTATGCCGAGCCTGATGAGCTTGCCCGCGTCCTCAGTGGTATAGCAGGTCTTCACCAGGTAGACCACGATGACCATGGCAAGGGACAGGGTGGAATACTGCTTGTTTACCGGGGCGTCGACGATCCTTGCCTTGACGTAGTTGTTGATCATGCTCTTGGTCAATGGCTGAAGGCCCAGTTCTTCGGCCACCGGTTCGAAATTGTTGTTGACGAACCGGATCAGCTGGTCCATGTACAGTTCAATGTTCGGAAGCTCGTTCCATCTGGGTACCCGGAACGAAGCGGCGATGTCAGTCATCAGATATCCCTCCTTGTAGTATTATATACCACATCACGGATAAATAATCAATCATGTACGGGTGTTGCAAACGAAAGGGATCCATGTACAGATCGGGCCTCCTGCCCATAAATCGACATTTCGCGGACAAATACTTCTCCCGCCGGTTTGACCGCATCCTTCAACTGTGCTAAATTGGTATAGGTCTGAAACAGATCCTTTGAAGCTTCCGTTCCGGGAGCTTTTCGCATTGTGATAAAAATCAGGAAGGTATAAAAGATATAGAATGAACGAAGTAAAGAAACCGAAGCTTCCCCTTGCCGTCTATTATGCCATCGCCATGCTGATCGTGATCCTGGTCAACGGCGCGCTGATACCGATGATAGCAAGGCAGCAGATCAAAGACGTGGACTACGGCACCTTCATGACCATGACCGAGAGCGGCGATATCGGCAGGGTCCAGGTGGACGACGACAAGATCCTCTTCACCAATAAGGACGGCTCCCAGATATTCCGGACCGGCATCATGGACGATCCCGGGCTGGTGGAAAGGCTCCACGCCTCGGGCGCCGAGTTCTCGGGGACCATCGTCGAGGAGATGTCGCCCTTCATGAGCTTCATCACCAGCTGGATCCTCCCCATACTCTTCTTCTACGCAATCGGCCAGTTCCTGACCAAGAAGATGATGGACAGGGCAGGGGGCGGCGCAGGCTCCATGATGTTCAATCTTGGCAAGAGCAATGCCAAGGTCTACGTGAAGTCCTCGGACGGCATCAAATTCTCCGACGTCGAAGGCGTTGACGAGGCTGAGGAGAACCTTCAGGAGATCGTC
>JAFRQL010000102.1 GCA_017428655.1 Bacillota bacterium | reverse complement strand
CTATTATTTTTACCGGGTAGTTATCCCGGCAGTATCACAACATGAAGAATGCGACAGTTCTGCCGCTTTGGATAGCATACCATATAAAAAAGAAAAAAGCAAGGAAAATCCGAAGGAATAAATGGAAAACCTTGCTGAAAATTTGGGGAAATTTTGGCAATATGACGAAATATATAAAAACGAGGACAGTTTCAAAAACTGTCCTCGTTTGGGCATGTATTCTTAGAAAATACCCTGCTCCATCATTGCCTCTGCAACCTTTTTGAAGCCTGCGATGTTCGCGCCGGCAACGAGGTTGTAGCCAAGGCCGTATTCCTCCGCCGCTTCCGCGGAGACCTTGTGGATGTTGACCATCATCTTGTGAAGCTGCTCGTCAACTTCCTTCTCGGTCCAGACCAGACGCTCGGAGTTCTGAGCCATCTCAAGCGCAGAGACGCCCACGCCGCCGGCGTTGACAGCCTTGGAAGGAGCAACGATCATGCCGTTCTGATGACGCAGGAAGTCCAGAGCGTCGTTGGTGGTGGGCATGTTGGCAACTTCGATGTAGTACTTGATGCCGTTGGCGGCGATCTTCTCAGCGGAGTCCATACGGACGTCGTTCTGCATGGCAGAAGGCATTACGATGTCAACCTTGCGGCCCCAGGGCTTCTCGCCGGGGAAGAACTCGCAGCCGAACTTGTCGGCGTAGTCCTTAACCTTGTTGCGGTTGGAGGCACGCATCTCGAGCAGGTAGTTGACCTTCTCTTCGGTGGCAACGCCTTCGGGATCATAGATGTAGCCGTCGGGGCCGGACAGAGTCACGACCTTGGCGCCGAGCTGCATGGCCTTCTTGCAGATGCCCCAGGTAACATTGCCGAAGCCGGAGCAGGCAATGGTCTTGCCCTTGATGTCGTCCTTCTCATGCTTCAGGACTTCGTTCAGATAGTAGACAGCGCCGAAGCCGGTCGCCTCGGGACGGATCAGAGAGCCGCCGTAGGTCAGGCCCTTGCCGGTCAGAACGCCATTCTCGAAGGCGCCCTTCAGACGGCGGTACTGGCCAAACAGGAAGCCGATCTCGCGGCCGCCAACACCCATATCGCCAGCGGGAACGTCAACGTCGGGCCCGATGTAGCGGTACAGAGCGGTCATGAAGCTCTGGCAGAAGCGCATGATCTCAGCGTCAGACTTGCCGGTGGGGTCGAAGTCGGAGCCGCCCTTGCCGCCGCCGATGGGCAGACCGGTCAGAGCATTCTTGAAAATCTGCTCGAAGCCGAGGAACTTGATGATGCCGGGGTAGACGTTCTTCTGGAAGCGCAGGCCGCCCTTGTAGGGGCCGATGGCACCGTTGAACTGGCAGCGGTAGCCGGTGTTGGTGTGGTAGTTGCCATTGTCGTCCATCCAGACAACGCGGAAGGTGAACATACGCTCGGGCTCCACAATGCGGCCCAGCAGGTCGACCTTTTCATACTCGGGATGCTTGTCGATCACGGGAGACAGGGAGGAAAGGACTTCCTCGATGGTCTGCACGAACTCGGGCTCGGAAGCATGCTTTGCCTTGACGTTCTCAATGACTCTTTCTACGTAAGCGTTCATGTGTTTTACCTCCATTATTTATATGCATTTCTGCATACATTACAAATTAAAAGTTTTCGATGATGGAAACGATTTCCTTGCCGATGCGCTTCTGGGCCTCGCCGGTGGCAGCGCCGATGTGCGGGGTGCAGGAGACGTTGGGCATGTTGTACAGCTCGGCGTTCTGGGAGGGTTCCTCCGCCCAGACGTCCAGACCGGCCGCACGGACCTTGCCGGACTTGAGGGCCTCAAGCAGGGCGGCCTCGTCCACGTTGGTGCCGCGGGAGGTGTTGATGATGGTCACGCCGTCCTTCATCTTGGCGATGGTCTCGGCGTTGATCAGAGCGCCGCCGTCAACCGCGGGGGCATGGACGGAGATGAAGTCGGACTTCGCCAGAAGCTCGTCCATCTCGACGTAGGGGATGCCAAGCTGCTCCTCGATGCCGGGGATGTGGAAGATATCGAACGCAATGACCTGCATGCCGATGGCCTTGGCCATGACGCCCAGATGCTGACCGATGCGGCCGAAGCCCACGATGCCGAGGGTCTTGCCCTGGAGCTCGTAGCCCTTGCCGTAGGCCTTCTTCTCCCACTTGCCTTCCCGCATGGTGTGGCCGGCCACGCTGATGAAGCGGGCGCAGGAGAACATGTGGCCCAGAGCCAGCTCAGCGACGGACTGGGAGGAAGCCTTCGGGGTGTTGCGGACGGTGATGCCGTTGGCCTCGGCATACTTGACGTCGATGTTGTCCACGCCCACGCCGCCGCGGATGATGAGCTTCAGCTTGCCGCCCTTGGCCTCGTCGATGTGGTTCTGGCGGACCTTGGTCTTGGAGCGGACGACGACAGCGTCGAAGTCGCGGAGGGCCGCGCCGAGCTGATCGGGCTCATAGAACTGCTCAACGACCTCGTGACCCTGCTCGCGCAGAGCGGCCATCGCGGTCTTGTCCATTCCGTCGGTAACAAGAATACGCATAGTGTTAAGTCTCCTTATATAAATGTGATATGGATTATTTGTGCTCAGCCTCGTACTTCTTCAGGCACTCGACCAGGGCTTCGACGCCTTCCTTGGGCATGGCGTTGTAGATGGAGGCACGGAGGCCGCCCACGCTCTTGTGGCCCTTCAGG
>JAFRQL010000101.1 GCA_017428655.1 Bacillota bacterium | reverse complement strand
TTCTTCAAGCCCGTCCTCTGGGCGGTGGAGAAGGGCATAACCGACGGGACGAGCCCGACTACCTTCAGCCCGAAGAACACCTGCAGGAACAGCCACATACTGACCTTCATCTACAGGGCCGTGGGAGAACCGAACAAGACCGGCGCGGATCCCTGGTGGCAGGACGCCTACAACTGGGCCGACTCCGCCGGCCTGCTCACCGGCACCTACAGCGGATCATATGATATAAACTCCGACTGCCCGCGCGCCAACGTGGTGGAGTATCTCTACAGATACGCCAGTCCCGCGGAGAGCGGGACCCCGGAAGGAAAGCCCGAGGCCCCCAAGGATCCGGAAGTTCCCGAGCTGCCTAAGGAGCCCGAAGCCCCCGAGACCGCGGAGAAGCCCGTCGATAAGCTGGCCATCGTCAAGGAGCCTTTGGACGTGGAGTTCATCGATCTGTCGACTGTGCTGTCCATCACGGTCTCCGGCGAGTTCGACAGCATCGTCTATGAGTGGCAGAAGGAGGTCTCCGGCGGCTGGCGGGACGTTGCCACCCTGAACAGCGACGACGCCACCTACACAGTCAACAATTCGGCCCTGCATATCATCTCCAAAAACGGAACGGAAGGGTTCGGATCGTACCGCTGCATCGTCTCCGCTTTCAACGGCGGGGATCTTGTCGCGCGGGTCACCAGCCGCACCGCCATGGTGGACCCGCAGGCCGCGCCGATGCAGGCGCTGCTTGCTCCTGGCGGCAGCGCAGGCAGAACATACTACTATTTTTATCATACGGCACATGATTCCGGAGAGATCGATCCTGATTACGGAGGCGAGTTATATGAAGAAACGACCGCCCGTATTTTCAGGACCTACAGCACGCAGGAGCGTTTTGAGGAGGCGACGGAGTGGATCGTCGGCGAGCCCATATACGATGGCCCACCCGTTGAGGAAGCGATCGTCGGGTTCTGGATCAGAGAAGGACGCCTGGCAGGAGGCCCCTACGGGGATGGATTCCAGGATCAGAAGGGAGCTTTTTTCAAAAATGAAAACGGCGAATATGTGACGAATGAGATACTCTTAAATCATAATTACTTTAATTGCTCGATCGCGTCGGTATCGGGCGGCAAGGGCCCCTACACCTACACCTGGTATATCAGCAAGGACCGGTTCGGCAATGATTTTCAGCCTCTGATCGAGGGCTACAACTGCATTGGGCAGGGCACGGAAAACATCTGGGTCTGGCCCTTCGAGCCCGGCAAGGGCATGGGTGAGCCGTACTTTATGGGCTTCCTCTGCTGCAGAGTCACCGATTCCAAGGGACGGACAACGAATGCCTGCTACTATATGTATCCCTGGGGCACGGCATCCGGCCATCCGGGTCATATGCATAATTATCAGATGCTCTATGCCCTGAATGAGAATTCTCCCTGGTTCAAAAATGCCGACGACTGCATCGAAAATAAACACCAGAACCACGATTCGGGTGAGAACAGTGCATTAAAATGCGTGATGTGGACATATTCGAACCAAAGGGGTAACTACAACAAGGGCCTCGGCAGATGGTGGTGACCCCCTGCCGCCGCTGAAAACACGGTAGACCGGTATAGCAAAGAGAACGCGGCGCGGCGCCTTCAGGGGGCATGACGCGCGTATATGATAACGTAAAGGAGAGCGATCACGATGAAACGCTTAAGCGCCTTAATGCTCGCCCTGACCATGGTCCTCAGCTCCGTGGTCTTCTCGGCGGCGTCGGACCTGCCCTTTACCGACGTAAAGGAGTCTGATTACTATTACGACGCCGTCGACTGGGCATTCAACACGACACCACAGGTGACCGACGGCACCTCGGCGACCACCTTCAGCCCTGACAGGACCTGCACCAGGGGGCAGGTGGTGACATTCCTCTGGAGAGCGGCCGGGGAGCCGGAGCCTTCGAGCTCCGAGAACCCCTTCGCCGACGTGAAGGAGACCGACTATTTCTTCAAGCCCGTCCTCTGGGCGGTGGAGAAGGGCATAACCGACGGGACGAGCCCGACTACCTTCAGCCCGAAGAACACCTGCAGGAACAGCCACATACTGACCTTCATCTACAGGGCCGTGGGAGAACCGAA
>JAFRQL010000100.1 GCA_017428655.1 Bacillota bacterium | reverse complement strand
GGAACGTCAACGGCATAAGGGCATGCATGGGCAAGGGCATGCTGGAATACTTTGATTCCGAACAGGCTGACATAATATGTTTACAGGAAACCAAAATGCAGCCGGGCCAGGCAGAGGTCCCGACCCCCGGATACGAGCAGTACTGGAACAGCGCTGAGAAGAAGGGCTACTCCGGGACCGCAGTCTTCACCAGGCAGGCGCCCCTGTCGGTCCATTACGACATCGACTCCGAAGGCCACGACAAGGAGGGAAGGGCCATAACCCTTGAATTCCCACAGTTCTACATGGTGACCAACTACACTCCCAACGCCCAGGACGGTCTGGCCAGGATCGATTACAGGCTCAGCTGGGAGTCCGCCAACCGCGAATACCTGAAGAAGCTGGACGCAGTCAAGCCGGTGATCCTCTGCGGGGATCTCAACGTCGCCCACAACGAGATCGACCTCAAGAACCCGAAGACCAACCGGGGCAACGCGGGCTTTTCCGACGAGGAAAGGCAGGCCTTCGGAGAGCTTCTTTCCTGCGGCTTTTCCGACGCCTACCGCAGCCTCTATCCCGACAAAGTCGAATACTCCTGGTGGTCCTACCGCTTCAAGGCCCGTGAGAAGAACGCCGGATGGAGGATCGATTACTTCATCGTTTCGGACCGCCTCATGGAAAAAGTAAGGTCCGTCACCATCAGGGGCGACGTCCTCGGCAGCGACCACTGCCCGGTGGTGCTGGATATCGATCTGTGACGCCGCCGATTTATTTACCGCAAAGTAAAAGGCGCCGGAGCTTTCCGGTGCCTTTTTGAGTGTCCCAATATCGGCATTATTTGATTTGAGAGCTTACAGCGTCTCTATCTCGGTCTTTATGAGCTTTCGGAGCATGATCTGGGCGGCGGTGACGGACATGATCTCGGCGACGGGGTAAGCGTACCAGATGCCGTCCAGCCCGAAGATCCTGGAGAGGATGAAGGCAACGGGTATCAGGACCACGATCTGGCGCAGCAGGGTCACGATCAGGGAGTTGATCCCGTGGGCGGTCGCCTGAAAGAGGGTGCCCGGGATCATGGAGAAGGCGACGAAGGGGAAGCTGAGGCTGACGATGCGAAGAGCCCTGGTCCCAAGCCTCATCATCTCGCCCTGGGCGTTGAAGAGGCCCATGAAGAACGAGGGCAGCAGCTGGAACAGCAGGCATCCGGTCAGCATGATGCAGAAAGCAAGGAACATGGCCTTTTTGAAGGTCTCCATGAGCCTTTCCTTGTTGCGGGCGCCGAAATTGTATCCCATGATGGGCATGACGCCCTGGTTCATCCCGAAGACCGGCATGAAGACGAAGCTCTGGAGCTTGAAATACACGCCCAGGACCGCGACGGCGGTCTCGCTGAAACGGATCAGGATAGCGTTGAGACAGATGGTGGTCACTGAGTTGATGGACTGCATGACAATGGAGGGAAGGCCTACGGCGTAGATGTCCCGGATGGTCTTCATATCGGGCCTGAAGCCCTTGAATTCGAACTGGACAGGGAAATTCTTGTGCCTGAGCATCCAGAACGCCATGCACATGCCGACGACCTGGCCGATGACGGTGGCGTATGCTGCTCCTGCGACTCCGAGGGCCGGGCAGCCAAGATAACCGAAGATCATGATCGGGTCGAGGATGATGTTGGTGATGCAGCCGGAAAGGGAGCAGATCATGGGCGAGATCATGTCGCCGCAGCCCTGCATGATCCTTTCGGTGCTGGTGGCGCACATGGCGAAGAAGCATCCGATGAGGACGATCCGGCCGTAGGTCACGGCGGGCGAGATCAGGGCGGGGTTGTCGCTGAAGGCGTTGGCAAAGGCCGGGACTCCGAAGATCCCGACGACTACGAACACCAGCCAGGAGCAGAAGGCGAGGAAGACGCCGTGAGTCGCGGCCTTGTCCGCGGCTTCGACGTTCTGTTCGCCCAGCCTTCTTGAGATCAGCGAGGCGAGGCCTACTGCGGTGCCGACGCTGACGGCGATGGACAGCTGCTGCAGGGGGAATATGAGAGAAACTGCGGAGAGGGCGCTCTCGCCGATGCGGGAAACGTATATGCTGTCCACGATATTGTAGAGCGCGAGGATGAGCATCGAAAATACCGAGGGCAGGGACATCTTGATTATCAGAGGCAGGATGGGGGCGGTCCCCATGCGGTTCTGTCTTTCGCTGCGGGAATTGTTATCAGCCATAAAAATACCTTTCTTTCTTAAAGTTCAGCGGAGAATTATAACATTTTGGGAAGTTAGCCGCAAGTAAAAATGCTAATTGTGCAGGAACCCTACATTCATCCTCCATTTATATGCTGAACCGCTCCGGCAAATGTGGTATATTTAGAACAGTACCTAAACTTTCATATCGCTTTGAATGAAAAGAGAGGAAAAGATATGCTGCTTATCAAAAACGGATATGTCAAGACCATGGCGGGCCACGATATCGAAAAGGGCTGCGTCCTGATCAATGACGAAGGAAAGATCGAGAAGGTCGCAGCCAAGATCGCCGCGCCCAAGGGCGCCAAAGTCATTGACGCAGGCGGAAAGCTGGTAACTCCGGGCTGCGTGGACGCCCACTGCCACATCGGCATGCTGGATTCCGCCATGCGCTGGGAAGGAGACGACGTCAACGAGATCGTGGATCCGGTGACTCCCCAGCTTCGCGCCATCGATGGCATCTACGTATACGATGAAGCCTTCCCCCAGGCTCTGACCGGAGGCGTCACCTCCGCCGTCACCGGCCCCGGAAGCGCCAACGTCCTCGGAGGCACCTTCGTCGCGATCAAGACCTACGGCAATTCCATCGACAAGATGATAATCAAGGATCCTGTCGCCATGAAGTGCGCCTTCGGCGAGAACCCCAAGGGCTGCTACGGCCAGAAGGGCAAGAGCCCGATGACCAGGATGGCCGTCGCGTCCATGCTGAGAGAGACCCTGTTCAAGACAAAACGCTACATGCAGGACAAGGCCGACGGCAAGGATCCGGCCTTCGACATGAAGCTTGAGGCGATGATCCCCGTTCTGGAAGGCAAGATCCCCCTCAAGGCCCACGCCCACAGGGCTGACGACATCCTGACCTCCATCAGGGTCGCCAAGGAATTCGGCGTCAAGATCACTCTGGATCACTGCACCGAAGGACATCTGATCGTGGACGAGCTGGTCGAAGAGGGCTGGCCCTGCTTCGTCGGTCCCACCTTCGGCGGAAAGAGCAAGATCGAGCTTTCCAACAAGACCTTCGACACCCCGAGGATCCTCAATGAGAACGGTCTCTGCGTCAGCATAATCACCGACGCGCCGGTTATCCCCCTGGAGTACCTGCCCATGTGCGCTGGGCTCGCGGTCAACGCCGGTCTTAAGGAAGAAGAAGCCTGGAAGGCTATCACCATCAATCCCGCCAACAGCACCGGCATAGGCGACAGAGTC
>JAFRQL010000099.1 GCA_017428655.1 Bacillota bacterium | reverse complement strand
GGGATGCCCGTCCTTATTGTCCGAGATGACGGCGGATGCCACGGGGCCTTCAGCTCCGGCTTCGATCACCGGAGGAGTAAGGTCCGAAGTGAGTGAGAAGGACGCAGTGACCCCCGCGCAGGTGACCGTTACGGTCCCTTCTTCGCTGACGACGCCCTCCGCTTTATAGGTCCCGTCGGCCTCGATGACGCCCATGCCCTCGCTGACCTCCCAGACGAAGGCTTCGCTGTCCGCTATGATTGGCAGCAGGTCGAAAACAGCCCCGGCAGTGAACTTTCTTTCGTCGCCCTCCTTTACCGAGATGACGGTATCGTTCACCTGCCTGCCGTTCTCATAGATCAGGACGCTGTCAGGCGCCTGGACGACGGTGACGTAAGCGCTGCCCCTCAGGCCGTCCGCCGACGCCCTGACCCTGCCTTCTCCTTCTGCGTCAGGATCGGCGGTGAAAACGTTGCCTTCAAATCCGCCTATCTTCGACGAAAAGACCGGCTCCTCCGAAAGCTCGACGGGATTATGACCCTCGTCGATGGCCTTGGCCTGAAATTCCATGGAAGATCCGGCAAGGATGTACTCGCCGTAGGGATATACGAAGATCTCCGAGGCCTCGGAAGGCTCTTCCTTGGGGACCGCGAACATGATGTAATTGGCGCAGCGGCGGTCCTCCGAGGGCTTGTTGATGAGGCTGTCCTCGGCATATCCGGGAAGCACGCAGTGGAGCTGGGTCGAACCGCCCCCGTCCAGATTGACCGCGTCGACGCAGCCCAGGTCCGCAAGGCGCTGGGCCAGATCGGTCAGGGTGAGCCCCATGGAGTGGGAAGCGTCCCTGCCGTCGGCGGTGTAGAGGATGATCTTCCCCTCTTCGGTGACGCCGATGGCGGTCCTGGGAGCCCTGCTTCCTGCCTCGACAGAGCAAAGCTCTCCGTCCTTTATGAGCCTCTCAGCCCCTCCGACCACATGATAGACGTCCTGCCACTCAGGATCCGATGAGAACGACACCGTGACCCCGTCCCCCTCCTTCATGGCGAGCAGGATCGGGATCACCGTGAGATATTTGGTATCCTTGTATACCGATAGGAGCAGATGTCCCTCGTCGAGAGCCACGGGTCCGTCGCTGTCGAAGACCGACTCGATGGTCCCCTTTATTGTCTCTCCGATCCTGGCCTCGCCCTCGTCGATGCGTATCAGCACATTGAGGCCTTCCCCCGAAGCGTTGTTGGTATCGCCGAAGATCTTGGAATAGAGGACCAGGCCGCCTCCCCTCTCAAGATCCTTGTTGAAGGCCATGAGAGGATAGACCTGTCCCGTGACCAGCTCGGTGAACTCCACGTTGAGACCCATCCTGCCCATGATCGCGCTGCCGTCCTCGAAGAAACCGATCTCTTCGAAGCTGGAATGCTCGCTGGTGCAGACGGTCCCGGCCTTGACCACAGGGCCGAGGGAGGTCCCGGTAGCGAAGGTGAAGTAGTCGGCATTGGCGCCCCCCAGGATGTTCAGGCCCCTTTCAGCCTCGATCCTCATGGCGCGGGCGTAGCTGGCCGCCCCGCAGATATCGTTTCCGAAGGCGATATCGGGAAGGATATCCCCTCCGGGAGTGTAGACGTAGTAATTCTCCGCAAGGAAGTGGCCGCTCGCGTTGTCAAGATATCTGCCGGAGCTTAGGACCAGCTCTTCGCTGATCTCAAGGCTCTTGGTCCTGAGAGGCCTGAGCCGCTGTCCGCTTTCCCCTTCTGCGGCGCTGCCGTCCGCAAAGACCGGAGAAGCTGAGACCAGCATGACCGCTGCCAGAGCCCCGCACACTATATTTTTGAATATATCTTTCATTTTCCCCTGTTCCTTTTCTCTTATTCCCTGATCCGCCGCGATGTCCTTAAGGCCCCGCGGCGTCCCGCGTCATTTGTTCTTCGTCTGCAGTGCGTGATAGAAGATGTACTGCTGCATTATACCCGCAAATCCCTCGTAGCGTTCCACCGGAAAGCGGCCGCCGTAATGCTCGTCCACCATCCTGCCGATCCAGACGTCTATAGGGAAGGCGGCGATCCTGTGGTAGGCGAAAAGGGAGACGCAATTTCCGACCTTAGGACCCACTCCCGGGACCTTCATGAGAGCCTCCAGCAGCTCCTCATCGTCCAGCTTTGCAATGGCCTCAAGGTCTATCCTGCCCTCGCTGACCATGCGGGCCGCGTCCCTCACGTAGGGGACCCGGTAGCCCAGGGAGCAGTGCTTAAGATCGTCGTCAGAAGCTCCTGCAAGGGCCTCGGGGACCGGGAAGGAGTGGAGCCCGGTATCTTCTATTTCAACGCCCCAGCGGCCGCACAGGGCCTCTGTGCAGGCTTTGATGGCCGGGATGTTCTTTCTCTGGGAGATTATGAAGGTGATAAGCATCTCCCAGGGATCCTGCCTCAGGATCCTGATGCCCCTGCCCTCTTCGGCAGCCTCGGTGAGGAAGGCGTCCGAAGGATCCACCGCAGCTCTGTATGCCGCATAGTCGGCGGAAAGATCGAAGTAATCCTTCCAGAAGCTCTCGTATTCCTTTTCGGTGCACTCAAAGACCGCCCCGTCCTCAAGGGCCGTCAAATACAGCAGCCTGTCCCTTGCGATGAGCTGAAAGCGGCCTTCCGCCGTCTCGTTCATGCGAAAGCACTGGCCGCTCTGTGCGATCTTTCTTAAGTTAAGGTCTTTATTGATTATCTTTATCATATCATTCTTATGTTCTTTTTCGGCAGGGATGCCGCTTGTCGTTTTTCTGATCGGGCTTAAGTCGGGCCGATGAGGCCGGTGGCTATGGTATGCCGTCCTCCTGCCCCGAAGGCGCCGCCTGCTATCGGACAGACCGCGGAAAAGCCCTGTATCTTCGGATTTTTCTATCGGTCCCGCTCAGGTCTTTTTCATTCTATCATCTTGTTATTTGCCGGGCAATATAATAGAATAAAAGCGTATGAGCTATTTCTATCACAATCGATATTTCAGAAAGGATCCCAATGAAGACCTATAACGAAATGACCGCCGAAGAGCTCCAGCAGCAGAAGGAGCTCCTCATCAAGAGGTACAAGGAATACCAGGACATGCACCTGAACCTTTCCATGGCAAGAGGCAATCCCTCTCCCGAGCAGCTGGCTCTGACCATGCCCATGCTGGACGTGCTCAACTCCAAGACCGACTGCCACGACGGTAACATCGACGCCAGGAACTACGGCTGCCTGCTGGGACTTCCCTCCGCAAGGAAGCTCTTCGCAGACTACATGGGCGTCAAGCCCGAAGAGACCATCGTAGTCGGCAACGCCTCCCTCAACTTCATGTACGACTGCATAATGAGGGCTGAGATGGTCGGCGTCCTGGGCGGCGAGAAGCCCTGGAAGGACTGCGGAAAGATCAAGTTCATCTGCCCCGTCCCCGGCTATGACAGACACTTCACCATCTGCGAGATGCTCGGCATCGAGATGATCCCCGTCCCCCTCAGCGAGTGGGGCCCGGACATGGACATGATCAGGGAACTGGTCAAGGATCCTCAGGTCAAGGGTATGTGGTGCGTCCCCAAGTACACCAACCCGTACGGCGGATGCTACAGCGATGAGGCCATCAAGGAGCTGGCAGCCCTCGAGCCCGCAGCCCCCGACTTCAGGATCTTCTGCGACAACGCTTACGCGGTCCACTACATCTACAAGGACGTTCCCGTGCTGAACCTGCTCAACGAGGCAAAGAAGGCCGGACATCCCGACATGGTATACCTCTACGGTTCCACCAGCAAGATCACCTTCGCAGGCGCAGGCGTCGGATTCTTCGCAGCCTCCGAAGCCAACATCAAGTTCATGGAAAAGCAGCTGAACACCGAGATCATCAGCTGGGACAAGATGAACCAGCTGCGCCACGTCCTCTGGTTCAAGGACGTCAACGGCATCAAGGCAGCCATGGACAAGCACGCAGCTCTGCTCAGGCCCCGCTTCGACGCAGTGCTCAACGCTCTGGACAAGCACCTCTCCGGCAAGGGAGCAGGCACCTGGGTCAAGCCCGACGGCGGCTACTTCGTGACCTTCATCGCCAACAAGGGCTGCGCTACCCGCATCAACCAGCTCTGCAAGGAGTGCGGCGTGGTCATGACTCCCGCAGGAGCCACCCACCCCTACCACAAGGATCCGGACGATTCCTTCCTGAGGATCGCTCCCTCCTTCCCCAGCGTCCACGAGCTGGAGCAGGCCATCGAGATCTTCTGCATCGCAGCACAGATCGCTACCATCGAAGTCCTCGAAGCAAAGTAGTATCGCTGAACTTCATCAAGGCCCCGCGAAAGCGGGGTCTTTTTTCGTGGGTTGCATTCATGCTTTAAAACTTGTACATTTATCGCGTTTTGTCATGGTCCTTATCGGTATTATTTATGCTGGATTTTTAATGAATCCCCTTTTATTTATTATTATTTATGCTAAAATCGAAATAAATTAATAAATTCTTATCTAAGGAGATATCATGCCTATACCCAAACAGACGGAAAAGGTCCAGCATCAGACCGCTAAAGATATAGTTTTCGGAAGCGTCCTCGACTGGATCGTCACCGGCGTCCTCACGCCGGGAGAAAAGATCATAGATACCGATCTTGCGGCATACTTTTCGGTCAGCAGGACCCCGGTAAGAGAAGCCCTCCAGTCCCTGGCGGAGCTTGAGCTGGTGGAGATCATCCCCTCCTACGGGACCAAGGTCACGACCATCAACTGGGACGACGTCAAGCAGAACTACCAGATCCTGACCGAGCTTCAGGGATTCGCCGCAAGGCTGGCAGTCCCCAACATCTCCGAAGAGGACATCGCCCAGCTGGAGCAGATCAACGCCCAGTTCGCCAAGGCCACCGCGGACAAGGATCCGAAGGAAAGGATCCGCTGCGACGAGGAGTTCCACAGGCTGATCATCCAGAGGGCAGACAACAAGTACCTCTACCAGTACCTGAACCAGCTGATGCTCAGGACCAGAAGGATCCAGTACATCTTCTTCGGCGAGACCCTGTTCAAAGGGCCGTCGGTGGAGCAGCACGCCGAGATCATCGAGATGCTGAAGAAAAAGGACGTGGAAGGAACGGTTAGGGTCTCCATGGCCAACTGGCAAGCCAGCGCGGAGAAGGCACAGGCCATCTACGAATCCATGGGGGAATAATTGGGCCAAAGCACTTTTGTTTTGAGGCGTTTTATTGTAAAATATCGAAAGGCATATTCTGTGCCTTTCGATTTTTGTGTGTAAAAATATGCGGGCAGCGTCCCGCAGGACTCAATGTCGCTTTACGATAACAGTATAACCAACGACCGTCCGGGGCTGAGCCAGCTTGCCCTTCGCATCCCCGGCGCCCTGCTGACGGTCCTATATACGGTGCACCACTATCTGGCCCCCAACGACCTGACGAGAAGCTGGATGGAGCTTTTGTGCTGGCCTGCCATGCTGATATTCTCCTTCCTGCTGGCGGAGGGCGTGCTCAGGACCCAGGACAAATGGACCTACTATATCAGGCTCCTGCTCTTCGCCCTCGCCGCGGAGCTCCCCTACGACCTGATGCGCTTCGGTTATTACGTCAGCACCGAAGGCCAGAACGTGCTCTTCACCATCCTGCTGTGCTATCTGGTCCTTTACGTCATAGACTACGTGAGGCTGGGGACCGACAATATGGCGGCGACCATCGCCATGGAGCTCATCTGCGGAGCGGCGGGCATAAAGATCGCGGAGCTTCTGGACCTTGAGATGGGAAGGTTCGCGGTCATTTCCTGCATACTCTGCTACATCTCGGTGAGAGTCACCTACAGCGGAGCCTTCAGGCTCATGGCCATCGGACTGATGTGCATGACCTTCCAGCAGGACCAGGTGCTGCCCCTGACCATCGCCGGCCGCGCCTTTGAGGTCCCGGTCCAGGCAGCCGCCCTTCCCGCCCTTCTGCTCATCCACTTCTACAGAGGAGAGCGCGGTCCCAATACCCTCTGGGTGAGATACGCCAGCTACCTCTTCTACCCTCTTCTGATCATCATCACCCTGCTTATAAAGCGGGCCGGAGCATGAAAAGATCCCGCAGACCTGAGGCCTGCGGGATCCGTTTTTATCTTGCGGTCTTATCGACGTCCGGGCTTTACTCGATAGCGATGAGCTTCTTCTGCTCTACCTTGGGCTGGGCTTCCTTCTTGGGGATGAAGAGCTTGAGGACGCCGTTCTCGAACTTTGCGGTGATGTCCTGCTCGGTCAGATCCTCGCCAACGTAGAAGCTCCTGCTGCAGGTGCCGTAGAACCTTTCGCGTCTGATGTAGCGGCTGTTCTCCTCGCCCTCATTGTTCTCCTGGGTGATCTCAGCCTTGACGTTGAGGTATCCGTCCTTGAGCTCAGCGCTCAGATTGTCCTTGGTGCAGCCGGGCAGCTCGATGTCCAGCTGATAACCGTTATCCTTCTCCTGGATATCGGTCTTCATGAGAGTCACGGGGGTCATGGACGCCTGGGTCCCTCTCCTTCCAAAGTCATCGAAGAAATCATCAAAAAGATCGTCTCTGAAAAGTGTCGGCATAAACATTGTATTTTCCTCCTTTAATATCCGGCTGAGGCTCCTGGCTTCAGCCATCCTTTATGTATGTATTCATGAGGCGGACCGCATCCGTCGGACGCTGTCCGCGTCCCTTCGGGGAGCTTTCCTTTCCGTTCCCCTCGGAACGATTATGTTATACCACCTTTGTTAGCACTCGTCAAGCATGAGTGCTAACAATTAGTGTGAAGAATTCTTCACATTTGAGTGCGGAGGCAATGAGGCCGTAGAAGGACGGAAAGCAAGCACTGACTGCAAAAGCGAAAAAGACACCGGCCCTGCGGCTGATGTCCTTTGCCAGATCGATGATTATGCCATTTTCTGGGGCTTTTAGAGGACTTCCGATCAGGCGGTATAGTGGGCCATGAAGACCTCTGATACCGCTTTACTGATCTTTCTGTCCAGCTCCGGGTCCACTTTTGCACCAAGTCTTAAACCCCTGCAGACGTGGCACACGCAGGCATCCAACGCGGCGTCGAAGGCCAATATCCCTGAAGGCGACGGCTCCCCTATCTGCGACCTGAAGATCCTCATGACCGGTTCCATCTCGCTGCCCGTCAGCGTGCTCCCATTTCTGATCTGATCCGTATATTCCGCGGACGCCCTGTAACGGAGAAGGAAGACCGCCAGCACGTCGTCCGCCCTCAGGTAATTGAATATGCCTATCCAGACCTGTTCGAGGATCTCGGAGAATAAGGTGTCGGAGAACCCGTGGGAATAGATCTCTGCAGCGAAGCGGTCCCAGAAAAGGGATTCGGCATAGAAATAGGTCTCGGAAAGCAGCTGGTCCTTTCCGAGGAAATGCCTGTAAAGGGCGGCTTCAGACACGCCGAGGGTCTTAGCCATGCTCCTCACGGTGATGTTCTCAAGACCGATCTTGCAGGTGGTCTCCATCACGCTCCTGAAATACTTTTCTTTGATATTGATAGTCTTAGCCATGGCTTGAACGCCCTCCCGGAAGGTGTTATCAATATTAACTTCGATATTTAGTTTGTTAATGTATAAGTTTTTGACCTTTACAACCATGACGTAGTAAACGCTCTGATTTGTTGAAATTTTAGCAGAATAATTGATGTTGCGCAAGAATAGCGCCCTGTTTTCGCGCGTAAGCAAACTGCAAGAATTTGTTCATAAAAGCATACTTTATGTACAAATTTCCATCTGCGATCCATTGCTCCGCAATAGATACTGAAAAACAATAAAAAAGGAGACATTTACGCTTTTTT
>JAFRQL010000098.1 GCA_017428655.1 Bacillota bacterium | reverse complement strand
CTGGCGGGGCCCGGCCTTATGACCCGTGCGGAGATGCTGTTCGACTCCCTGGCGTCCTCCTCGGGCTACACCGCGGCCTTCTGCGTCATGCTCTTTTCCGCGGCCGCCGTCAACCTGGTCATCGGGCTCATATACTACCTGCTGACCTGCAGGATCCTGGAGTCCAGGCTGGATCTGGAGTAGCTTCAAGATTCTTCACAGATTATTCACGGAATATTTAAGTTTCGTTTATTATGACCGTTTATTTTATGCTTGTCGGTGAATATCCGGCATGCTTATGTAAAGGAGATGTAAAGTCTTGATAGAAGTACGAAATCTGACCAAGCTCTACGGAGACCACGCCGCGGTCTCGGACCTTTCCTTCACCATAGAAAAGGGCCAGATCTACGGATTCCTGGGACCCAACGGAGCGGGCAAGTCGACCACTATGAACATAATGACCGGCTGCCTTGCCGCCACCAGCGGCGAAGTTAAGATCGGAGGCTACGACATCGTCGAAGAGCCTCAGAAGGCGAAGAAGCTCATAGGGTATCTTCCCGAGCTGCCGCCCCTTTATCCCGACCAGACCCCAAAGGAATACCTGGAGTTCGTCGCCGAAGCCAAGGGAGTCCCCAGATCCAAAGCGAAGGAGCAGATCGCCCACGCCATGCAGGTCACCCAGATCGACGACGTGCAGAACAGGCTGTGCAAGAACCTTTCCAAGGGCTATCGCCAGAGAGTCGGCATCGCTCAGGCTCTGCTGGGAGACCCCGAGGTCATAATCCTGGACGAGCCCACCGTAGGCCTGGACCCCAAGCAGATCATCGAGATCCGCGATCTCATCAGAGAGCTGGGCAAAGAGCATACCGTCATACTTTCAAGTCATATCCTTTCGGAAGTCCAGGCAGTCTGCGAGACCATACTGATCATCAACAAGGGAAAGCTGGTCGCCTGCGATACCGCCGAAAACCTGGAGAACTTCTTCTCCGGCAGATTCGAGCTCAAGCTCACCGCCGACTGCGGAAAGGACAAGGCCCTGGAGCTGGTGTCCGCCGTGGAAGGCCTTTCCGTGGACGACGCGGATGAGAACGACGGAAAGACCGTCCTCACCGTCACCACCCAAAGAGAAGACACCGACCAGATCTGCAGGGAGCTCTTCTTCAGCTTCAGCGGGGCACAGACCCCGATCCTCAGCATGTCCGCAGCCAAGGCAAGCCTTGAGGACGTCTTCATGAAGCTCACCCAGGGCGAAGATGAAGACGCCGCGGAGCAGGAAAGCGCAGAGGAAGCCCAGGACCAGCCCGTCTCCGCGGAGGACGCTCAGGTCATAGCGCCCGAAGAATACAAAGAGGAGGCGTGATCCCATGAAAGCGATATATAAACACGAGCTCAAAGGCTATTCGACCAATATAACCGCCTACGTATTCGGAGTTTTCATCCTTCTGTTCGCGGGCATCTACACCATGGTCTACAATCTGGGCCATCAGGTGGTCAACTTCGAATTCGTCCCCGGGAGCATGCCCTATATCTTCCTGGTGGGCGTCCCCATCCTGACCATGAGGGTCATGGCCGAGGAAAGAAAGCAGAAGACCGACCAGCTGCTCTATTCCCTGCCCATCTCGATGAACAAGATCGTCTGGGGCAAATATCTGGCCATGCTGACCGTCTTCGCCATCCCTCTTCTGATCATCTGCGTCTATCCGCTGATCCTGAGGACCTACGGCAACGTCCCCCTGACCACCGCCTATTCCACCATGCTGGGCTTTTTCTTCCTGGGAGCCGCCCTCATCGCCATAGGCATGTTCATCTCCTCTCTCACCGAGAGCCAGCCGGTGGCCGCGGGCCTCTGCTTCATCGTGATGCTGGTGAACTACTACATCAGCTCGCTGCTGAGCTTCGTCTCCACCACCGCCAGGACCAACATGATCGTGGTGACCTTCCTGGCCGCCGCCATCGCTTACCTGATCTACACCATGACCCAGAGCTCCACCGTGAGCCTGGCCTGCGCCGTCGCCATGGAAGCGGTCATCTGCTTCACATTCCTGAGGAACAGCGCCTCCTACGAAGGCCTGCTCACCAAGATCGGGAGCCACATCAGCCTCTTTGACAGGTTCGAGAACTTCTATCAGGGAAGCTTTGATCTGACCACTTTGGTCTTCTACATCTCGATCATCGCGGTCTTCCTCTTCCTGTGCGTACAGTCCATGGAGAAACGGAGGTGGAGCTAATGAAAAAACAGTCTAAGAGCCTCCGCCTTGGCGGATACAGCGTCCTTGCCAGCGCCATCGTCATCGCCATCGCCATCGCGGTCAACCTTCTGGTCGGCGCGATACCGGCCAAATACACCAGGTTCGATACCAGCCCCAGAGAGCTCTACACCCTGGGCGATACCACTCAGATCGTCCTTAAGAGCCTTGATCAGGACATCGACATCACCTGGCTGGTCACCGAAGGCAAAGAGGACAAGAGCATCGAGCTCCTGCTTCAGGAGTACACCGACAGCTCGAGCCGCATCCATGTGACCAAGCAGGATCCGGACCTCAATCCGACCCTGGTGTCCAAGTACACCAACAACTTCTACGACAACAGCCTTGTGGTCCAGTGCGGCGACAGGGACAGGTTCGTGGATTTCTATGACATCTACACCATCCAGTACGATCCGGCGACCTATATGTACACCGGAGACTACCAGGTGGAATTCAGCGGAGAGAACGCCATCACCGGCGCCATCAACTACGTGACCAACGCTCAGCTGCCCAAGCTCTACGCCCTGACCGGACACGGCGAGGCCGACCTTTCGACCAACTTCAACACCGCGGTCAAGCTGGCCAACGTGGAGATGGCGGAGCTCAACCTGGTCAGCAGCGAGGAGGTCCCCAAGGACGCCGATGCAGTCATGATCAACGCTCCCCAGAGCGACCTCACCGACGCGGAGATCGCCAAGCTTCAGGATTACCTGGCCCTTGGCGGCAGGCTCCTGATGATCACCGGCCCCCAGAGGGATGGCAAGGCTCTGCCCGGCATCAACAAGCTGATGGAGAAATACGCGGTCCAGGCCGTCGACGGCATCGTCATCGACCAAAACAGCGGGAACTACGCCAACAACCCGGCATACCTGATGCCGGAGCTGGTCTCCAACACAATAACCATCCCCCTGAAGAACGGGAACTACAGGGTCATGGTGCCCTTCGCCCAGGGCCTCGACGTTCAGACCGCTTCCGACTCGTCCATACTGGTCAACAAGCTCCTCAGGACCTCCAACAACTCCTACTCCAAGCTGGCCGCCTTTGACATGACCACCTTCGAGAAGGAGGAAGGGGACATCGACGGCAGCTTCGCCATCGGCGTTGCCATCTCCCAGACCCTGGACGAGACCCAGGAGACCGAGACCAGGATCGTGTGGTACACCTCCACCTATCTGCTCGACGAAGAGGTCAGCAGGCAGGTCGCCGGAGCCAACCAGACCATGTTCATGAACACCATAGGCTGGCTCTGCGATTCCGAGGACACCGGCGTGGTCATCAGCGCCAAGAGCCTCGCCGACGAAAAGCTCAACATGAGCGCCTCGACGGTGAACATCCTGACGGTGCTCTTCGTAGCGGTCATTCCTCTCTGCTACCTTGCCATAGGCATCGTGGTCTGGGTGAGAAGGAGGCACAGATAATGAGCAGAGGCATGAAGCTCCTTATACTGGTCCTGATCCTCGCCCTGACGGGCTTCGGAGCCTGGTACGCTCTGGGCCACAAGCAGGAGGAGCCTGCCGAGGAGGACCCGGCCCAGGCTCAGACTGAGACCGAAGAGACGGTCTCGGTATTCTCGGTCGATCTCGACACGGTGACCGGCTTCAGCTGGACCTGCCTCAACCGGTCCGGCGCGGTCACAAGGGACGGAGAAAACTGGGTCTACGTGGATGCGGACGGCAATAAGCAGACCGCGGACAAGACCATAATGGACAAGCTGACCCTTGAGATCTCCGACGTGCAGGCCAAGAGGGTGCTGGAAAACGTCACCGACATGAGCGGCTACGGTTTCGACGATCCGATCTGCGAGATCCACATCGATACCACCTCCGGCTCCCACGATCTGGTCTTCGGCGATCCCGCCAAGAGCGACAGCGAGACCTACTATTTCACCACGGGAGACGGAAGGGTCTGCCTGGTGGGAGGCACCATGAGCTCCGACTTCTTCTACAGGAACGAGGACCTGGCGCCCAAGGCCGAGTAAAATAACACCGGAAAGATCCGGCACATATCTCGAAACAGGGAGCCCCTGCGGCAAATATGATTTGTCACAGGGGCCCTTTTGCGTTAAAATCTAGACATGATCATGTTTTCCTAAAAGCCGCGGAAGCATCCGCCGGAGGGACCGTATGAACAAAAGGATCGCGTCAGTTCTGCTGACCATACTGCTGTGCCTATCTCTCATACCGTGCACAGCCTTCGCCCACAGCCAGGATCTTCAGTACGAAGAGGATCTGGCCAGGGATCTCAAAGCCCTGGGCCTCTTTCAGGGAGTATCGGACACCAATTTCGCTCTGGACAGGGCGCCTACCAGGACTGAGGCCATCGTCATGCTCATCAGGGTCCTGGGAGCGGAAGGCGAGGCCCTGAAGGGCGGAAGGACCCATCCCTTCACCGACGTCGCCCCCTGGGCTGACGATTACATCGCCTACGCCTTTGAAAACAAGCTGACCGACGGAGTCGCCCCCGACAGGTTCGGCACCGGCAGCGCCAGCGCGGCCATGTATCTCACCTTCGTCTTAAGAGCCCTCGGATATTCCGACCAGGGCGGGGCGGACTTCACTTGGAACAATCCCTACAACCTGGCGGTCAGGGCCGGGATCCTTCCCGACACCGTGGATACCGAAGTATTCCTCAGGGCCGACGTGGTCCAGGTATCCTACGCGGCCCTCGGCGCGAAGCTCAAGGACAGCGACATGACCCTGGCCGACAAGCTCATAGACGCCCAGGTCTTCTCCAGGTCTGACTACGAAGAGAACATCGATCTTTCCAAGGTCGGCGTCGTTTCCACCATCGACCAGCCTCCCGAGGGAGTGATCCCGGTGAAGACCGAAGAGCCCGCTTCCCCCGAAGCTCCCCAGGCTCCCGCGGCGCCACTGGAGGTCCTCAACGCGAAGCAGGTGTTCGCCAAATGCTCCGACGCGGTCTTCTACATCGAGGTCTATGATTCCTACGGCGATCTTTCCGCCACCGGCAGCGGCTTCTTCATCGGAGCCAGCGGAACGGCAGTGACCAATTACCACGTCCTCAAGGGCGCGTCCTCCGCGTCGGCGGTGACCAGCGACGGTACCAGCTACGACATCGAAGGGATCTACGATTTCAGCGAAGAGCTGGATCTCGCCCTGATCAAGGTGGGCGGCAGCGGCTTCCCGGTCCTTGAGATGGGAGATCCCTCCGCAGTGGTCGCGGGAGAAGACATATTCGCCATCGGAAGCCCCTTGGGCTACGACAACACCATCTCCCAGGGCATAATCTCCAACGCCAAGAGGACCATGGGCAGCGTGGACTACATCCAGTTCACCGCGGCCATCTCCTCGGGCAGCAGCGGGGGAGCCCTGATCAACGAGCACGGCCAGGTCATCGGCGTCACGGCGGCGTCCGACGTCTTCGGCGAGGTGGCCCAGAACGTCAACTTCGCCATCCCCGTGAATCTCCTAGCCGGCCTGTCCTCCGAGACCCTGACCGATTTCAGCTCCCTTACCGTGGTCCCCGAGGCCTACATCCTGGCTTCGAAGGAGGAGGTGGAGCTTCAGGTCGGAGAGACAGCCATCCTCAACATCTTCCAGAGCTACGATTACGACGCGACCCTGACCTATTATCCCGCCGAGGACGAGATCGTCCGCAAGAGCTGGGGCGAGTGGAGCGATCACTACAACGTGACCCTGAGCCTCACCGGCACCGCGGCTGGTTCCACCTCG
>JAFRQL010000097.1 GCA_017428655.1 Bacillota bacterium | reverse complement strand
GTGTGCTCGGCGATATGCTTTGATACGGTTTCCTTTTCGTTCATTTTGTTAATGGTAGTATCCTTTTTATATAAGTTTTAATGATAACTGTATATTGATTTGTCGCTCGGGATCCCGACGCAGGCGCTATTTCGGTACGTCCAGCTCGGTGTTGGTATAATGCTCTCCCATGCCGAAGGCGCCGTGGGTCATGCAGACGGAGGCGGCGAATTCGGCGGCCTTGTCCAGGCAGCGGAAGATCCTTCTGTCTTCCAGCTCGCCGGGGATCCTTTCGCCCAGGAAGTTGATCAGGAAGGTGGTAAGGAATGCGTCTCCGGCGCCGAGGGTATCGACGGCGTCCACCTTGTGGGCGGGCTGGGGGTAGAGCCTTCCGTTGTATGAAAGGATCGCACCGTCGGAGCCCTTGCTGGCTTCTGCCATGGGGCAGCCGAGACCGTGGATCTTTTTAAAGAGAGCAGTCTCTCTTTCCGGGTCTGTCTTCCCCAGGGAGATGATCGCGCAGTCTATATTGGGGCAGACCTTCTCCAGCATCTCATCGGTGAACCTGTTGGAGAAATCGTAGCTGACGAAGGGCTTCAGAGCCTTGAGCAGGTGCATCTGGTCGTCAAGATAGCTGAAGCAGCTGACGTGGATCAGGTCGAAACCGCCCAGATATTCCAGATCGTCGCTGTCCAGGACCAGGGGATGATGCCTGAGAGCGCCGCCCTTGTTGCTGGCGACGAAGACCCGGTCCCCGTCCACCAGGGTCACCTGGGCCCTGCCGTTCTCCCCCGGATACTGCCTGCAGCGGGGGAAGTCAACGTTGTGGGCCTTCAGGGCCTTTTGGACCACCTCGGCGGGGAAATCGTCGCCGAAGACCCCCAGATATGAGGCGTCCGCCCCCTGCATCGCGGCGTAGACCGCGAAATTCAGGGTGTTGCCACCGGGGTATATGGTCTCGAGTGAGAGATACTGATCGACGACGTTGTCGCCGAGACCTATGACCTTAAGCATCTTTTACCTCCATCCCTGCCAGGCGCTTTGCCGCTGCTTCGCAGACGCCCTTAAGGGTCTCTTCTTCAAAGGGGCTGGCCAGCCCGGCGTTCTCAAGGAGCTTCACGAAGGTCTCGCTGCCGCCCTGCCTGGTGTAGGCCATGTAGTAGTCCCAGGCCTTCCGGGGATCTTCGCTGATCATGGCCGAGAACTGCAGGGATACGGTCTGGGCGAGGCTGTAGTCGATGTAGTAGAAGGGGCTGTCGTAGATGTGCAGCTGCCTCTGCCAGCCCTCTCCCTCGCTGTAGAAGGGGATGTCACCGTCCAGCCTGAGCCAGGGCATGTAGACCGCCAGGAGCTTCTTCCAGGCGTCGTGCCTTTCGGCGGGGCTCATTTCGGGGTGTTCGTAGACCTCGTGCTGGAAGTGGTCGACCAGGCATCCGTAGGGGATGAAGGTGACCGCTCCGGCCAGGTGGCTGTAGAGATATTTGTCGGTGTCTTTGCCGAAGAAGCCTTCCGCCCAGGGGTCGGCGAAGAACTCCATGGACATGGAGTGGACCTCGCAGGCCTCCATGGTGGGCCAGTGGTATTCGTAGGGGATGCGGTCCCTGTTCATCCAGCAGGCGAAGGCGTGGCCGGCCTCGTGGGTCACGACCTCGACGTCGCCCTGGGTGCCGTTGAAATTGGCGAAGATGAAGGGAACGTGGTACGCGGGCAGCTCGGTGCTGTAGCCTCCGGCCTGCTTGCCCTCGGTGGCGAGGACGTCCAGGAGCTCGCTGTCCAGCATCATGTCGAAGAATTCCTTCGTCTCGGGGGAGAGCTCCTCGTAGAACTTCTTTCCCTGGGCGAGGATGTCCTGGGCGGTGCCGCAGGGTCTGGGATTGCCGCTGCGGAACTCAAGGGCTGCATCGGCGAAGCTCATGGGATAGGGGACGCCCAGCCTTTCGGCCTGCTTCCTGTAGATCCCGTCCGCCACGGGCACGAGATATTTGACCACGGCCTTCCTGAAGGCCTCGACCTCCTTTTTGCCGTAGCAGTTGCGGTCCATGCGCCAGTAGCCCAGCTGGGTGTAATTCTCATATCCAAGCTTTCTGCCCATCTCGGTCCTGACCCTGACCAGGTCGTCGTAGATCCGGTCCAGCTGGGGCTGGTTCTCCTTGTACCAGCCGGCCTCGGCCTTCCACGCGGAAAGGCGGCGGGCGTCATCGGGATCGATCTTGAAGGGTCCCATCTGGGCGATGGTGTATTCCTTTCCCTCGAAGGGGACCCTGGCCTTGGCGACCAGAGCGTCGTACTCGCTGGTCAGCTGGTTCTCCTGCTGGAGCAGGGGGATGATCTCGGGGGAGAAGGTCTTCAGGGCGATCTCGGCGTTGGTGAAGATCAGGCTGCCGAATTCCTTTTCGAAATCCCCTCTGAAGGGGCTCTTCAGCAGGGCCTTGTTGATCAGGTCTATGTATTCTTCCAGCTCGGGCAGGAGCTCGTTCCAGTAGTCGTTCTCCTTGTCGTAGAACTCGTCTCTGGTGTCGATGCTGTGTCTGATGGAGACCAGGGTGGAGAGGGTGGAGAAATCCGCGCTCAGCTCCTCGATCCTGAGGAAGGCGTCCTTGGCTGCGCCGTAGTCCTCTGCCTTGTCGAGCTTTTCGGCCAGGGCGGCAAGCTCCTTTTTAAGGGCTCCGCCGTCGGGCCTTTCATATTTCATTTCGGAAAATTTCATCTTTGTGGTAGGCCGCGGGGATATAAAGCGTGCGGCCGTCCGTCCTTTCTGGGTATTCCGAATCATTTTATCATCGCGGGATAAACGTGACAATCGGAAAGTGTGCGCGCCAACGATTTGTATGAAAAACGTACATTAAAAATACAGGGCAGGACCGGATGTGAAGGAGCGAACGCTTCAAAAAAATCGTGTATTCCCGCTGATAATCATATATAATATTCACCTAAGGAGGGTTTTGCTCCGCGGACGGAAGGTCCGCGGTCCCTCCCGGAAAAGGAGAAAGATGAGATTCGTCATACAGAGGGTCACCTCGGCCTCCGTCACCATCGACGGCAGCGTCCACGGCAGCATAAAGGACGGTTTTCTGGTGCTGATAGGGGTCGCCCAGACCGACACCGAGGAGCTGGCCGACAAAATGGTAAAGAAGATGTGCGGCCTTCGCATATTCGCCGACGAAGCGGGAAAGACCAATCTTTCCCTGGCCGACGTGGGGGGACAGCTGCTGCTGATCTCCCAGTTCACCCTTTACGCCGACTGCAGGAAGGGCAACCGGCCCAGCTTCACCGACGCGGGAAAGCCCGACATGGCATCCCCCATGTATGAGCACATCATCGAGGAGGCGAAGAAGTACGTTCCCGTGGTGGAGCGGGGCGTTTTCGGCGCCGACATGAAGGTGGAGCTGGTCAACGACGGCCCCTTCACCATAGTCCTGGATTCCAGGGATCTGTAACGATAGTCAGGACGGAAAGCAGCCGTCCGCGAGCATACAGGAGAAAATATCATGAAAAGAATAACAGCCATATTGCTGGCTGCGGTGCTGGTCCTTTCGATGACAGCCTGCGGCTACGTACAGGTGGTCCCGGCCAACCAGGGGCAGTACTATCAGCAGACCCCCGCCCAGTCCCAGCCGGCTCCCGCCCAGACCACCCAGCCTTCCCAGAGCTCCCAGAGCCAGTCCGGGGAGACCCAGGCCCAGGTCCCGGCCCATGAGGGCAAATACAAGTGGGCCTTCTACTGGTACCTCTGCGGCTCCAACCTTGAGAGCGACGGAGCCTGCGCCACCTACGACCTGGTGGAGCTCTCCCAGGTCAAGCTCCCCGAGGACGTGGTCTTCGTCATCGAGACCGGCGGAAGCAAGACCTGGCGCAACAACTACATGAGCAACAGGAAGCTCCAGTACTGGGTCTACGACTCCAACGGCCTCTATCAGGTCTCCGAGAGGAACAACGCCAGCATGGGCGACGCCGAGACTCTGGGCGAGTTCCTGGAATTCGCGAGAGACAACTATCCCGCCGAGAAGACCGGCCTGATCTTCTGGAACCACGGCGGCGGCAGCGTCACCGGAGCGGCCTTCGACGAGCTCTACAACTACGATTCCCTGAGCCTTTACGAGATGTACGCGGCCTGCGGATCGATCTTCGGCACCGATCCCGAGAACCCGCCACTTGAGATGGTGGGCTTCGACACCTGCCTGATGGCGACCATCGACGTCGCCTATACCTTCAGCGACATCGCCCGCTATCTGGTCGCCTCCGAAGAGAGCGAGCCGGGCAACGGCTGGTTCTACACCCAGTGGGTCCAGGCCCTGGCCAATGACACCTCCATGGACGGTGCTGAGCTGGGCAGGGAGATCTGCGACGCCTTCGCCTACGGCTGCCAGAAGGACGGCACCGCCGCCAACCTGACCCTCTCCGTGACCGATCTGACCAAGCTGGAGCCTCTGGTGGAGGCCTACGAGCAGTTCGGCGCCGAGGCTCTCACCAGCGCCATCAAGGCCCCCGCCTTCATGTCCGCCTTCGGCCGCGCTGCCAAGAACAGCGAGAACTACGGCGGGAACACCAAGTCCCAGGGCTACACCAACATGGTCGACCTGGGCGACCTGGCTGCCCAGTCCTCTCAGATCATGGGAAGCTCCCAGGCGGTCATCGACGCCCTTGAGGACTGCATAGTCTACAAGGTCAACGGCCCCTACAGGGCCAGCTCCACCGGACTTTCCTGTTACTATTCCTACAACGGAGACCGGAAGGACTTCGGCAAATACGCGGACCCCGGTATCGTCATGAGCCCGGGAGACGCCTTCAAATACTTCTACGAGTACCAGCTCACCGGCACCCTTGGCCAGGCCGGCCAGGAATACATCAAGGAGCTGGTCTCCGGCGGCAGCGTTCCCTCCACCGTCAAGCCCTCGTCCCTGCCTCAGGTGGAGACCGTAAAGACCATGGGCTGGGAAGGCCAGGAGGTCAAGCTGGACAAGAAGACCGGCACCTCCTTCATAAACCTGGGCGAGAAGGCCGACGCGGTCCTCTCCTCGGTCAACTTCGAGCTCTTCTACATCGCCGAGGATCAGAACGTGATGGTCAACATGGGCTACGACAACGACATCCAGGCCGACTGGGAGCACGGCATCTTCGCCGACAACTTCCGCGGAGTCTGGGGCGGCCTGGGCGGCTATCCCGTGTATCTTGAGCTCTCCAACGTCAAGGGAGACGAGTACAACATCTACTCGGTGCCCGTCCTGCTCAACGGCGATCAGTACAACCTGGTGGTAGCCTACGTCTTCGCCCAGGAAAAGTGGATAGTCCTCGGCGCGACCAAGGGCCTGGATCCGGTCAGCGGCATGTCCGCCAAGGAGCTGCGCCAGCTGGCAGAGGGCGATCAGATCACCATCCTCTGGAAGCTTGCCTCCTACTCCGGCTCCGACGACTTTGAGTACTACACCGTAGGCACCGTCACCTATGGCAAGGATACGGTCTTCGAAGAGGTCGACCTTTCCGGCGGCAGGTACGCCATGGTCTACGAGATGACCGACGTTCAGGGCAACGTCGCCATCTCCAAGCCGGTATACTTCGAGATCAGGAACGGAGAGATCTACACCACCATCGAATAGTAGTCAATAATGACCTAAACGTTATCATTATAAGCAGCCTTCGGGATCCCGGGGGCTGCTTATACTATACCTGCCATTGGCGGCAGCACAGGCTCCATTTGCGTCGTTTACGCATGATAACGCACGTTTATGATATATTTAAACTGTCTAAATGAAATACAAAACAGGGCTGAAGGAGAAGCATGACGACCAAGAAAAAGATCAAAGAGGAATTGATGAGACTGCTTGAGACCTATTCCGCCGACGACCTTCCCCTGAAGCTCTTCTGCTCGGAATCCGGGCTCAGCAAACAGACCCTCTACAACCACTACTACTGCCTGATGGACGCCGTCGAGGACTCCTACAGGAGCGAATTCGGCGAGAGGGTCATAGGCAAGGACGACTATCACAACTGGGTCGGCGGCTTTCTGGCCATCATGGGCTTTCTCAGCGAGCGCAGGAACGTGTGCCTTCACCTTTACTTCTCTTCCAGACGGGAGGACCTTCTGCTCATGATCAGCCGCTACGGCGAGGAGCTGGTCAAGAGGGGCATCGAGGAGTGCGCCGGAGACAAGGGCGTCGTCATCAGCGAAAAGGACAGGCAGTTCATGCTGAACTTCTACATGTACGTATTCATGGGCATCATAAAGGATTACTTCGAGGGCCGGATGAAGGAGGACGTCGGATACATAGTCAGCCGGAGCAGCGCCATGATGCACCATCACATACGGACCTCCCTCGACAACCTCAAAGCGGTGGAAGAAGGGACTTTTGAAGGTCTTTCCGGCCTTCGCCTTGACAAAACACCTATTTAGTCAATTGCTTTTTCGTTCTCCCTGTCAATAGAATGTTTTTGAGCCCGGTCGGCAGGACGCGGCTTTTGAGAGCCGCGGAAAGAAGACCGTTGCTTCGTCATTCTTACGATAACTGAACAGGGGAGGCAAGCATGTTTAGGATAGTATTGTGCGACAACGATCCGGAAGACCTGAGATCCTACGAAGAGAAGATCCGCGGCGCGGTCGCGGACCTGATCCCCGACTTTGAGATCATCACCTACCGTACCCCCGAGAGCCTGCTCTTTGCCATCGACGATATAAGGGACCTGGCGGACGTCATGGTCCTGGACATCAGGATGCCCCGCACCGACGGCATCGAGTTGGCCAAAAAACTTAGAAAAGCAGGATATAAGAACGACATAATCTTTCTGACCCAGTCCGAGGAGGACATGCTGAGAGCCTTTGACGTCGGCGCCCTCAACTACATCGTCAAGGGCAAGACCAGCAGGGAAAGGGCTGCCTTCGTCATCAGGCAGGCCATCAGATCCTCCCTTGAGAAGAGGTCCCGCAACCTGCTCCTGGAGATCGGCGGCGAGATCAGGAGCATCCCGGTGGAGGACATCCTCTACATCGAGGTCAGGGACCATCTGATCATGGTCCATCTGGAGAAGGGCGGCCTGTTCTCCTTCAATTCGACCATGAACAGGCTGGAGGAGAAGCTCAGGAGCTACGGCCTGATCAGGGTCCACCGGTCGTTTCTGGTGCCCCTGAGGCGGGTCAGCTCCCTGGACAGCAGCGAGGTGGTCCTGGACAGCGGGGACCGGGTGCCGGTGAGCAGAGGCAGGTACAAAGACGTTAAGAAAAGGATAAAGGCAACGGAGGGGGACCGATAGATGAACGACATCAAGGACAGTTACTACAGGAGCGTGATGGAGATCGTCAGCGAGATCGGCCTGGGAAATCTGACGGTCCGGACCATATCCGCCAGGATGGGAGTCACCGAGGCCGCCCTTTACCGGCATTTTCCGGGCAAGGAGGTGCTGCTCAGGGAATCGTACATCATGGCGGAAAGAGAGCTCTGGGAGCATTTCATGAGGAGCCTTCTGATCAACGGGTTCTCCCAGAGGTCCTTCGAAGAGATCCTCGATACAGTATGGAAGGCGACCTTCGACTACCTTCAGGGGGATCCCGCCCTGGCGGTCTTCATGCACCGCTACCGGGCGTCGTCGCTGCACACCAGAGACGTTCAGGAGCAGAGCATCCTGCGGTCCAACGCCTTCGCTCCGGTGTTCAGGATCTTTTCGGGGAACCTGGGAGAGCTTCCGGATAAAGAAAGGGCAGCGTCCTTAGACGCTGCCATGGAGATCTGTCTGGTATATATCAACAGGGTGCTGAGGGGAGATCTTTCAAGAGACCAAAGCACCGATGACGAGGCCTGCAGGTTCCTGAGCAGGCTGCTGTCGATGAGGACGGCTGCCTGCGGCTAGAGCCTACTGGGGCCTTCCCTCGGTGTATTTCTCGGCGAGCATCTCGGCCTCGTCCCTGGGAAGCCCCGAAGACGATGGATCCAGGCCGTCCAGCCTCAGGGCCTGCATCATGGCCTCCATGTCGGAGGATACGTTGATCTGATCGCCGGATACCAGGGCGGAGTAGTGCTTTTCCATGACGGAGGCGATGGTGTCCAGGTGGGCCGAGAGTTTTTCGGTGGTCTGGGCGGCGTCGGCGCTCTGCTGCATGGCGGTGTATCTGGAGATGATCTCCGCCAGCTGGGGCAGATAGTATCTCAGCAGCTGGACCGCGTCCGGGGTCTTTTCGGGGTCCCTTCTTAAGGCCGCCATTATGCGGTCCGCGATGGCGCAGACGTTCTCGCTCTTGGCCTTGACCTGCGGATCGATGATCTTGAGATTGGCGGTCCTGAGCCTGGCAAGGGCTGTCCTTCCTTCGGACATGAGCTTCGCGTCGCTTTGGCTCGGCCTGCGGACGGCGGAGCTTCCGCCTCCGTCCTTACCGCTGCCGGTGAGGGCGTAATAGACGATGAGCCCGCAGAATATCAGGACTCCGACGACCGCTATGGTCAGCAGGGTCGAAAGGAGCCTTCCCAGCATGGGAGCGATGCTTCTAAGGATGATGATGGCGGCTATGCAGAGGACGATCCCGGTCAGGCCGCTCTTTGAACTTCTGTTTCTCATCTCAGACCTCCGTTTCAGTCTACATGATACGCGCGGCTTCGGGCGGCGGATCCGCCCGAGGTCCACACTTATAATATAACGCAAAAATGGCCCTTCAAAAAGGCCATTTCTTTTGTTTGCATATGCTAACTGCGGAGCATCCCCGCCTGCAGGTATTACCTTTCCTTTTTATTATTAGTTCTGCAGAGGATGTAGTCCGTTGATACCTGGTAGTAGTCGGCCAGTTTGATGAGATGGCGGATGGGGAGCTCGTTGGCCCCTCTTTCGTAGCGGGCGTACATGGTCTGAGAGGTCCCCAGGACCTCTGCTATCTGCTGCTGGGTCTTCTCGTGTTCCTCGCGCAGATCCCGCAGTCTTTGTAAGTAAACTATTGTGTACTCCATAATTAATTACTTATACAATGGTCAAAATTTAATTGTTGAAATTAATAAGTATTTGTACTAAAATGATGATCGGTTAGTACAGATATTTACTTAATACTCACGATGGTTAATAAACCCTTAAGTATCATGTAAATAAACGTGACTGACAAACTCAGTTTTTCTAAATAAAGCGAAACATTCCCTGCACAGGCTCCATGCCGCAAAAGCATACAGAGCCTTCGTTTCCGAAGATCGCATATGACCTTCCGCAGGATCGATCGAAAACAGGGGGAAAAGAATGGCTGACATCAAGACCAATTACTACCGCGAGGTAATGGAGATCATAAGCGAGATCGGAGTGGAGAATCTGACGGTGAGGACCATCGCGAACAAGATGAATGTCACCGAAGCCGCGATCTACAGGCATTTTCCCGGGAAGAACGAGCTGCTGACCTCTGCCTATCTCTCCGCAGAGCGCCAGCTCTGGAGCACCTTCATGAAGGAGATCCTGGTCAACGGATATTTTGCAGGGACCTTCGAAGAGGTGCTGACCACCGTCTGGGGAACCATGTTCGGGTATCTGCAGGACGATCCGGCCTTTACCCTGTTCCTCGACCGCTGCAGGACCTCATCCTTCGATATCAAGGCCCTGGAAGACCAGAGCTTCCTGGCCTCCGACGATTTCGCCCCGATCTGCAGGATCTTCTCCAGGAATTTCGGCGAAGCCTCCGACAGGGAATGGACCCGGACCCTGGACAACGCCATGGAATTCTGCATCTCCTATATCTGCCTGGTGCTCACCGGCGGCATGGCAAGGACCGAAGCCTCCGACAATCTGGTCAGCAGCTTTCTCATAGACGTCCTGCGCCTTGGATCCGCAAAGTGACGAGGAAGTTTTTATGGCTTCGGGCTGAACAGGATGTAAAGCGACGCAGTAGGGAAAAAAGTGAATAGAAATCAATAATAGAGGATCGGGCTGACCTGCACCGTTGGCGGAAGCGCCCGCGTCGTGGTCCGCTGCAGCCTTACAGAATAAAAACGATGAAGCGTCCCGACGGGTCTTCAGGATCCTGAGGGGCGCTTTTTTACTGCGGTCTGTCCGGCCTTTCGGTCAAGATCGTTATTGACTGAAGGGCAGTTGAGCGTTATAATCTAAAATGCTATTAGCATACGCTAACCGTCGGCCAAAGTCGGCCGAATTCGACCTAAGCCAGCCGAACCCAGCCGAAGCACGCGATCTCCGGGCAAGGCCTTTTATTAAGAATGTTAGTTAGCAATCGCTAATCGCGCAGCCCGATCAACTGATGACAAAGGAGGTCCCGATGACCATACTCATATCCCTTGCCGCCGCCGTCCTGTTTACCGCGGTCTGCGGAGCATCCCTGAGAAAAAAGCCTGTCCCGTATTACGCGGCAGCCCTTGCGGTATCGCTGTTCTTTGCCGCCGCGGGGATCGCCGGCCTGAGATTTCCGCCTTTCATCAACCGCTGGATCGTCCCGGTCTTCGCGAGGGGAGGCCTTGCGGGAGCTCTGTTCATCCTGGTCATGTACGCGGGAGCGGTCCCAAACGGAAGCAGGATCCAGAAGACCCTTCTGCCCATCAGGGGCCAGCTCTCCATAATCGCGTCGATCTTCGCCCTGGGCCACGGTGTCTACTCCGGCAAGAGCTACCTGATGATCCTTCTGGACAAAATGAGGACCTTCTCGTCGATCCAGCTGGCCGTCTTCACCTTCTCGGTCCTGATGATCGCGGTGATGATCCCGCTGTTCGTCACCTCGTTCATGAAGATCCGCAGAAAAATGGACGCGAAAAGGTGGAAGAAGCTCCAGCGGGGGGCATACGTTTTCTACGGTCTGATCTACCTGCACATACTGCTGCTTATGCTGCCGAAGGCCATGCGGGGCGACGGGAAGTACGCCCTGTCGGTGGCGGTGTACAGTGCGGTCTTTCTCGGATACTTCGCCATGAGGGTGAACAAGGCCCTGGCCAGGAAGGGGAAGAGGAGCATGCTCACGGCAGCTGCCGCGGTCTGCGCCATGGCGGTCTTCGCGGGACTTTCCTTTGCGCCTCTCATGCCGAAGGCTGAGGCTGAGGACCTTGCGGCTGACGTCTCAAAGGCAGCTCCTGCCCAGGCTCTTGCCCAGGACAGCGGTTCCGGAAATCAGGCATCTGCCGCGGCCGGCGAAAGCAGCGCAAAGCAGGAGGCCGCGGCCGGGGAGTCCGCCACGAAGGCTGAGCAGCCTGCCGGTGAGGTCCTGACCGCGAAGGCTGAGGATCCCGCCGCGGACCAGGCCGGGGCAAAGCAGGAGGAGCCTACAGCCGGCGTCAGCGCGGACCAAAGCAGTTCCGCGCAGCAGGATCCGGCCCAGAGCGCGCTTCAGAGCGGCGCTGCCGGGCAGGATGCCGCGGAGCAGAAGGCCGCGCAGGATAAGTCTCCCGCAGTTCCGGCAGAGCCCCAGACTCAGCCCGAGCCCGCCAAAGAGACGCCGGCCGCCTCAGACCTCCAGACTCCCACGGCCCCGGCTGAGCCCAAGACCCAGCCCGATCCCGCCAAAGAGACGCCGGCCGCCTCAGAGCCCGCACCTGCCCGCACCTACAAGGACGGCACCTACAGCGGCACCGCCGTCGGCAACGAGGGCAATATCACCGTCAGCGTCACCATCCAGGACGACCGGATCGCCTCCATAGCGATCACGTCCTTTGGGGACGACCTGGAATACTTCGATCCTGCGAAGGAGGGCGCCTCGATGATCTCCAGGATGATCAGTGGCCAGACCTACAGCGTCGACACCATCAGCGGGGCGACCTATTCGTCAAAGGGCCTGAGAGACGCGGTCAAAAAAGCCCTGGCCGCCGCGAAGAACTAAAAAATCAATACTTCCCAAGCGCACCGCACGAAAAAAGGACTGAGCCCTCTTAAGCAGAGCCCAGTCCTTTGGTTTTCACAGCAGCGCGCTTTCCGCAGCCGGTCCGGCGGTCAAAAGCGCCTCAGCCTTTTACATCATGGTCATATCCAGTCTCTTGTTCTCGTAGATCTCGCCTTCGATGATGGTGTATTCGCAGCGGCTGTAGTTGCAGAACGGATCGCCGTCCCAGATGCAGATGTCCGCGTCCTTGCCGGGCTCGAGGGTGCCGACCCTGTCGGAGATCCCCAGGAGCTTGGCCGGGTTGACGGTGACGCACTTGAGGGCATCCTCCCATGCCAGACCTTCCCTGATGCAAAGTCCGATGTGGATGGGAAGGTTCTTGGTCAGGACGCTGGCGTCCTCGGTGAGGCAGACGGTGACTCCGGCCTTGACGAGAACGGCGGGGGTCATGACGCTGCGTCCCCAGACCTCCTGCTTATAGGGGCCGGATACCAGGGGGCCGATGGTGCAGATTATTCCTTTTTCGGCCAGCTTGTCAGCCAGCTTGTAGCCTTCGGTGGCGTGCTCGAGGGCATATTTCAGGTGGAACTCCTCGCAGACCCTCATGGCGGTGGCGATGTCGTCGACCCTGTGGCAGTGGATGCGGCAGAGCATCTCTCCGCGGATCACGGGCACCAGAGCGTCCAGCTTGGCGTCGAACTTGGGAGCCTTGGAGGGATCCTTCTCGGCGGCCTTGAGGGCGTCGGAATAGTCCTTCGCCTTGCGCAGGGTCTCTCTCCAGACCGCGGCGGTGCCCATCCTGGTCTTGATCTTGTTGCTCTGGGCGTAGAAGGACTTGGGGTTCTCGCCCAGGGCCATCTTCATGACCTGGGTCCCGGGGATCATCATGTCGTCGGGGGTGGGTCTGTTGGCCATCTTGAAGGCGACTCCCTCGCCTCCGATGACGTTGGCGGAGCCGGGCAGGACCATGGCGGTGGTGAAGCCTGCTCTTCTGACCCAGTCGATGGCCATCCCTTCGGGATAGAAGGCGTCGATGACCCTGACCTGGGAAGTGATGGGATCGGTGCCCTCGTTGGTGTCCCCGCTGTTGGCTCCCCTCATCTGGGGCTCGCCCATGAGGGTGACGTGGGTGTGGGCCTCGATGAAGCCGGGCAGGACCCATTTGCCTCTGGCGTTGATGACCTTGGCCCCTTCGGGGACCTTCAGGTCTTCTCCCACGGCCTTGATCTTCCCGTTCTCTGCCAGGACGACAGCCTTCTTGTAGACCTTGCCGGTGCCGTCGTAAACTTTTCCGTTGGTGATAGCAAGAACCATTTTTACCTCCCTGCTTTCTTCAGCGATAACTAAAGCGGTCCGCCCTGCCAAGCTGCACGGCCTCTCCGCAACCTTTCTCATTATAAACTATACCACATAAATCATTTTACAAAAATGAAGATTTAACATATAATGTATGACAAAGTCCCCGGCGCGAGGACTTCCTTTTGGTGCGCCGGAAGATCGGAGAATAGCAAAATGAAGAAATATATGAACCTCTACTGGATAATGATGGCCGCGACCGCCGCCCTGGCGCCGGTGTTCAGGATGCTCCCGGGCAGGAACTGGTCCTTTTACGTCATCCTTGCAGCTCTGGTTGCCGGTTACGTCAATTACAAGGCGATGAACCACGTCATCGACAAGGGCAGAAAGATGAACTATTTCGACATGGAGGAGCTGAAGAACGTGGTCTACACCAGAAGCGGGAAGATGGACCCGGCGACGACCCCCAAGGCCCTGACCGAAGAGATCGAAAAGCTGCGCCTGATGCAGACCCAGAACTACATCTACATCATCATCGTGCTCCTGCTCGCCGCCCTGTACGTCAAGCACTGATCCCGCCCGGTAACTGCAATGAAGAAAGACAAGACAAAAGAGATAAGCAAGGCCGGCGCCCGCATGCCCGGTCTCGCAGGCGCTGCCTTCGGAGCCTTCTTCGGGGCGGTGCCCTTTGCCATCGTGATGGCGGTCCTCGGAAGCCGGGGCTTCTACGCCACGCCCCTGGCGCTGCTGGTCCCCATCTCGGCGGCTACCTTCTACATATCCATGAAGGGCCTCAGAAGGATCGGCTGGGCCCTGGGCTGCACCGGCTTTATGAGCATCTTCGCGGTGTTCAACATGTACGTGATCGCCCAGAGCTACATCCTGAGCAGGACCCAGGCCTGCATAGACGCGGCGGAGGGATACGGCATGGCTCCCCTGGAGCTGGCCATGGACGCCGTCCTCCGGTGGGAGAACCTGAAGCTGCTGCTTCCCGGCATCCTCTTCACCTCGCTGGTGGTGGTGGCCGGGCTGTGCTTCTCCTGGTCCAGGCTCTCCGCCTACGCGGACCTAACCAAAGAGGGAGCGGCTGAGATCAGGGCGGAGGAGACCCGCGCTGAAGAAGAAAAGCACCAGGAGCAGGCAAAGGCCCTGGCGGAGAAAAGAAAGAAGCTTCCCGGAAGGCTGGAGCGGTTCGGGGCGGATCCCGACGCGCCCATCAGGCCTACGGGCGAATTTACCGCGGCTCCCTATGACATGCAGAAGAAGTACGTCAGCGGCCTTGGGATCGGCGTGATGATCATCTTTACGGTCCTGGCGGGCTTTGCCCTTTACAAGGGGATCACCGCGGGCAGGATAAGGACCTGCCTGCTGGCGGCGCCTTCGCTGATCATGGTCTACGAGGGCCTTCGGATCGTCCGCTCCATCGCGAGGCGGATCCTGGTCAGCGGGGACAGGC
>JAFRQL010000096.1 GCA_017428655.1 Bacillota bacterium | reverse complement strand
TTCCTCGGGCTGGTCCACACCCTGACCGGCATCCTGCAGGGAGTAGGAAAGCAGATCATCCCGGTGAGGAACCTGGCCGTCGGAGCGGTGTGCAAGGTCTTCGTCACCTATACCCTGACCGGCATCCCCGCCCTCAACGTCAAGGGGGCTGCATGCGGGACCCTCACCGCCTACGCCGTCGCCGCGATCCTCGATTTCATCGGCGTCGTAAAGTATACGGGGACCAAGGTCGACATGAAGCTCACGTTCCTTAAGCCTCTCGCCGCAGCCCTGATCATGGGCGCAGGAGCCAGGGGAGTCTACGCCCTGATCTCGCCGGTCCTGGGCAACGCGGTCTCCGTGCTGGTGTCCATCGGAGCGGGCGCGGTCATTTACGTCCTTATGATTTTCGCCGTGAAGGCGATCACTGCCGAAGAGATAGAGGGGCTCCCCAAGGGGAAGACACTGCTCAGGATCTTAAGAAAGGTCAAACTGGTGAGGTAGATGTACGAAGAACTGTTCAAAAAGGCCGAGACCGCGGAAGAGGCGATGACCAGGCTCGCCGCCATCGTCAAGGTCCTGAGGAGCCCGGAGGGCTGTCCCTGGGACAAGGCCCAGACCCATCAGACCCTTACGAGGGGCATGGTCGAGGAGGCCTACGAGGTGGTCCAGGCCATCGAAGACGGGGACATGGAGAACCTGAGAGAGGAGCTGGGCGACGTGCTCCTTCAGGTCCTCATGCATTCCGAGATCGCGGACGAAGAGGGCCTGTTCAGCCTGAGGGAAGTCGCCGAGGACGAGTCGGAGAAGATGCTCAGAAGACATCCCCACGTGTTCGCCGCGAAGCTTGAAAATCAAGGCGAAAACTCGTGTATGTCTGTTGACAACGTACTCGATTTATGGGAAAATATAAAAAGTGTTGAGAAATCATCGCGCACTGTAAATCAGGCCATGGAGGACATCCCGAGGTCCCTTCCGGCGCTTCTGAGGGCTGAAAAAGTCCAGAAGAAAGCAGCCAAGGTCGGGTTCGACTGGCCGGATGTGAGCGGTGCTTTCGACAAGACCGATGAGGAGATCTCCGAACTGAAGGAGGCCTTTTCAAAACAGCAGGGCCGGGAGAGACTGGCAGAGGAACTGGGCGACCTGCTCTTCGCAGTCGTCAACGTCTCCAGATTCTTGGACATAGACCCTGAAGATGCCTTAAACGCTGCATCCCGCAAGTTCATGGACCGCTTCGCCTATGTTGAGAAGGCGGCGGCCGCAGCCGGCAGAAGGCTCGAAGATATGAGCCTGGCAGAGATGGACGTGCTCTGGGATCAAGCAAAAGAAAATAATTTGTAGTTTTGCCCGGAAGGGGCAATCAGGAGGAGAAAATGAACAAAGCTGAATTGATCGCAAAAGTTGCTGAGAACACCGGACTCACCAAGAAGGATACCGAGGCTGCCGTAAAGGCTCTCGTAGAAGCTATCGAAGAAGAGCTCGCCGCAGGCGGCAAGGTCCAGATGATCGGATTTGGTACCTTCGAAGTAAGACCCAGGAAGGCCAGGACCGGCCGCAACCCCCAGAAGCCGGGCGAAGTCGTTGCCATTCCCGCAGCCAATGCTCCCGTTTTCAAGGCAGGCAAGGCATTCAAGGACGCCGTCAACAAGTAATCAGTTAAGCGTTTTTTCAAGGGGCAGCTTCGGTTGCCCCTTTTTTTTCACCGATCATGAGGATAGACAAGTATCTGAAAGTATCCCGTCTCATCAAGCGCAGGACCGTCGCCCACGACGCCTGCGAGCAGACCAGGATATACATAAACGACAAGGCAGTCAAGCCCTCCGCCCAGGTAAAGCCCGGAGATATAGTGGAGATAGTCTTCGGCAGCTCCAGGCTCAAGGTCAGGGTCGTCTCCACTCCGGAGCACGTCCTCAAGGACGACGCCGCGGGACTTTATGAGGTCATCAACGAGTGATATGAGCGATACCAGGCTTGAGACAGAATACAGGATAGAACGGCCTTTTAAGCTGGTGTCCGACTTTAAGATGATGGGAGACCAGCCGGAAGCGGTAAGAAGACTGGTAAAAGGCATCAAGAGCGGGAAGAAGCACCAGACCCTGCTGGGCGTCACCGGCTCGGGCAAGACCTTCACCATGGCCAACGTCATCGCCCAGGTCCAAAAGCCCACCCTGGTGATCTCCCACAACAAGACGCTGGCAGCCCAGCTGTGCGGAGAATTCAAGGAATTCTTCCCGGAGAACGCGGTGGAATACTTCATCTCGTACTACGACTACTACCAGCCCGAGGCCTACGTGCCCTCCACCGACACCTACATAGAGAAGGACTCGGACATAAACGACGAGATCGAAAGGCTGAGATATTCGGCTACCGCAGCCCTTGCAGAGAGGAACGATGTGATCATCGTTGCCTCTGTTTCGTGTATCTACGGCATGGGCGATCCTTCTGAATACGAGGGGCAGATGATATCCTTAAGGCCCGGCCAGGAGAGGGGCAGGAACCGCCTGCTGATGGAGCTCACCGACATCCAGTACGTGAGGAACGATCTGGGCTTTGAGCGGGGCACCTTCCGGGTGAGGGGCGATATCGTAGACATCATCCCCCAGGGGGCTGACCACGCGGTCCGCATCGAGTTCTTCGGAGACGAGATCGACAGCATCAAGGAGTTCGATCCGGTCACCGGCGAGATCATCGCCAAAAGGAACCACATCTCTATCTTCCCGGCCAGCCACTACGCCACCTCCAAGGAGGCCATGCAGAGGGCTCTGGTCAGCATCGAAGAGGAGCTGGAGGACAGGCTGGTCTGGCTCAAGGACAGGGGCAAGCTCCTGGAGGCACAAAGGCTTGAGCAGAGGACCCGCTACGACCTTGAGATGCTCAGGGAGATCGGCATGTGCAAGGGCATCGAGAACTATTCCAGGCACCTGGTGGGAAATCCCCCGGGGGCTCCTCCCTTTACATTGATAGACTACTTTCCCAAGGACTTTCTCATAATCGTCGACGAGTCCCACGCCATGCTCCCCCAGCGGAGGGCCATGGCCAACGGCGACAGGGCGAGAAAGACCTCCCTGGTGGATTACGGTTTCAGGCTGCCATCGGCCCTGGACAACAGGCCTCTTCGCTTTGACGAGTTCGAGAGCAAGGTCAACCAGATCATCTACGTCAGCGCGACCCCGGCAGACTATGAAAAGGAGATGTCCGGAGGAGTCGACGCGGAGCAAGTCATAAGGCCCACGGGGCTTTTGGATCCTCCCATAGAGATCGTCCCCACTGAAGGCCAGATCGACCATCTGATCGGCGAGATCAACAAGGAGGTCGGCAAGGGCAACAGGGTCCTGGTCACCACTCTCACAAAGAAGATGGCGGAGAGTCTGACCGATTACCTCAAGGGGGCCGGCCTCAAGGTCCGCTACATGCACTCGGACATCGATACCCTTGAAAGGAACGCGATCTTAAGGGATCTCAGGCTTGGAGTCTTCGACACCCTGGTGGGGATCAACCTCCTTAGAGAGGGCCTGGATCTTCCCGAGGTGTCTTTGGTAGCGATCCTGGACGCCGACAAGGAAGGCTTCCTCAGGACGGAGACCTCCCTGATCCAGACCGTTGGAAGGGCATCGAGGAACGCCGACGGCAGGGTCATCATGTACGCCGACCAGATCAGCCACGCCATGCAGGCCACCATCGACGAGACCTCAAGAAGGCGCCAGATCCAGCAGAAGTACAACGAGGAGCACCACATCACCCCCGAGACCGTAAGGAAGGCGGTCAGGGCCGTCATCGAGGTCACCGAGAAGGTGGAGAACCAGGTGGACGACTTCAACGGCAAGGACCTGCTGGAGCTGACCAAGGCGGAGCTGAAGGAGTATGCCGCCAAGCTGGAGAAGGAGATGAAGGCCGCGGCCAAGGATCTTCAGTTCGAAAGAGCCGCCCTGCTGCGCGACAGGATGCTCGAGGTCAGGGCGAAGTTATAACCATAAGAAAGAAAGTTTTATGCAGACAGATCTTATCATCAAGGGCGCGAGGGCCCATAACCTCAAGAATCTCAACATCACCATACCAAGGGACAAGATGATAGTCATCACCGGCCTCTCCGGCTCGGGCAAGTCGTCCCTTGCTTTCGATACGATATACGCTGAAGGCCAGAGGCGCTACGTCGAGAGTCTTTCCGCCTACGCCCGCATGTTCCTGGGCCAGGTGGACAAGCCCGACGTGGACTCCATCGACGGCCTTTCCCCGGCCATTTCCATCGACCAGAAGACCACCAGCAAGAACCCCAGGTCCACCGTAGGCACGGTCACCGAGATCTACGACTACCTGAGGCTCCTCTACGCCAGGACCGGCATCCCCCACTGCCCCATCTGCGGCAGGGAGATCACCAGCCAGACCGTGGACCAGATCGTCGGCCAGCTGATGAGCCTGGGCGAGGGCGCCAGGGTGACCCTTCTCGCCCCCGTGGTCAGGCAGATGAAGGGCCAGCACGAGAAGGTGCTGGAGAGGATCCAGAGGGAAGGCTTCGTCAGGGTCAGGGTCGACGGCGAGATCAAGACCCTGGGAGAGGACGAGATCAAGCTGGCCAAGACCTACAAGCACAGCATCGACATCGTGGTCGACCGCATCGTGGTAAGGGAAGGGCAGGAGGGCCGCTTCTCCGAGAGCGTTGAGCTCGCGGTATCCCAGGGGGACGGTCTGGTCACCGCCCTGGTCCAGCAGGGAGAAGAGACCAGGGAGCTGGTCTACAGCACCAAGCTGGCATGTCCCGAGCACGGGGTCAGCATCGGAGAGCTGGAGCCCAGGGATTTCTCCTTCAACTCCCCCTTCGGCGCCTGTCCTGTCTGCAACGGCCTGGGCTTTATCGAGAGGATGGACCCGGAGCTGCTCATCGAGGATCAGGAGCTGTCCCTCAACGGAGGCGCTCTGACCAAGGCCTTCGCCAGCATGGAATACGCCGGCTTCTACCGCCAGCTGGTCGGGGCCCTCGCCGACTATCATCACGTCAGCATGGACACCCCCTACAAGGATCTTCCCGAGAAGTTCACCCACGAGCTCCTCTACGGCACCGGCGGAAGGAAGCTGGACTACGGTTACGTCAGAAGGGACGGGTCCATCTCCAAGCGCCACGACACCTTCGAGGGCGTCATCCCCAACCTGATGCGCCGCCACGGATATACCAGCTCCGACATGATCAAGGCGAAGCTGGAGGAATACATGACCGTGGACGTGTGCCAGGCCTGTCACGGAAAGAGACTCAAGCCCGAGATCCTGGCTGTCACCGTGGGCGGGAAGAACATCATCGAGTTCACCGAGATGTCCGTAAGGGACGCTTTGGAATTCACAAAGCAGCTGCCCTCGATGCTCTCGGAAAAGGACATGTCCATCGCCAGGCTCATACTCAAGGAGATCAGCGCCAGGCTGGAGTTCCTCATCGAGGTCGGCCTGGATTACCTGAGCCTTTCCAGGGCTTCGGCGACCCTTTCCGGCGGCGAGTCCCAGCGCATAAGGCTGGCCACCCAGATCGGATCCTCGCTGGTCGGCGTGATGTACATCCTTGACGAGCCCAGCATAGGTCTGCACCAAAAGGACAACCGCAAGCTGCTCACCGCCCTGAGGAGCCTCACCGACCTGGGCAATACCCTGATCGTGGTCGAGCACGACCAGGAGACCATGGAAGCCGCGGACCAGATCATCGACATCGGTCCCGGAGCGGGGGAAGCGGGAGGCTATCTGGTCGCCCAGGGAAGCCTTGAAGAGATCAAGAACTGCCCCGAGTCCATCACCGGCCAGTACCTTTCCGGAAGGAAGCTCATCCGCATCCCCGAGACCAGAAGGAAGGGCAGCGGAAAGACCATCACCGTCAAGGGCGCAAGGGCCAATAACCTGAGAGGGATCGACGTGGATTTCCCCCTGGGCAAGTTCATCTGCGTCACCGGGGTCTCCGGCTCCGGCAAGAGCAGCCTGGTCAACGACATACTCTACAAGGCCCTTGCCCAGAACTTTTACAAGGCCAAGGCGAGGCCCGGCCTTCACGACAAGGTGGAGGGCGTCGAGAACATCGACAAGATCATCGATATAGACCAGTCCCCCATCGGCAGGACTCCCAGGAGCAATCCGGCGACCTACACCGGCGTCTTCACCCCCATCCGCCAGCTTTTCGCCGAGACTCCCGACGCCAAGATGAGAGGCTTCGACGCGGGCCGCTTCAGTTTCAACGTCAAGGGCGGAAGGTGCGAGGCATGCTCCGGCGACGGCATCATCAAGATCGAGATGAACTTCCTGCCCGACGTCTACGTCCCCTGCGAGGTCTGCCACGGCAGGCGCTACAACCGCGAGACCCTGGAGGTCAAATACAAGGGGAAGAACATCTACGACGTGCTGGACATGAGCGTTGACGAGGCGCTGGATTTCTTCGCCAACATACCGTCCATCAACCGGTACATGAAGACCCTCCACGAGGTCGGCCTGGGCTACATCAAGCTGGGCCAGCCTTCGACCCAGCTCTCCGGGGGCGAAGCCCAGAGGATCAAGCTGGCCACCGAGCTCTCCAAGAAGAGCACCGGCAGGACCCTGTACATCCTGGACGAGCCCACCACGGGCCTTCACTTCGCCGACGTGGACAAGCTCATCGACGTGCTTCAAAAGCTGGTGGACGCCGGCAATTCGGTCATAGTCATCGAGCACAATCTTGACGTGATCAAGTGCGCCGATCATATAATAGACCTGGGGCCCGACGGAGGCGCCAGAGGCGGTACGGTCATCGCCCAGGGGACTCCCGAAGAGGTCGCAGAGACGCCGGGATCGTACACCGGCCAGTATCTTAAGGAGATATTCGAAAAGAGCAGGGATCAGGGAAGGTAACGGCCTGCCGCCGCGCCCTTCGCCTGAAAGGAGGATATACCTATGAAAAAAGAAGGTTCTTTTGCCAGCACCAACGGTAAGGACACCGTCCGCTACACCGAGTGGCTCCCGGACGACATGCCGGTGATCGCGGTCCTGCAGATCGCCCACGGCATGGCGGAGCACATCGAAAGATACGAGGACTTCGCCCTCTGGCTCAACCGGTACGGCATCGCCGTGGCGGGAAACGACCACGTGGGCCACGGCAGGACCTCGGATCCCGCCGACTACGGTTACATGGGTGAAAAGGACGGCTGGAAGACCCTGGTCAACGACGTGGAGAAGCTCAACGGCATGCTCCATGAAGAGCATCCGGAGGTCCCGGTCTCCGTCATGGGCCACAGCATGGGCTCCTTCGTGGTGAGGGCCTGGATGGCCGACCACGGAAGGAATTGCGACCGCTTCATCATCATGGGCACCTCCGGGAGCAACCCGGCTCTCAAGGCAGGCCTGGGGCTCACCAGGATGCTCAGGAAAAAGCAGGGCGGCCACGGGGTGAGCAAAATGATCAACGGCATGGCCTTCGGCTCCTACAACAAGAGGATCAAGAACGCCAGGACCGCCTTCGACTGGCTCAGCGTCAACGAGGAGAATGTGGACAGGTACGTGGCGGATCCCGCCTGCGGCTTCCCCTTCACTCTGGCGGGCTTCGAGGACCTCTTCACCATCCTCTCCTTCGTCAACAGCAAGGAGTGGTACGAAAAGGTCCCAAAGGATCATCACATCCTTCTGATCTCCGGTCTTGAGGACCCCGTGGGAAGCTACGGAAAGGGCGTCGCCGAGGTCTGCGAAAAGCTCAAGGACGCCGGCTGCTCCCAGGTCTCCATGCTTCTCTTCGAAGAGATGCGTCACGAGATCCTCAACGAGAAGCAGCACGAGGCGGTATACAAGGAGATCAGGGATTTCCTGCTGGGGTAGGCCATGGTCAATATAGGCAACGACTGGGACGGCCTGCTGGCCGATGAATTCAAGAAGGACTACTACCTGAAGCTGCGGGAGTTCCTGAAGAGCGAATACCGGACCCGGGTCATATTCCCGGACATGTACGACATTTTCAACGCTCTCAAGGCGACCCCCTACAAGGATGTGAAGGTCGTGATCCTGGGGCAGGACCCCTATCACGAGAAGGGCCAGGCCCACGGCATGTGCTTTTCCGTAAAGCCGGGGGTTCCGGTCCCGCCGTCCCTTCAGAACATATACAAGGAGCTCCACGACGAGACCGGCATGGAGATCCCCTCCGACGGATATCTCAAGGGCTGGGCCGATCAGGGAGTGCTGCTGCTCAACACGGTGCTCACCGTAAGGGAGCACTACGCCAATTCCCACAAGGGCAGGGGCTGGGAGATCCTGACCGACCGGATCATCAGCCTTCTGGGCGAAAGACAG
>JAFRQL010000095.1 GCA_017428655.1 Bacillota bacterium | reverse complement strand
GAGATGAAATCAACAAATAAAGGAAACGCGACAAGCCTTGAAATTCCAATGAAAAAGCCCGCAGCCGTTGATGCTGCAGGCTTCTTTGTCTGGTGGAGTATAGGGGATTCTACCCCGGCTTCCACCAGGACCTTCGCATCGACCCTTATGGCCGTGTCGGTCTCCCTGGGAAGCTTCAGCTCCACCTTCTGGATCCCGCTGGTGGTGCGCCTGGCCTCGGTCTTCCCCTTCCTGCACAGCGAGCCCGAAAAGGTCTATTTCGTCTCAATACTGATATACATCGTCATGGCGACGGTGTTCTTCATCTTCGATCCGAGACCGAAAAAACGGTAATTTAAAACCTCCGCCGCATGAGAGCTGAGCGCGACGGAGTTTTTTATTGTCTGCTTTGGTCTTATTCCGCCGAAGTAAGATGCTGGCTCTGGGGAAGGCCGTTTTTTTCAACGTCGGCGCATTGGTCGGTAAGGCCCAGATAGTAGGCGGTGAGCTCGGACATGGTGTACGCGCTCATGGGGCTCCCGAAGGCGGCCCCGCCGTTGGCCGGACCTGTCCGCGGACAGCGCCGGCCGTTTATCAGTTGCTCATCCTGAAGCACTTATAGAGGATCTCGTCAGAATTGAGCATGGTTACCGTGAACGAGTCGAGCCCGGTCAGGTTGCACTGCAGGAACCCGTCAGGGACCAGTTCCGGCATGCTGAAGATCAGATGCTCCGGTCCGCAGTAGATGATATTTCCTACGTATACAGGATCCTCAAGTATCGCCCCCATAATGATGATCGAGGTCCTGACGTCGATCTGGATGGAATAGGCCATTGATGCGTAGATGTCGTCTTTGCATTCAAAGACCTCGTAGTATCCGTCCCAAGCCTCCATCAACTCGTTGAATAAGACCGCAGGGACCAGTCTCAGCTGCCGTTCCGAGGCGCCGCTTTGATCCGTGATCCTGCAGATGATGCTGCTGTCGCTGTAAAGAGTGCCCGAGACGGCGGATTTTTCTTCGTCCGTCCAGCTTATACTATTCCCCTTGAGCTTGATCCTGGTCTTAAAAAGCAGCGAGCCTGACGGATCCGAGACCGTAAGCGTCCTTTTGTAAGGATCGATGGCGTATATTTCGTCCCTTTTCAGCCTCGAGGTGCTCACGCCCTCTTCGGTCAAAAGGTCAAAGGCTATGTAGGTATCCTTCCAGGGGCTCAGGATCAGGAGGCGGAAGGCGATGGCGCCGGCCGCGATCATCAGCGCCAATACCGCAGCGATGATCCGGTAGGGCCTTTTGTCGGTCCTGTAGATCTCCTTTACGGTCTCGATGTGTACGAGCTTGATCTCCTTTTCGGAAGAGGCTTTCTCGAAGCCGCTCTGCTTTGCCGCCGACAGCGAATCCCAGAATATCGGGGCCTTGTAGAGCCCGGGGTCCTTTGCCTCGAAGGCCTCCTTCGGGGACATCCCGAAATCCTTCTTGAATTTCTTGTACAGGGCCGAATCCGACGATACTCCGGCTATATTGATGAGCTGCGACGAATCGAAGTGCTCCTGTTCGATCGCGCATTTATAGGCATACATCATGATCCTCGAGTCAAGGTACTGCTTGAAGGTCATGCCTGTCATGAAGTTGAATATGCCGTTGGCGGTCTTTATGTCGATACCGGGCCATCCCGCAGCATCGAAGGCCTTTCGGGCTGCTTCCGCGGGGTCGGGAGGCTCTTCGAAGAAGTCCGCGGCCCTCGATGAGGCGATATCTTCGACCGTCTGTATTATCTTGTCGTATTTTTCCTGAGTGAGCATTTTCTGAATTCCTTAGACTTGATTTTAGCATAAAACGCCATTCATATACAGTAACCTTTCGGGCCGTACATGGACATTTCCGTTTTGGCCCCGTTTTGGAAATGCCTTAAGATCAGGGTGAGAGTAGAGTTTCAGGGTACGCTGGACCTGCGGTGACCGCGGTCGGAACGAGAGGGGGGATCGTATGTTTGGACTATCGCTGAGGGAGGTCCTGGAGAGGAATATCAAGAACGCGTGCGTCAATAATAAGCACGTTTACAAGGAACTGGTCATCGACTATCTGGATCAATACAGCGCGGATCTTGACAATATACCGGAGGATGCGTTTTTAGCTTCGCGGATCGGTTACTTTAACGCGGTATTCGATACGATAGTCGATTCTCTGAGAGCTTCATCCCCTGAGACGATAGCAAGAGTGCATCTGGCGGCCCTGTCACCCCGTGTCTGCGGATATGAGGGCATGGATATGTCGACCGGGATCTCTGCCGGCATGACCTTCGCGCTCTGCTACTGGGCTCTGACGGGAAAGGAAGCGCCCGTGAGGACGTGTCAGTTCCTCAGCCACTATCAGAATGCGATGATGACGGAGGTACTGGTCGAGCTCTCGGAGCAGTATAAATGATAAGATCACAAGGAGGATAAGATGATCGGGATCATAGGCGCGGCAATTGCTTCATGGCTGCTGGGAGTCTGGGGATGGGCCCAGATAATAGGAAGCATCCAGAATATCGGAGAAAGAGGAGGACTCCTTTTTACTCTGATACTGTGGGTCTGCATAATGGGAGGGGGAGCATATCTGGCAAACAGTATGGGATACATCGTCCCTTGTCTGATCGGATACGCGATATCGTTCTTTATGGTGAAGGCCTCAGGCAGGATAGAATAAAGATCGCTGAGTACGACTATTTTTAAGGCCGGGCCCGAAGGAAGGGCGGCGGGGCTGCACAGAACAGAAGAGCAGGCGGGCAGGAAGGACCGTTGACCAGCCCGTATATTTCCGACTCCGTAGCTTTGGGGCTCTAATAATTGCATTGTAAAACTGTCGAAATGATATTATAATTGCGACAGTTTTTTATTTCGGAGGAAAAATGGAAACAGTACTCGTTCTCGTAAACCAGCTCATAATATTCGTCATCTATCTGGCCATCGGCTTCTGCCTTGAGAAGGCCGGGATGGTCACCAAGAAAAACAGCGGGGCGCTGACGTCGTTCCTGCTCTACGCGGTGCTGCCGTGCCTGATCGTGAAGGCCTTCATGCAGCCGGGCTCTCCCGAAAAGACCAGGGAGCTGCTCTGGGCTCTGCTCCTTGCGGTCATCGCTCTTGCCATCGCCATGGTGGTCTCCCACATCTGCTTTAAGAAGGACCCGATCAGCAACTTCGGTTCGTCCTTCTCCAACGCCGGCCTCATGGGACTTCCCCTGATCGCCGCTGTTCTGGGCAGCGATGCAGCCTTTTACACCGCCGGCATGGTCGCCATGCTCAACGTGCTCCAGTGGACCTACGGCCAGTCCCTGATCACCGGCAACTGGAGCGAGCTCCAGCCCAAAAAGATCGCAAAGAACCCACTGGTCCTGGCCTTTATCGCGGGACTTCTGGTCTACTTCCTTCAGATCCCGCTCCCCAAGACCGTATCTTCCACCATCAATTCGCTGGCAGCCTGCAGCGCCCCAATCGCCATGGTCATCATCGGCGTCTACCTGGGCGGCATGAAGATCTCCGCCATGAAGGACCGCTCCATCTGGATATGCAGCTTCGTAAGGCTCATCGTGATCCCCGTGGTCACCATGCTGGTCTTCGCCCTCTTTAAGGACCTGCCCGTGATCCTGCGCATGGCCATCTTCATCTCCGCCATGGCGCCGGTGGGCTCCAACATCGCCATCTACGTGGAAAGACAGGGCCAGGACACCGGTCCCGCCACCGCTCTGGTCTGCCTCTCGACCCTGCTGTGCCTTCTGACCATGCCGGTCATGCTCATGATCGCCACAGCCCTCTGGGGAGCGTAATAAAACAGGCGTTCTGCATCCTAAGAGCCTGCATCCCTTGATATCTCAGGCTTTGCGGCAATGCGCCGAAAGCTCTACAGCCCCCATAACATACGTTATATAACCCCTATCGTATATCTTCGTGGTCCGGCTGAAGCCGGAGAAAGGACAGGAATGAAATACGACACCGCGCTTTTCGCGGAGCATCTCCAGAAGATGTGCCGCATCCCCACCGTATCCAGCGCTGATCCCGACAAGACCAGGGTCTCCGACTTCCTTGAGCTCCACAAGGTCATGGAGGAGTGCTGGCCTCTCGTCCACGAGAAGATGACCAGGGAAGTCATCGGCAAATGCGGGCTCCTCTATCATTACAAGGGCACCGGCAAGTCCGGAAAGCTCCCCCTTATGTTCATCGCCCACCAGGACGTGGTCCCCGAAGGCGACTGGTCCATGTGGAAGTATCCCCCCTTCGGCTCCGAGATCCACGACAACGCCATCTGGGGCCGCGGCACCACCGATTCCAAGTGCAACATCCAGGCCTACATGGACGCTCTGACCCTGCTCTTCGAAGAGGGCTGGGAGCCCGACTACGACATCTATCTGGGCTTCGGCTACAACGAAGAGATCATGGGAGGACCTGGAGCGGCAGCGCCCATGATCGTCCAGACCCTTAAGGACAGAGGCGTTGAACTTGGCGGCCTCATCGACGAGTGCGGCGGCATCGTCGAAAAGAACGGAAAGCGCTACGCCGACATCAATATCTGCGAGAAGGGCTACGTTGACGTCATGTTCACCGCTCTGGATCAGGGCGGCCACGCGGCTTCCCCCGAGAAGAACAACGCCCTGGTAAAACTGGCTAAGACCATGATCGCCCTGGATGAGAACCCCATGCCCCCGTTCATGAGCCCCGTGGTCGTAAAGCAGTTCAAGGCCCAGCACGAGCACGGCCTCATCGACAACGCCGAGTTGGACGCTCTCTGCGGCGACGTGGAAGGCAACTGGGACAAGATCGTCGCGGTCTGCGAGAAGGACAGATACCTCAACGCCATGATCAGGACCACCACCGCCATCACCATGTGCAGCGGCTCCGCCCAGGCCAACATCATCCCCGAGAAGGCGACCCTGGTCGTCAACAACAGGATCCTGCCCGGCCAGACCATCGACGACCTGCTGGCCCACTTCAGGAAGCTTGTCCCCGAAGGCGTTGAGATCTCAGTGCTCAAGGGCGACGATCCCCCCGCCGAGCAGTCCACCGAGAGCGAGCTCTTCAAAAACATCGCCGAGGTCGTGGAGGAGCTCTATCCCGGGACCCCGCTGATCCCGACCATGCTCACCGGCGGCACCGATTCCCGCTACTACTGCGGCATCTGCCCGACCAATAGCGTCTACCGCTTCACCGGCCTTCTGCAGGACGGCAGGAGCGGCGGGGCCCATCAGGTCAACGAGCACATCTGCCTGGACCATCTGGAGGGCGACGTCAGGATGTACGTCAGCATCCTCAAGAGATACGGAAAGTAAAAGGCACGCGGCCGGGGGAGGGCGATCCTCTTCAGGGCGCAGGCGGAATAATTGAATATGCGGGCGGCGCGCCGCGGGACGGTTATCCTGCGGGGCGCCGTTTTTTATCCGGACGGGCTGCCCTT
>JAFRQL010000094.1 GCA_017428655.1 Bacillota bacterium | reverse complement strand
GTAGCCATCAAATCTTATCCCAAAGACGAAGAGACCAAGAAGAAGCTGGTCGAGAGGATCAACCAGGCCGTCATGGAGGTCTGCGGAGTTCCCCAGCAGGCCGTGACCATCACCTACGAGGAATTCCCCAAGGAGGAATGGCAGGAGAAGGTCGTCCAGGCCCAGGTGGAACCGATCAAGGACAAGCTCTACATCAACAAAGGCGAAAAGCTCTACGAATAGTTCAGACCCAAACGCCAAGGCCGCCGCATCGGCGGTCTTTTTTGTATATTCTTTGAAAAACCCCATTTTTGTTGGACATTTGTTGGATATCCGGTGGTTTAACTGCCACATAGACAGGAGGATATCACCATGCCAAGATATTATAATCTTCCCGAAAACGATGAAAGACGCCGCCTCCAGAGGGAGCTGCGCGAAAATACCGACAAGACAGTTCCCGGCTATCAGGCCTACGCCGAGGCCATGGAGGAGCTGGACAAGCTCATGGACGCCTACTCGGAGATGGATAAGTGGGGAGTCCCCAGACAGATCGACGAGGCAGGCAAAAAGGAATTGACCGAGGCCATGACCAAGGCAGCCCTCGCGGGGGAAAAGCTCCTGGAGAACGCAGGCGCTCCGGACAAAAAGGGCGATCCTGCCGTTCAGAGCACCGCCGAGACCGTCAAAAAGATCCAGGCCATGATGAGCAGGGACATGAACCTGCTCCAGCAGTACGATCCCAACGGGGCTGAGAAAAAGTCCCTTCCCGAGCTTCAGCAGGACGCAAGGACCGTCACCGTGGATCTCTCCGGCAAGGAGATGGACAAGATGAGAGGGGCCCAGTCGGACCGCATCCCCATGACCCTCAAGGACGCCAAGGGCAATCCCAGAAAAGGCTTCTTCACCAAAGCCTCCAAATTCAGCGTAAAGCCCGATTTTGAAGAAGCCCTGGCCAGCGCAAAAAGGGGCGCCAGCAGGAACGGAGTCTTCTTCGACGACTTCCTCTCCAAGTACAGGTTCGCCCGCACTAAGAAGGACCCGAAGGTCAAGAACTATTCCGACGAGTTCCTCATCGCCCAGCTGATCCAGAAGAACGGCCGCAAAGGGTCTGCCGCCCTGATGGAGCACCTGGCCGACACCTTCGGGATCAGCAAGGCTGAGCTGCTCTCCAGGGCAGGCTACAGAGGCATCGAGAACTTCTCCAGCTGCCTCAAAAGGATCGCGGAGAAGACCCCGGCCTCGTATCTGAATCTCATGCTCGACATGAGAGAGGGCGAGAGGGTCGACCAGAGGAACAGCGCCATGAGCGCGGTGGCGGACCTTCTGGGAAAGCCCGGCCTCATCGCCCACTCCACCAACATGAAGTTCAAAGACAGCGAAGGCAATATCATAGAGGGTACCTTCATGGATTCCGCAAAAGGCACCGATCTTCAGGGAGGCACCACCGAAAAGGCGAAGCTGGTCGGCGACAAGCCCTTCGACGGCCCCGGCAAGGAGGGCTTAAGGCAGCTCTGCGATCTTCAGGT
>JAFRQL010000093.1 GCA_017428655.1 Bacillota bacterium | reverse complement strand
TCCTGAAACATGGTAAAGAGGGACCAGAGCTTCAGGCGTCCGTTCTCCGAAGCCTGCTCACCGGTTATAACGTGTTTTTGTTCTATCTCAAAACCTATCATAACATGACCTTTCGTAAAAATCCCGCCTTCCGCGGGGCACAACGGAAAAGATTTTATCATAATTATCCAAAGGCCGCAACGGATGAGGCGGTACACTTGCGTCCCGTTGTACCGATGGAGACGATGCCCCGCCGCCCAAAAACAGGCGGGAGCAAATTGTTAAAATTTAGTATTGACATATATTTCCATCTATGGTATTTTAAAGCCAGATAAAGGCGCGCCGACCAAAGAAAGGAAACATCAAATGAAGTACGACATCGAAAACACCTGCACGGACAATGCGGTGATGGAGTCCCCGGCGGCATACAAGAGCGGAAGGGATGCCATCAGCTGCCGCATCGTCGAGCACATCGGAGTCCTCAGGACCAACGCCAACGGCTGGTCCAGGGAGTTCAACGTCGTCTCCTGGAACGACGGAAAGCCCAGATTCGACATCAGAGACTGGTCCGAGGACCATACGAAGATGTCCAAGGGCATCACCATCAGCGGAAACGAGCTCAAGCGCATCTTTGACTGGATCAGCGCAAGAGGCACGGGCATCAATGAAGAGAGCGAAGCAGCGGAAGAAAGCGAGGTAAAGGAAAAAGCGGAAAACTAGAGGAGGAAAACGCAGTCAAGGACGTAACGGCACGTACCCGCGGAGGGCAGAGGCCTCCGCGGGCGCTTTTGCGTCTTATCTTACCGTGACGCCCTTCCCGAGACCGAAGAGGTAGAGCACCGCCTCTTTTACCGGGATCCCGGTTATGCTCTCCAGGGCGTACCTGTACTGGGCCAGCTGGGGGATATACTCGTTTTTGAGCCTTTCGGCCTCGTCCTCTTCCCTGCTCTTGTCCACGTAATTGCTCTTGTAATCCACCAGCACCCAGCTGCCGTCCTCCATGAAGCAGCAGTCCAGAGTGCCCTGGACCATGATCTCGCGGCCTTCATAGATCCGCTTTACGGTGAAGGGAGCCTCCTTCATGACCCTGGGCGAAGCGAGGACCCTCCTTCCGATCTCCGAGGTGAAGAACTCGCTGATCCGGACGGGATCCACCGCCCTGCTCTCCGCCGGTGTAAGGATCGAAGAGGAGACGAGCCTTTCGATGAAGGCGCTGATATCGCCGGGCTCCTTTCCTTCCGGAGTGAAGGGGATGTGCTCCATGACAGTGTGATAGGCGGTGCCTCTCTCCGCGGCTCCCAGCCTTTCCACCGGTTCGATAAAGGCGGGAGGCCTGAAGCTCTCGGGATCCCGGGCTGCCTGAGCTGCGCTTCCCAGCCGCTGGATCTGGGCCAGCTGGGAGACGCTGTACTTGGTCTTTTCACCGGTCCCCTCTTCAGGCGCCTCGTGGTCCAGGATCTCAGAGATCTGCGCAGGTCGCCGGGGAAGGCTTGCCGGATCCACCGTAAAACCGTTCTTGAGGGCATCTCTTAAGCCGTCCTCCTGCTGCTCTTCTCCAGCTGCCTGCGGGCTGAAGCTGCTGAGGACCACCGACGGGCCGGTGCCGAAGGCGGGATAAAGAAGGGAAAGGAAGGTCTTTTCGTAATAGCCGTCGCCGAGGGACGATAGACCGGTCTTTTCCCAGCCAGACGCCAGCTTTTTCCCCGCGGCGCTGAAGATCAGTATGTCCTTGGCCCTGGTGGCGGCAACGTAAAGCTGCCTGATCTTCTCCGCCCTTTCCTCCCGGCGGTTCTTTTCGCGTATCATCCTGGATATGAAGGTCTTGTTCCTGAGCCTGGTGCCCGGATCCACCAGATCCACAGCAGCTCCCGCTGCCTTGTGGATCACCAGCCCCGAGGAATGGGGGTTCTTCAGCAGGTCCTCGCCCATGCCGCAGACCAGGACGAAGGGGAACTCCAGCCCTTTGCTCTTGTGGATGGTCATTATGCGGACCGCCTCGGCGTCGGCGGTGAAGACCTCCGCTTCGCCCACGGAGACCTTGCCCTTGATGGCGTCGATCCTGTCGATGAAACCGTAAAGGCCGGCGGCGCTGGTCTCCTCGAACTCGGCGGCCTTGTCCGCGAGGGCGCGGAGGTTGGCCTGGCGCTGCAGTCCTCCGGGAAGTGCGGAGCAAAGATCCATGATACCGCTGTCCTCAAGGACCTCCCACACGAAGGATGCCAAAGGCCCGTAGGAGGCCTTTTTCTTCCACAGCAGGAGCCTGTCCCTCACCCTGCGGCAGCGGTCCCTACGATCCGCGTCACGGCCTTTTTGAGCGTAGAGCCTGAACGCGGCGCTGTAGGGTCTTCTCTTCTTTGCGCCCGCCGCCAGATCCTCGCCGTTGGCGAAGATCCTGATCTCTGCCAGATCTTCGGTGGAAAAGCCGAAGGACGGGAAATGCAGGACGCTGATCAGGGCGAGATCGTTTCTGGAGTTGTCTATGAGCCTTAAAAGATCAAGGAAGACGCTGACTTCAAGGGTATCGAAATATCCCTCGCTCCTGGCAAGGTAGACTGGGATGCCGGCGGAGGCAAGAGCCCTGTAGAAGGTCTCGCCCTTGCCCTTCACCGTGGGCATAAGTATGACCATATCGCGGTAGGTCAGGGGCCGGTCCGCCCCTATGCTTCCGTCATGGATGGGCTTTCCCAGGTACTCCCTGATGATCCTCACCGCCTGAAGAGCCTCGATCTCGTCGGACTTGAGCCGGCGGACCGCTTCATCTTCAGATCCTTCTTCGGCGCTCTCATCCTCCGCCGCGGGCTCCGTGATATACAGTTTGGGCTTGTATATGAGGCTGCCCTCGTAGGGCGCTCCCTCCACCAGAGCCGCGTCCTCATCGTAGAGGATGCCGCAGCTCTCGGGGCACATGATCCTTGAGAACAGGGCGTTGACCATATCGATGATCCCGGCCTTGCTCCTGAAGTTGGCGTTGAGGTCTATGACCCTGCCGTCCGCCCTGCCCGCCTTGATGTCCTTGTATTTACCGAGGAAAAGCTCCGGCTCCGCCAGGCGGAACTTGTATATGCTCTGCTTTACGTCTCCAACCATGAAGATCCTGCCCTCGGGAGCGACCCGGCGGATCAGTTCCTCCTGGACCATGTTGCTGTCCTGGTATTCGTCGATGAAAACGTAGGCGAAGCGCTCCCTGTATTCGGAGCTGACCTTCTCGTCTCTTAAGATGTTCAGGGCCATGTGCTCGATATCGGAGAAATCCATCAGCCCCCTTGAGAGCTTCTTTTCAGAGAACCGGCTGTCCAGATCCGCTGTGAGCCTGCAGAGGACCGACAGCACGGGAAGAAGGGCCTCCTTCTCCCTTTGGACCAGGTCCGCGCTGAAGCCGGAAAGGGAGGCTCCGGTGTCCCTTATGAGCTTTTTGGCCGCGTCCCTTAAGACGTTGAACCGGTCCTTGACGTGCTCCCAGGAATCCTTCTCTCCCTTGGCAGCCCCCATCTTCTGGAACTGGGGAGACTCCATCCGGGCTATGACGTCTGAAAGAGACGAGGGATCGCTGGCAAGCTCCTCTTCAAGGCCCCTGAGCATGACTATATCCGCCGCGTTCTTCTGGGCGGTCTGGACCGCGGGGACGAGCCCCGCCTCAAGAGGGCCCTCCGTCAGGACCGCTCCTGCCCTCTCAAGGAGCAGGCAGCCGTCCCTTAAGGCCTTTTCTGCCTTCTCAAGAGCCATGGCGGCGAAGGCATCCACGTCCAGCAGAGCCCCGCTGCACAGATCATCGGTCCACTTCTTGGGATCGGGAAGGCTCTGCAGGAACCTGCGGAATTCCAGGATCATCTCCTTCGCCTGATCGTCCTTCTTCGAGGTGGCGTAGCAGTCCAGAAAGTACTTGAAATCGGGATCTTCGGAGGCGAACCGGTCCTCGAACATCTCGTCCATGGCCTCCTCCATGAATATGGCGGTCCTGGACTCGTCGCTGACAGCAAGGTCGGGCTGGACCCCGATGACATAGTAATACCGCCTTATGACCTCTATGGCGAAGCTGTGGAAGGTGGATATATTGCAGCTGCCCATGACGGAGAGCTGGTGGCGCAGGAAGGCAGCCTCGTCCGGAGCGAGGCCGCCGCCCTTCAGCTCCCTTCTTATGCGCTTTTGGATCTTCTCCTTCATCTCCGAGGCCGCGGCGTTGGTGAAGGTCACTATGAGCATGTTCTCAAGACTGATATGGTCTTTGAGTATGAGTCCCAGGACCCTTTCCACCAGGACAGAAGTCTTCCCCGAGCCTGCCGCCGCGGAGACCAGAAGCGTCTCGTTCCTGCTGTCTATCGCATCCTGCTGCCTTGATGTCCAGGCCATCGCAAACCTCCCAAAACGCCTTAAAAGGCGCCGAATTATCGTTCTCCGCTATATTATACCCCCGAAGATGGTCCCGATAAAGGTGCTTTAAGCTGGTTTACGGTAACATTGTACGGTAAAAATATTTGATATCACTGGGATCGCACCCTTTTCAAAGCTCCGTTCCGAAATAATTTCGGTCAGCGATCATGTCTTTTGATTTTGCCTCCGTCATGGTATACTGAATCGTTCAACGGAGGTAACACAATGAAAAGACCGACAATGCTATTGATAATGGACGGCTACGGACTGGCTCCCGCCGGTCCCGGAAACGCCGTTGAGGCTGCTAAAAAGCCCAACATAGACAGGCTGTGGGCTCAGTATCCCCACGCCACCCTCAACGCCAGCGGAGAGTTCGTAGGCCTTCCCGAAGGCCAGATGGGCAACTCCGAGGTAGGCCACACCAACATGGGCGCGGGCCGCATAGTCTGGCAGGAGCTGAGCAAGATCACCAACGCGGTGAAGGACGGCAGCTTCTTTGAGAACGAAGACCTGAAGGCCGCCATGGTAAGGGCAAGGGACACCGGAAAGGCCCTCCACCTGATGGGGCTCCTCTCCGACGGAGGGGTCCACTCCCACATGACCCACATCCTCGCCCTTCTGGACATGGCAAAGAAGCTGGGCCTGGAGAAGGTCTATCTTCACGCCATCCTCGACGGAAGAGACGTGCCGCCCAGGTGCGCTGAGAGGTATATAAAGCAGGCCGAGGACCACATGAAGGAGATCGGCTGCGGAAAGATCGCCAGCGTCAGCGGCAGATACTATTCCATGGACAGGGACAAGCGCTGGGAAAGGCTCGTCCTCGCCTACGACAACTACACCCTGGGAGAAGGCAGGAAGGCCGATTCCGCCCTGGGGCTCCTGGAGCTGGCAAGGCAGAACGACGAGAACGACGAGTTCGTCATCCCCGGCTGCGTATGGGAGAACGGAAAGCCCGTCGCCCTGATCGAGGACGGCGACTCCATGATATTCTACAATTTCAGGCCCGACAGAGCGAGGGAGATCACCAGGACCCTGGTCGATCCCGATTTCGACGGTTTCAAAAGAAAGAAGATGCCCAAAAACCTGAAATACGTCTGCTTCACCACCTACGACGCCACCATCCCCAACGTATCCATCGCCTTCAAGCCCCAGAGCCTTGAGAACATCCTTGGCGCCTGGGTCAGCGCGGCGGGAAAGACCCAGCTGAGGATCGCCGAGACCGAGAAATACGCCCACGTGACCTTCTTCTTCAACGCCGGTAGAGAAGAGCCCTACGAAGGAGAGGAGAGGATCCTGGTCGCATCCCCCAAGGTGGCGACCTACGATCTGCAGCCCGAGATGAGCGCCTACGAGGTCACCGACCGGGTCATCGAAAAGATCGAAGAAGGTAAGCAGGACATGATCATCCTGAACCTGGCCAACTGCGACATGGTAGGCCACACCGGAGTCTTCGACGCTGCCGTAAAGGCCGTGGAGGCCGTCGACACCTGCGTCGGAAGGATCTATGACGCCATGATGAAGGCGGGCGGACAGATGCTCATCACCGCAGACCACGGCAACGCGGACCAGATGCTGGATGACAGCGGCGCCGTGATGACCTCCCACTCCTGCAACCCGGTCCCCCTGATCCTGATCAGCGAAAAGCCCTTCGTCTTAAGGGACGGAGGCGCCCTCTGCGACCTGGCCCCGACCATGCTCCAGCTCATGGACATGGAAAAGCCCGCCGAGATGACGGGCAAGAGCCTGCTGGTCAGCAGATAGCGGCCTGATCAAAGGCCGGGACAATTCCGGAAAAAGCCTTAAAGCTCAGCGCTTCATTGCGCTGCGCTCGGCCTGATGGAGACCGTCCGCCGCGGCGGACATGATGCCTCCCGCGTAGCCTGCCCCCTCCCCCGCGGGGTAAAGGCCTTCTATAACAGAACCGTCGGACGCCAGGGCTCTGCCCATGGCGTCCCTTTTTATGCGGTAAGGGGCGGAACTTCTGGTCTCCGGAGCGGTCATGAGGGCGTCCTCCGAGGCGAAGCCCCGGAGCTTCCTGTCCAGAAGGGGAAGGGCCTCCCTCATGGAATCGCAGACGAAGCCGGGAAGGCAGCGCCTGAGATCGGCCCTGACGACGCCTGGCCTGTAGCTGGGAATGACGGGCTCGACTCCTGAAAAGCCCCTGAGTCCCTGAGAGGGCGCGCTTTGCGGATCCGGACCATCATCCAGGCACTCATTTTCAAAGCTCCTCATGAAATCTCCCACGGTCTCGCAGGGAGCCTTGTAGCATCTTCCGGCCAGCTCGAAGGCCTTGTGCTCGTACTCCTCCTGAAGGAGCATCCCGCTGAGAGGATGAGCCGACGGAAAATCCGACGTCCTCACGTCCACCAGAAGGGCCGCATTGGCATTCTCCGCCGCTCTGGTGCTGTTGCTCATGCCGTTGGTCACGATGCCGCCCTCCTCCGACGCCGCCGCGATCACGTAGCCGCCAGGACACATGCAGAAGGTATAAACTCCCCTGCCCTCGGAGGTCCTGACCGACAGCTTGTAGTCGGCCGGGGGAAGGTCTAGCTCCGCTGCGGGAGCTCCGTACTGGGAGACGTCTATCATCGACTGGGGATGCTCGATGCGCACCCCCATGGAAAAGGGTTTCTGCTCCATCAAAAGGCCCTGACCAAAAAGGCCTCTCACCGTGTCCCTGGCGCTGTGGCCCAGAGCCAGGATGACCGTGTCAGTATCGATGCGGCTTCCGTCCTCAAGGATGACCCCGGACACCCTGCCGCCGCTGATCTCAATGGAGGAGAGCTTCTGTTCAAAGCGGACCTCCCCGCCCAGGGAGACGATCTTTTCCCTGATATTCACCACGATCCTTCTCAGCACATCTGTGCCGATGTGGGGCTTGTTCCCGTAGAGGATCTCCGGTCCCGCGCCGGCGTCAACGAAGGTCTGAAGGATGAACCTCTGGGCGGCGTCCTTGGTGCCGGTGGTGAGCTTGCCGTCGGAAAAGGTCCCGGCACCCCCCTCGCCGAACTGGACGTTGGAGACCGGATCCAGGACGCCATCGCTGAAGAACCTATCAACGGCGGCGATCCTCTTCTCCATGCAGCCCCCTCTTTCAAGTATGACCGGCCTCGCGCCGTACATGGCAAGGACCAGTCCTGCGAACATGCCGCAGGGCCCGAAGCCGCAGACCACAGGCCTCTAATCGAAGGTCCTCTCCGCGGGCTTAAGGGTATATCCTTCGTCCTTAGCAGGCCCCGCTTTGACCTTATTCCTCGCGGCGGCGGCGAAAAGCTCCTCGTCGCTCAGGGGCGATTCTATATCCAGGCTGAAGACCCTGTAGATATCGGGCTTTTCCCTGGCGTCCAGGGATTCCTTGGCGATCCTGACCGCCGTCACCGAGCCCCTCTCAAGGCCCAGCTTTCTTTCCGCTCTCGCTATCAGCCTGCTCTCGGGCTGTCCCGCCCTGAGCTTTATCTCGTGGATCCTTATCATCTCGCGCTTCTTTCCGCCGCGGCCCTTCCCGCAGACCTGCCGCTGGCAAAGGCCCAGGTCAGATTGTATCCGCCGCAGGGCCCGTCTATATCCAGTACCTCCCCGGCAAAATACAGGCCGGGGACGATCTTTGACTCAAGTGTCAGGGGATCGACCTCCCGAAGGCTCACACCTCCTGCGGTCACCTGGGCGTCCTTCCAGGACCTGGTCCCGGTCACCGTGAAGTTGAGCTCCTTGCACATGCGGGCAAGCTCCTCAGCCCGGGCGGTGCTCAGATCGCCGCAGGTCGAGCCTGCCAAAGCCCCGCATCTTCCCAGAAGATACGCGGAGAGCTTCGAAGGAAGAAGGCCCATGAGGAGCATGTCCGCAGGCTCCGCCGAGAACTTCGCCCTCCTCTCGAGGATCATCTCCCTGAGCCTGGCGTCGCTGAACTCCTCCAGCAGGTCCAGCTCAGCCCGGTATGAAGCCCCGTCGAATATCCTGTAGAACCTGCTGACGTTGAAGGTGCAGATCCCGGAGAGCCCGTCGTCGGTGAACTGGATCTCTCCCCTG
>JAFRQL010000092.1 GCA_017428655.1 Bacillota bacterium | reverse complement strand
GCCATCTGCGACGACAACGAAGAGTGGCTGCTGGAGGTGATGCCACGGTTCGAGCTGAAGGAGCAGGAGATGAAGAGCATCAGAGGCTCGGAGGAATACAAGGCCGCAAAGAAGAGGCGCAATGAGATGCAGTCGAGGGTCGACAGCTGGAAGAAGCAGATGAGGGCTGCGGTCAAAACAAAATAACAGTTACATCAAGGCCTCCGGGGCTGACCGCTCCGGAGGCCGTTTTTATGTCTTATAAAAATATTACCGCAGATTCCTTATGAACCCGTCCTCGATCCTCTCCTCCACCGAGCGGCCATGCTTGTCAAGTTCGGTGCAGACCGCGTCGGTAAGGCCCTGCATCCGAAGGGCTCCGATGAAGAACTCCCCTGCCTCGCCGATCATGGCGAGGATCCTGTTCTCCTCAGCCGCGGAGACCGGACAGAGAAGAAGCTCTGAAAGGATGCCCGCAATATCGCCAAGCCCCAGCTCTCTTAAGGCCCTGAAACGCCACTTGTAGAAGGGCATGTAGCTTCTTGCCAGGAGGAAGGCCGCGTGGACCCCGCTCCCGCAGAACTCGCTTAGAGCGTACCTTGCAGCCTCGGTCTCGCCGTGGGCAAGGCACCTTTCAAAGTTGTACTGGCCGGCCTGGGCCATGGAGATCAGACAGTCGGAGAGCTTCCTCAGCCTGATATCCTCGGGAAGATACGAGAGCTTTTGCCTTATACCGGTCATAAGTCCCGGCCCATCGCAGAAGATCTCGCCGTTTACGACCTCCAGCAGGTACTGCTCGGGCAGCCTGTACCACTGCTCCGCGGTGAGGCTCCCGTCGGGGCTCCCGGTCCTGCCCAAAAGAAAGTCGGAGATCCTTATGACTCCCCTTCTCCTTCCGCCCTCGGGAGCGATCAGGCTCCTTTTGAGCCCCTCATACTCTTTGGGCAGCCTGTCGTAGGCCCTCTGAAGAAGGAAGGCCGTGCGCCTGTCGACGACGTCCTCGCCGGGAAGAAAAATGCAAAAACCGGGTTCCATGTCGTGGTCCCTTGAGATCTCATCGTCAAAGCCCAGGCACTCCGAACCGCTGCCGCAAAGGCCGCAGGCGATGAGTTGCTCCAGCTGGGGGAACTCATCCTTGAGCATCGGCTCCCCGAATTCTATAAAGTACCTGTACGAGAGCTCAAGACCTTTCATAGATCTTCCTCGCCCTTTCGTTGAGATCCTCTTCGTACATGAAATAACCGTAATAACCGAACACGGGAGCGCACTTCTCGCAGACGAAGGCGTAGTTGCCGTCGTGGGGCTGGTCCTTATCCAGAAGCTCCATGGCTCTGGCGATGCAGTCGGAGATCTCCTCTTCTGCGTCGTCAAGACCCAGCCTCGCCTCGGCTGCGCTGGCCATGTTGAGCCAGCTTATGGCCTGCTCCGGCTGGGATGCTCCGGTCCTCTCCATCACCGCGACGGCCTTGCCGTAAAGGGTCTCTGCCTCGTCGAAGCGCTCAAGATCCACCAGGGCGAGGCCCATGTTGTTGTAAAGGCCGCCCAGCCTTGCGTCGTCGTTCTTAAGGAGCCTTTCGTAGACCTTCCTGGCCTTCTCAAACAGAGGCAGAGCGTCGCCTGCCCTTCCGAAGGCCTTGAAAACCGTGGCGCTGTTGATGAAGCAGGTTGCGCCGCTGACGGTGTCCTCGTAGCCCAGCTCGTCCAGAAGGGCCAGAGCTTTGCCGGCGCTCTCCATGGCCTTTTCTTCTCTTCCCAGCTTTCTGTAAAGGCCCATGAGCTCGTTGTTCATGGCAAAGCTGCCCTTTTTATCGCCGTACTGATCGGCCTCTGCCAGCCAGTACAAAAGCAGCCTCTCGGCCCCCGTCCAGTCGTTCTTTGCGAGGAACTCATCCTCCTTTTCGGTTATCCTTCTCACAGGAATGGTCTCCGCGGGACCGCCCTGCAGGGCGGACATGTCCAAGGGGCAGCGGGGCTCCTGATATTCGTCTCTTTCAAGGTCCATAGTATCTTCCTATCCGCGGGTCTTCCCGCTCAAAACTCATAAAAGTATATCACACGGGCGGCGGTTTATGGTAAGATTTATCGGTAAGCAAAAAAGTAACGAAGTCTTCGGGAAGGGCTCCGCGGACCGCGGGCCTTACGAAGCGCGAAACCATAAAGGAGCTCCAATGGCAAAGAAAAAGATACTGCTGATAACGACCGGAGGGACCATCGCGTCAAAGCCGGGCGAGGACGGCCTGACCCCCCAGATGAGCTCGGGCCAGCTACTGAGCTACATGGAGGATCTGCCCTCCCACTACGACATCGACGTCGAAGACCTGATGAGCCTGGACAGCTCCAACATCCAGGCCGAGGAATGGCAGGTCATGGCCAGGGCCATCGCCGCCAGGATCGCCGATTACGACGGGATCGTCATGACCCACGGCACCGACACCATGGCCTACACCGCCTCCATGCTCTGCTACATGCTGAGGAACCTGGACAAGCCCGTGGTGATCACCGGAAGCCAGGTCCCCATCGACAACATGCTCACCGACGCGAGAAACAACCTCTACACGGCCTTTGCCGCTGCCGAGAGCGGAATACAGGGCGTCAGCATCGCCTTCAACCGCAAGATCATCAGAGGCTGCAGGGCCGTCAAGGTCAGGACCATGGGATTTGAGGCCTTCGAGAGCGTCAACGCCGGCCTTCTGGGCGAGGTGTACGGGGACGGTCTTCGCAAGTACGTTGCGGACAAAGAGCCCGCCGGTCCCTTCGAACTAAAGGATTCCCTCTCCACCGACGTGTTCCTCTTAAAGCTCATACCCAGCACCAAGCCCGAGATCTTCGACACCCTGCGCAGCATGAACTACCGGGGCATCGTCATCGAGGCCTTCGGCATGGGCGGCATGCACTTCATCAGAAGGAACCTGCTGGACGCCCTCCAGAGGCTCACCGCCGAAGGAGTCTCGGTGGTGGTCTGCAGCCAGTGCCTCTACGACGCCAGCGATCTCAGGCTCTACGAGGTCGGGACCAAGCTCCTTTCATGCGGGGTCATCTCCGGCAGGGACATGACCACCGAGGCCGCGGTCACCAAACTGATGTGGGCTCTGGGTAACTCAAAGGATCCCGAAGAGGTCAGAAGGCTCTTCGACACCGATCTTGCCGGAGAAGTAGTGATCCCGGAGTAACGGGACCGGCCGATCCTAAGCCTCTACAGCCCCATGTGCTTCTTGACGAACTCCAGCACCTTCGGGTAGCAGTCCACCTTGTTGTGGAACTTCTGCAGGCCGTGGCCCTCGTCGTCGTAGACCAGCATGGTCACGTCCACGCCCTTGTTTTTGAGATACTCCACTACCTGATAGGTCTCGGTGACGGGCACCCTGGGATCGTTCTTACCGTGGATCACGAAGAGCGGCCCCCTGATCCCGTCGACCTTGGCAGCGGGCGAAACGTTGAACAGGGTCTCCCGGTCGTGCTCGAGAGTCCCGTACTCCTGCTCTCTGTGAGGCCTGCGGTACTGGGAGGTGTTCTCCAGGAAGGTCACCAGGTTGAACATGCCCACCGTCGCCACCGCGCAGCACCAGAGCTCCGGATACCTGGCCGCGCAGGAAAGGGTCATGAAGCCTCCGTAGCTTCCGCCCATGACGCCCAGGCGCTTGGGATCCGCGATCCCCTCCTCCGTCAGGTGCTTCACCAGATACTCGATGTCCTTGACGCTGTCCAGTCTCTTTTCCACGTCGTCCAGGTGGGAATAGGCCTTGCCGTAGCCCACCGAGCCCCTAACGTTGGGCTCTACGATGGCGATGCCCTGAGAGATGTAGTAATAGATCAGTCCCTTGTTTCCGACGCCTGGCCTGCTCTGCCCCTCCGGTCCGCCGTGGATCGAGATCATCACCGGCAGGTCCTTCGCCTCCATCCCCTTGGGAACGTAGAGGAAGTACGGTACGGTCAGCCCGTCGAAGGACTTGAAGCAGTGAAGCTCGGGCTCGACGAAATCGTCCGGTCCCAGGCCCTCTGGGAAGCTGCAGGACAGCTGCTTCGCGCAGCCCTTTTCAAGATCCGCGACCCAGACGTCCTGGGCGAGGGTCCCGGTCATCAGGGTGAAGGCGAGGCGCTTTCCCTCGGGATCCCACGCGGGAGAGGACATGACGCCGCGGGGAAGCTCCGGAGCCTTGATGAACTCCTTCTTTTCGATATCCCAGACCTTGAGCACCGAGTAACCGTTCTCGTTGACGGTCATGGCAAGCTTCTTTCCGTCCGGCGAAAGGGAGACGAACTCCGCGTCCCAGCCGAACTCCAGGACCTTCTCATATCTTCCGGTCTTCGCGTCGCAGAAGGCGACGTAGAAGAAGTCGCTGTCCTCGTCGCTGACGTAGTAAAAGCCCGAGGAATCGGGGAGCCAGCTGGGGCTCTTTCCAGCCATCACGGCCGCGGTATCGGGCCTTCTCACCGCCTGGCAGGTGACGGTATCCAGCATCCACAGGGCGCTGTTGGAATGGCCCATCAGCTTGTTGTAAAGCACGTACCTTCCGTCGGGAGACACCGAGCACGGGGTATTGTAGTTGTCATGGTTCTCCTTCAGGACCTTCTTTTCTCCGGTCTCAAGATCCATGCAGGCCAGGTCGAAGCTTCTGGGATCCCTCTCGTTGAGTGAAAAGAACACGGTCTTTCCGCCGGGGCCCATGCCTCCGACATAGTGCCTCACCTTGGGAAGATCGGTCATCTTGACGGGCTTATCGCCTTTGAACACCCAGATCTGCTCGTTCTCGTTGCCGCCGTCGTCGGAGGTGAAGAGGATGGTCCCTTCCTTTGAGGTCAGCTTCCAGATCTGCTCCGGAGTGGTATACAGTGTCTTTGCCTCTTTGCTGTCCACATCCTGGCAGATGATGCTCTTGCCCGACGGGCCCGCCTGAACATAGATGAGATGCTGCCCGTCCAGCCAGCGGACCTCCTTGCAGCTGCCGACGCTGAGATAAAGCTCAAGTTTTGTCATATTTCGCTCCTTTCGCCGGGGTGCCGAGCCCCTGTTCACGGTCCGGATCATTCAAAAACCACGAGCCCGGGGATCTCCTCGGGCTCGCGGATATGCGTTTAATCAAGAACTTCCTTGTGGAATACGGAGCCGTCCTCCACGTTCTTCCAGGTGAAGGTCTTTCCGTCTTCGATGATGAGATAGCCGTGGGGAGTGTCCTCCTTGGGGCAGGCCAGGGAGCCTGGGTTCATGCACCAGACTCCGTCCTTTTTGTACCAGCTGGGCTTGTGGAAGTGTCCCATGAGCAGCACGTCGCCGGCTTCAAGGCCGGGCATGTGGTCCTGGTTGAAGATATGGCCGTGGGTCGCGAAGATGGTCCTGCCGCCCTCGATGATCAGAAGATAGTCCGCCATCATGGGGTACTTCAGGAACTCCTGATGGACGTCGGCGTCGCAGTTGCCGCGGACGCCCATGCTCTTCTCAGCCATGAGATTGAGCTGCTCAACGGTATCGGGGCCCGAGAACTCGCGGGTCAGAGGATTCCTCACCCCCTGATATACCATGTCGCCCAGGGTCACCACCTTGTCGGGCTTTTCCTCAAGAAATCTCTGATATGCCAGCTTCGCGTAGTAGCCGGATCCGTGAAGATCCGCCATCGCCATTATTTTCATATGATATTTTCCTTTCTTTTGCCTGGATGGATGCGCCGCGTTCCGCGGGACCTACCTGATGAAATTAGTGGAGATCTTGCGCTCCTCCTTTTCGGGAAGACCGTAGGCCTCCTTGCCCAGAGCGATGCTCTTCATGAGGAAGACCATATTCCTGGCCAGGACCCTCATGGTCTGCATGCCCTCAAGATCCTGCTGGGCCTGCTCCGCGTTGTTTCCGTGGATGTCGTTCCAGTACTGGCTGGACGCCACCGGCATGCCGCTGATGGTGAAGTACTTGTTTATCTCGTCGAAGGTAGCGGTGAGGCCTCCCCTTCTGGCGGACGCCACCGCGGCTCCCACCTTCATCAGCTTGCTGAAGCGGGTGCTGTAAAAGAGCCTGTCCAGGACCGCCACGGTGGTAGCGTTGGCGGACGCGTAGTAGACGGGAGTCCCGACCACCAGACCGTCAGCCTGCTCGAACTTCGCCGCGATCTCGTTGACTATATCATCGTACACGCACCTTCCGTTGCGGGCGCAGAAACCGCAGGCCGTGCAGCCGCGCACGTCCAGATTCCCCACCTGCACGATCTCGCATTCGACCCCTTCCGCCTCGAAGATCTTCTCCATCTCGTGGAGCGCGGTCCAGGTGCTGCCCTTGGCGTGAGGGCTTCCGTTTATCATGAGTACCTTCATGCTGTTCCTCCTTGCTGACGCTTGCGTCACATTTTTCACCAAATATAAGTTTATCGGCGCGGGGACGGCTTGTCAACGCATGAGAGAGGATCAAAGCTCGTCCATCATAAGAAAATCTCTGAGCCTGTAATGGTATACGGTACTGGTGGAGTAATCTATTTCGTCATTCGTGATAAGGATCTTCTTTGAAGTATTATCCAGGCACGCGAACGCGGAAAATTCCCTGTCATAGGCCTTTTCTTCCGCGATACTGTATGCGACCTGGATAAGAAAGATCTTTCCATCCTTGACTGCCCTGAAATCGATCTCTCTCCCTTTGTTGTCATATACAGAGACCTCGTATCCCATATAGATCAACTCGTTCAGCACAACGTTCTCCAGATTGTGCGTGAGATCGAAACGGTTTCCGGATGCCCGGATACTGTTCATCGATACATCTTCGTCATACAGTTTGTAATAGTAATTCAAAAGCGCCTTTGCTTTAGGGGAATACAGGGGCACGTCTTCGATGACATACGCCTCTTTCAGATAACCCAGATACTTGATGACAGTCGCAACGGAAACGTTGATATTCTGCCCTTTCATATAGTCTGAGATCGATTTAGCGCTGAAGACCCTCGCGTTGGACACGAGAACATAATCGACGATCCTTTCAAATACGTCTGTTTTTCGGATCCTGTATCTGTTCTCCAGATCATTAAATATTATCGTACTGTTAAGATCGTTCAGATACCTTTTGAGAGCATCTGTATCAGGCTGCTCCAAAGCAGCAGGAAAACCGCCCCAGACAAGATAGTCAATGACGCTGTATTCCCTGCCCAGCTGCTTTACGTATTCCAATGCCTCCCTATAGACGAAGGGCTTGATCCTGAAAGAAACGTAACGCCCGGAAAGCTCCTTTGTGAATTCTCTTGAAAGCAGCTTGGAATTGCTTCCGGTGACGAATACAGAGGTGTTCCAGAGCCTCAGAGTTCTTACGGCCTCATTCCACCCCTCAAGATTCTGGACCTCATCAAGAAAAATATACAGTTTGTCATCGCCAAGATGCTCGCGGACATGATCTAACAGAGCGTCAGCGTCATTGATCTCCTTGCGCACGGGCCTAAGATCGAAATCAAGGAAAAGACACCTTTTGCCGTCATTTTCGAGTTCGCTTAAGGCCTGCTTCATTATCACAGACTTTCCGCAGCGGCGTATCCCGGTGATGATCTTTATCAGGTCGCTGTCATAAAATGGCCTGATCTGAGCCAGATAGTGTTCTCTTATGATCATAAGTTCCTCCAAACCGGCAGGGTCTTATATATCGTTCTGACCGTTGATCACTGCCGTTCTGAAGAAATTATACTTAAAGATTTTTGCGTATTCAACAAAATCTTTTAATATTACTAAAAGATTTTTCACAGATCGACAAAATCTTTTAGTAGAAACGATATGAATAGCAAACATAAGAGCTAATATCCGACTAATATCGCATCTGATCGTATTCTAGCCCGAAGCGGTGCAAAAATATACCATTTCAATGTGATTCCCTACTATTTGCTCTGTTCAAGTTGTCAGCAAGTGGAATGAG
>JAFRQL010000091.1 GCA_017428655.1 Bacillota bacterium | reverse complement strand
TATCAGGCCTGTATCATCAGGAATCCTCTTGAAGGCCTTGTCCAACATATCCAGCACCTGTCTAAGATGAGGCCGCTCACTAATATTGTAACTGATGATTTCTCCATTGAACATGTCCAGCACCGGTGACAAGTACAGCTTTCGACCAAAGATCGAGAATTCCGTAATGTCCGTTGTCCACTTCTGAGCCGGACGTTCTGCCTTAAAATCTCTGTTGATCAGGTTCGGAGCAACTTTGCCGATCTCGCCTCTGAAGGAACGGTACTTCTTGACCCTGACCATACATTTTAGTTTCATCATTTTCATCAGACGCTGTACTGTTTTGTGATTGATGACGTATCCACGGTTGTGCATTTCAAGCGTGATCCTGCGATACCCATAACGGCCTTGATTCTCTTGGTAGATCGAAAGGATCTCGTCCTTTTCAACTAGATATTTGTCAGGCTTTGCCAAAGACTTCACATAGTAGTAATATGTGCTTCTTGCAAGGTCTGAAGCTTTCAACAACTCGTCCAGCGGATATTTCTGCCTTAATTCTGAAACGACGGCTACTTTGTCTGCTTTTCCGACTTTTCCCGCTCTTGAACTAAGGCGATCAATTTTTTTAGGTATTCGTTCTCCATACGAAGATACTGAACCTCTTTCAGAAGATCAGCATTTTCGTTTACATCTTTCTTGATGAAAGTATCCTTTTTCTTGCCTGGCATGTTTCGTTTCCTGCCTCGTCGTTCTTCAAAGAGGGCCTCTTTACCTTCTTCGTAGTATATGCGCTCCCATTTCGAAATCGTTGCATGGCTTTGTATTCCAAATTGCGCTGTAGCTTGGCGGATCGAAATGGAATACTGATGCATATATTCTATGACATAGATCTTAAATTCGCCACTGTAGGTTCTGGTGACCAGCGTCAACTGCTCTATGCCACCAGCTCTGTACAAAGCGACCCAATATCTGATCGTGCTTTTGTCGATTCCATACTTCATCGACAAGGATCCATATCCTCCGGTATGGCCGTCCAAATACTCTTGAACGATTTTCACTTTAAATTCATCAGAATACTTCTTTTCCCCAGACATGTTAAAACCCCTTTCATTAGAGCTTTTGTCTAACGAAAGGGGTTCACTTCAGTCTTTCTGCAGGAGGTTTTTATTGCATATGCCCGGGCAGCCTACCCCAGGCTGGCCATGTGGGCCAGGGTCCTGATGAGCTGGTTGGTGTAGCCCATCTCGTTGTCGTACCAGGCGACCACGCGGACCTCGTAGATCTTCGTTCCGCAGCGCTGGGCCAGGGTCTGGGTCGCGTCGAAGATGGAGCCGTAGGAGCTTCCGATGATGTCGCTGGAGACGATCATCTCTTCGTTATACGCGAAGGATTCGTCGGCGGCGGCCTTCATGGCGGCGTTGATGCCCTCCACGCTGACGGTCTCGGTGTCGTCCTTGAGGGTAGCGTCCAGGATGGTGATGGAGCCCGTGGCGACGGGGACCCTCTGGGCGGAGCCTATGAGCTTTCCGTCAAGCTCGGGGATGACCAGGCCGATGGCCTTGGCCGCTCCGGTGCTGTTGGGCACGATGTTCATGGCGCCTGCCCTGGCTCTTCTGAAATCACCCTTCTTATGGGGACCGTCCAGGATCATCTGGTCGCCGGTGTAGGCGTGGATGGTGGTCATGAAGCCGGTGCGCAGCTCTCTGTAGCCCGCCAGAGCCTTGGCCATGGGAGCCAGGCAGTTGGTGGTGCAGCTGGCGCCGGAGACGATGAGGTCGTCTTTGGTCAGGGTCTGATGGTTGACCCCGTAGACGATGGTGGGAAGGTCATTGCCCGCCGGGGCGGAGATCAGGACCTTCTTCGCTCCCGCCTCGATATGGGCCATGGATTTGGCCTTTGAAGTATAGAATCCGGTGCATTCCAGCACGATGTCGATGCCCAGTTCCCCCCAGGGAAGGTTTTTCGCGTCGGCCTCTTTATATACGGGGATCTTCTTCCCGTCGACCATGATCGCGTCCTCACAGGGCTCCACGTCGTGGCCTTCAAAGCGCTTCTGGACGCTGTCGTATTTGAGCAGATAGGCCAGCATGTCGGGGCTGGTCAGGTCGTTGATCGCTGCGATCTCGAACCTGTCGTCTCCCCAGAGCTTTCTGAAGGCGAGCCTTCCGATGCGTCCGAAACCGTTGATCGCTATCCTTGTCATGTTTTCTCCTTTCCGGTCCCGGCCTTTCCCTGCCGGGGACCGCCGCCTGCAGCGGCATATTACCTCATTTTATAAGTATGATTATTATATCCCAAAGGACGGTCCAGTTCAAGAAATTACACGAATGCCCGCAAATGAGCGTTTCTCCAACAATTTATTGCGAACGCGGCTTCGTTGGAATAAAATATTTTATACAAAAGCGGGACGGAGCTCCTTTCCGCCCTAAAATACAAATAAAAAGAGTACTGCATATGAAAAAGATCTTTACACTGGCGCTGATCCTGGCGCTGACTCTCAGCCTTTCGGCCTGCGGCGAGAAGCAGGTGACCGACGAGCCTCTCAGCATCACCCTTGCCGAAGACGGCAAGACCATCCTCTACGAGGGCACCTTCACCGGGACCCTGGTAAAGAAGGTCCCCGAAGGCCAGGGCACCTTTAAGAGCAGCGAAGGCTGGACCTACGAAGGCAATTTCACCGAAGGTGCCATCGCGGGCGCGGGAAGCTTTGAAAACAAAGCAATGAGCGTCATGGCCTCTCCCGGAGGGAACCTGACCGAGGGCGTGTTCAGCGGCAGCGTCGTGGACGGCGTCCCCCAGGGCGAGGGCGCCTTCGAGTCCAACAGAGGCTGGACCTACACCGGCAATTTCACTGACGCCGCCATCGCAGGCAGCGGTACTATGGAAGATGTGCACCTGGAGTCTCTCCTCAACGGCGTGATGTATTCCTACAACTATACCGGCCCCGTGACCGACGGCATGCCCGACGGCGAGGGCGTCATCGAGTGCGACGAAGGCTGGACCTACAGAGGACCGTTCATGCAGGGCACCTTCGACATGCGCGGCACCATCGAGAACTTCAACTATTCCGTCGAGGTGGACGGCGTGTCCTTCCCCGGGATCTATGATGGAGAGATCCTGGACATGGTCCCCGAGGGCAAGGGCAGCTTTAAGACTGCCGAAGACAGCCCCGCCCAGTGGTCCTACGAGGGCGGCTTCACCGAAGGAAAGCTCTCCGGCGAAGGCACCGCTGAGGCCCTTCCCCTCGATCTGCTGATCCTGGACCTCAACGTACCGACCTACTACACCGGCCAGCTCAAGGACGGCAAGGCCGAGGGGCAGGGCGTGGCGGACAGCGCCAGCGCCAACGACCAATTCGTCTTCGAGGGCTCCTTCCTAGACAGCAAGGCGAATGGCATAGGAGACCTTTACCTTCACATCGACGACTATGACAAGGAAGGCAGAGGAAGGCACATGCTCACCGGCAATCTCACCGGCGGCAGCTGGGATCCTTCCATCGCGGACCAATACCAGACCATGGGCTTCTTCTCCCGCTTCTGGGATCTGGACACCTCCGCGGCGGCAGCATTCCTGGATAATAATCCCCAGCTCTTCATGGCGGCGGAGCCCGCTGCGGACAACACCCTGCAGCCCTATGACTTCCAAGCCTTCAGATCCGAGGCCGGCGCGTACTCCGACAGGCTAACCTCCATCGAGGGCATGGTGCTGACCGAGGGCGCTCAGGACATCTACGGCAAGACCCTGGATTACCTGTACATCATGGGGAAAGACGGCAATATGAACGTCATCTTCTTCCCCGAGGCCCACGGATATCAGGCCTACGACGACGCTGTCGTTCAGGCCCTGCCCGTAGGTCCCGCGGTCGCGGTGGGAAACGACGGCACCACCGTGGACGTGGTGGTCTACTACGGAAGCTGGGCCAATCAGACCATAGTCGAGTAGGCAGCGCCGACCGCAAACTATATACACTGACCCTGAGGCTCCGGAAGACCGGAGCCTCTTTTGACGGCCTGGGTTAGCCGGAACAAACTTCTTTTTCTTAACTATTGCATTTTGCATCGCCGGGAGTATAATAAGTTCTGTCTTCAGGGCAGGGTGAAATTCCCTACCGGCAGTGATGTCCCTTCGGGGAACGAGCCTGCAAGCGGAAGCATGAAGCGGTGAGAACCCGCTGCCGACGGTCATAGTCCGGATGGGAGAAGATAAAGGACGCTCTGGGCATTTGACCCGGAGTTTATTTTTTGATCAAAGCTCCTTTATCTTTATGCAAAGAAAGGAGTTTTTATTATGAAAAAACACATCAGTGTCAGGACCATCGCCTTCGTCGGAGTTCTGGGCGCCCTTTCAGCGGTGCTCATGCTCGTCAGCTTTCCCCTTCCCTTCGCGCCGACCTTCATGAAGTTCGACGTTTCCGACATCCCAGGCCTCTTCGCCGGCTTCTTCCTGGGGCCGACCGCAGGCTGCCTGGTCGCTCTGGTCAAGATCCTGCTCAACTTCGTGCTCAACGGCACCACCACCGGCGGCGTAGGCGAGCTCTCCAACCTCTGCGGCAGCTGCGTCTTTATCCTGACCGCCGCACTCATCTACAAGAAGGACCACACAAAGACCGGAGCCCTCAAGGGACTGCTCTGCGCGGCCCTGGTCACCAGCGTCCTCTACGTCTTCATGAACGCCTACGTCATGTTCCCCCTGTACGGCAGCCTCTACGGCATGTCCACCGAGGCCATCGTCGCCATGGGCTCCAAGGTCAACCCGCTGGTCAAGGACAACCTGACCATGATGCTCTTCTCGGTCTTCCCCTTCAACCTGGTGAAGTACCTGATCGTATCGCTGATCACCGCCCTGGCCTACAAGAAGTGCTCCAACGCTCTGAGAGCGGTGATCAAGAGGTAGGTCCCGATACGGCTGAAAGCAAGGCATTGAAGGACTAAGCATAAAACATCGGACATAACAAAGACCGCCGCAAACGCTGATATATCAACGTATGCGGCGGTTTGAGCATTTGTTATATAACGCTTGTTTTATTCATCAAAGACTCTTTCGATGGTGCCCCCGCAGACGAGAAGATCCCTGTCGTACAGTACCACCGCCTGGCCCGGGGTGATGGCCCTCTGAGGCTCGTCGAAGATGACCTTTATCCTTCCCCCGGGAAGAGGGACGCACGTGGCGGCCTTTTCCTTCTGGTGATAGCGGGTCCTGGCGGTGACCCTTATGGGCCCTTCAGGCTCCGCGACCGACACCCAGTTGACTCCCGAGGCCTCCAGACCGTTGTGAAACAGCGAGCTCTCCGGCCCGATGGTCACGGTGTTGGCCTTCATGTCCTTTCCGGTGACGTAGACCGGCTCTCCCGCGGCAAAGCCCAGGCCCTTGCGCTGACCCGTGGTATAGCGGACGGCGCCCCTGTGCCTTCCCACGGCATTGCCCTTCTCGTCCAGGATGTACCCTTCTTCGGCCCTGATCCCGGCCCATCTCATCAGGAAGGCGGCGTAATCTCCGTCCGGGACGAAGCAGATGTCCTGGCTCTCCCGTTTTTTGGCGTTGATCAGGCCCGCGTCCTCGGCGATGGCCCTGGTCTCGTCTTTGGTGCGGCCTCCGAGGGGGAGGAGTATATGAGAAAGCTGCTCCTGGGTGAGAATGTAGAGGACGTAGCTCTGGTCCTTGCTCTCGTTGACGGCCTTCAGCAGCTGCCAGCGGCCGGTCTCTTCGTTTCTCTCGACTCTGGCGTAGTGGCCGGTGGCGACGGCGTCAAAGCCCTTTTCCCTGGC
>JAFRQL010000090.1 GCA_017428655.1 Bacillota bacterium | reverse complement strand
CGCCAGAAGGGGCAGGGGCATCTACGACGTCCTGACCAGAAATATGGAAAGGCTCAAGAGCAAGGGCCTCATATACGGCGCCTCCATCACCGTGACCAGGCAGAATCTCAAGGAGGTCGTCTCAGATGAGTTCCTGGACAGCCTTGCCTCCAAAGGCTGCAGAGCGGTGTTCTACATCGAATACGTGCCTGTGACCCTGGACAGCGCCGAGCTTGCTCCCGTGGCGGAGGACAGGATCTTCATGGAGGAGAGGCTCGAGGTCCTGAGAAAGGAGAGGGAGGACATGATCTTCGTATCCTTCCCAGGAGATGAGAAGAGCTCCGGAGGATGCCTTGCCGCCGGCCGCGGATTCTTTCACATCAATTCCCACGGCGGCGCAGAGCCCTGTCCCTTCTCTGCCTATTCAGACGTCAACGTCAAGGACACCTCCCTTCGCGAAGCCATGGGCTCTCCTCTGTTCAGAGCCTTAAGGGCAGGCGGCCTCATGGAAGGCGAGCACACCGGAGGCTGCGTCCTCTTCGAAAAGAAGCTGGAAGTGGAGAAGATCGTCAGGACTCTTAAGGAAAACATGGCCAAACAGTCCTGATCCTGTGGTAATATATATAATTGAAAGCATAACTGTTTCGCCGCGCCGGAGCATCCGCCGGGCGGCCTGAAAAGGAGACAATATGAAAGAGAAGATCGACGCGTTCGATTATGCCGAACTTATCAACAAGACCCTGAAAAGGCCCGGCCTGCTGCTCAACACCAACGGCGACAAGTTCAACAGCATGGTCATCGGCTGGGGACACATGGGCACCCTCTGGAACCTGCCCACCTTCGTGGTCTACGTCCGCCGCAGCAGGTACACCAAGCCTCAGCTGGACAAGACCGGCGAGTTCACCATCTCGGTCCCCATGGACGGAAAGATCAGTCCCGAGGTCATGAAGGCCTGCGGCTCCCAGTCGGGAAGGGATATCGACAAGGCGCAGCTCTTCACCCTGGAGGAGCCCGAGACCAACCGAGTCCCCGGCGTCAGGGAATATCCTCTGACCCTGGAGTGCAAGGTCCTGTACAGCCAGGAGCAGGTCGTCGAGAACATCCCCGCGGACATCAGGAAGAAGTTCTACGAGTGGGGCGGGGACGAAGGTTCAGAGCATACCGCCTACGTGGGGCTCATCACCGACGCTTATATCATCAAATAGAAAGGGCCCGTCATGCCCGGGTGCTCCTCCTGCGCCTTGACATCGGGCAGAACTGGTATATAATTTAAGTTACGATTAAATTTGGAGGCCGCAAAGATCATGAGCAACAATATCAAATTCGATACGCTTGAAGACAAGAAACTCGTATGGCATACTACATCCCACATCCTGGCCAACGCCATCATGAGGCTGTTCCCGACCGCTAAGTTCGGTATCGGTCCTGCCATCGACAACGGTTTTTATTATGATATAGACGTGGATCACCGCTTCACCGAAGAGGATCTGGAAGCTCTCGAAAAGGAGATGGCCAAGATCGTCAAGGAAGACGTGCCCATGGTAAGAAAGGAAGTCAGCAGGGCGGAGGCTCTCGACTATATGAGCAAGAGGGGCGAGATCTACAAGGTCGAGCTCATCAACGATCTGCCCGAGGACGCCGTCATCACCTTCTATGAGCAGGGCGATTTCACCGACCTTTGCGCAGGCCCCCACCTTCCCAGCACCGGAGGCATCAAGGCGATCAAGCTCCTCACCGTCAACGGAGCCTACTGGAGAGGCAGCGAGAAGAACAAGATGCTCCAGAGGATCTACGGTATATCCTTCCCCAAGAAGTCTCTGCTGGACGAGTACCTGCAGAAGATGGAGGAGGCCAAGAAGAGGGATCACCGCAAGATCGGCAAGGAGATGGATCTCTTCATGATCGCCGACGAGGGTCCCGGCTTTCCCTTCTTCCTGCCCAAGGGCATGATCATCAGAAACGAGCTGGAGTTCTTCTGGAAGAAGATGCACGCCAGCCACGGATACGAAGAGATCAAGACCCCGCTGATCCTCAACAAGCAGCTCTGGCTCACCTCAGGCCACTGGGATCACTACGAGGACAACATGTACTTCACCCAGATCGATGGTGAAGACTACGCCATCAAGCCCATGAACTGCCCGGGCGCCATCCTTGCCTACAGAAGGAAGATGTTCTCCTACAGGGATCTGCCCATCAGGTACGCCGAGCTTGGCCAGGTCCACCGCCACGAGCTCTCAGGAGCCCTCCACGGCCTGTTCAGGGTCCGCACCTTCACCCAGGACGATACCCACAACTTCATGACCCTGGATCAGATGCAGGATCATCTGACCGAGCGCATCAAGTTCATCGACGAGATCTACAAGGTCTTCGGATTCGACTATAAGATCGAGCTCTCCACCAGGCCCGAGGACCGCATGGGCACCGACGAGGAATGGGACGCCGCAGAGAACGCTCTCAAGAACGCCATCCTCGCCCTGGGCAAGGATTACATCCTCAACCCCGGCGACGGCGCCTTCTACGGTCCCAAGATCGACTTCCACATCGAAGACAGCATCGGACGCACCTGGCAGTGCGCCACCATCCAGCTCGACTTTCAGATGCCCCAGCGCTTCGACATCACCTACATCGGGCCCGACGGCGAGAAGCACCGTCCCGTCATGACTCACTCGGTCGCCTACGGCAGCATCGAGCGCTTCATCGGCATACTCATCGAGAACTTCGAAGGCAAATTCCCCCT
>JAFRQL010000089.1 GCA_017428655.1 Bacillota bacterium | reverse complement strand
TATATCTTCCGAAAGCGGTCTGCGCCCGACCCTGCAGGACCGCTTTTTATTATTTGAGCGGCCTGTGCCCGACCCTGCAGGACCGCTTTTTTATTTTGAACGGTCTGATCTGAGATCAAGATCTCGCATCGTTTCCATGCATCGAAGCATTCTTAAATGCCGGTCAGAACACCGGATGTCCTGGAGGAGAAGATCTCCGGCGGTCGCTCTATTTTCTTTTGTGAATTGAACGAATTGCATGCCAGCAATAATATTGCGCCAATGTATTTACAAAATATAACAGAAATAGTAAAATCCAAACAAGGGCGCGCATCATGATCCGCTCAGCGCTGATAAAATGTCGGCGGCGCGCCGCATCCAGCGATGGAAGAACAAATAATTCAAGATATATATGGTCGATCAAATGGTTGGCGCAAAGCCGTAAGGCGTCCTCGGGATGTGAAAAATACAGGAATGACATGTCTGCGGAGGACGGGGATGAGATGTCACAAAAATAGCTGTAATTCGTGACACTTTCCCAGCAAAGACCTTTTCGTGTCACAAATTGCAGTTTCGGGGCAGGGCGGAACACCAAATAGGGCTTGTTTTGTGACACATTTCGTTTTCCATCGGTGCAGGTGTCACAAAACTGCCGGAAAGGAAGGAAAAATGCGATTAGTGATAGAAGAGATGAGGCAATTTGTGACAGAGATCGAAAATGAACTAGATCGTGTCACAAATGAATTGGATCACGCTCCGGAGGGAAGCCTCAATACCGGAGGCAGCAAGGGTCAGCCGGTCTTTTACAGGGCATCCATGAATGGAACGGACAGCGGCCGCCAAAGAAAACGGGTGACCCTGCGGGACGATACGATGATCGATATGCTTGTAAGAAAGGATCACCTGAAGGACCTGATCAAAGTCCGTTCAATTCAGCTGAATATCATTCATTCGGCTGCTGAAGCGCTCGCCCGCTGCACAGATGATGAGAGCCTGCTGCAAAAAAGGATAAACCGTTTTCCCGCTCTTGATCCGGACAGGGTCAAAAGAGCCTGCTTGACCCCGATTTGCGATATCGCGGGAAAGGGTCCCTTGACTTCCTCCCGTTCGCAAGGCGGACGTTCCGAGGCAGTTCATCCGTCCTGGGATAACATGCCATATGAACAGTCGGACTACAGGCCGGAAGGCAAAAGGATGAGAACGGGACGGGGACTTATGGTGAGATCCAAGTCCGAACTGCTGATCGCGGAGCTTTTGTATCGATATGATGTCCCGTTTCGGTACGAACAGGTGCTTCACGTCGGGAGCATGATCATCGTCCCGGACTTTACGATCAAACGAAGCGACGGGCAGATCTTCTACTGGGAGCACATGGGCAGGATATCCGACCCGGTCTACTTCGAGAGGCAGATCCAGAAGATCCGCATATATCACAGCGCCGGGATCATGCCGGGCAGGGATCTTCTTATAAGTTACGATGGGCCGGATGGAACGATCGATATCCGCAGGGCCGAGAGCATGATCAGAACGGAGCTCCTCCAGCTTTAAGATCTCCTTTTCCGCAGTGGCCTTCGGAGCATGCTCTCCGGGCGCGGGAGCTATTGAAAGCCCAGGGCAAATGCTTTACTCTTGAAGTAGGTAATTATGACCATTTGACATACAGTCCACTCATGAAGGGAGGCGGTTCCATGAAAAAGCGCATCAGGCTCGCGGCGCTGCTGACCGCGGCGGCCATGCTCCTTGTCCTGCTGTCCGGCTGCATAGACGCTGAGTTCGGCGTCAGATTCGGCGAAGACGGCAGAGTGTCGTTCTCTATGGGGACGTATATCGCCCAAAGCTTTTTCGACGTGACCGGCAAGACTCCTCAGGAGCATTTCCAGGAAGAGATAGAGGCCGGCGGAGTCCTGGAAAGCAGGACGTACAGCGGAGAACAATACTGGGGCATCAGGCCGGAGCCACGGAATTTCAGCACTCTTGAGGAATTCAAGGCCGCGGCGGCGGATATAGACCGGGTCACCGTGACCACTGAGAATTACGGCAACTCCCGCCAGTATGCGAAGATCTCCCTGGAGGTGCCCGCCAAGAGCCAGGCCCTTGCGGAGAGCGGAGCAGGTTCCGACCCCAACGGTCTTCTGGACAAGATGGTCACCAACATCAGCATCAGCTTCCCCGGCGGGGTCATCGATTACAACGGGGCCTATTCGGTGGAAGTCAGCGAGGACGGCAAGGATCTTACCGCGGTCCTTTACCCGAGGAACGAAGCCTTTACCTTCTCTGCAGGCGGTTATCTCAGCGATAATTACATCTGCGTCGCGTCCCTTCGCGTCGGCGACGTCATGCCCGGCCTTACGCCGTCGGACATCGCTTTTAAAGTATCATCGCCTGATCTGGACGAAAGGCTCGATATCGAAGGAGCCTCTGCCAGCTGGTCAAAGGTCGCTGAAGGCGGACGCAGGGATCCCATGGCCTCCGATTCCGTGTTTGAACGGGGCGGCACATATGCCCTTGAATACAAGGTCCCGGTCAGGCAGCCCTACCTGGTCTCGGAGGATGTGACCCTTTTTATAGGCGCCGAGAACAATACCGGGAAATATATCGGCACCGACGGCAAGGGGGACCTGGTGTTCCAGAAGACCTTTGAGATAGCGGAGGACGCCCCTATGGCGGTATCCCAGACCCCGGTGCAGACCGGAACGTCCCAGCCCGGAGCGTCTGATCCTTCCCGGCCTGAGCTTCCTCCCCTCGGCCCGGGACAGCCCGAAGAGGCCGCTCCTCCCCAAGGGGGGATCAACGAACCTGCGGTCCCCTTTACCGACGTCCCCGGGGACGCCTACTACATGAGCGCCGTGATATGGGCCTTCAACTCCGATCCCCAGATCACCGACGGCACGACCCCGACCACCTTCAGCCCGGCAAGGACCTGCTCCAACGCCCACATCCTGACCTTCATCTACCGGTATGCGGGAGAGCCCCAGAAGAGCGGCCTTGGCCCCTGGTGGCAGGATGCCCTTGACTTTGCCGAAAGAGAGGGGCTTACCGCAGGCTCCTACGACGGCGCCTTCGACGAGCAGGCCGATTGCACCAGAGCCAACGTGGTCTATTTCCTCTACCTGCTGGCGGATAAGGCCTGACCTCGGACAGGTTTTGCAAATTTCGCAGCAAAATGGTACGAATGGGTGATAGAATTCCCTGAAAAAGAATTATAGAATTAGTATGTATACAGTTGCGGAAAGGGATCGCTATGTCCATTCCATCCAGATCTTTCGGAAAGGGGCTGAAAGTCCTGACGATGCAGCGGACGATCGTTGTCAGTCAGGCAGTCAGGTCTGAACCCACCCTTTTCCCCGTCAGGGATCATTTTGGCGCAGTATGCCCTTTTTCACGGGATACTGCGCCTGTTTTTATCGCTGTAAGAATGTGAGGTAACAAACCATGAAAATGCGCATCAAGCTTGCGGCTCTGCTGCTGGCTGCCGTCATGATCCTTGCCCTGCTCTCGGGCTGTATGGACGACCATACCCAGATCATGATCGGCGAAGACGGCAGGACGACCTTCGTCAACGCCGCGTATCTCGCCCAGGAAGTCATAGATGCGGAAAACAAGACTCCGCAGGAGCATTTCGCTGAGCAGATCGAGGCGGGCGGGACTCTGGGCTCCATGGAGAACAGGGGCCATACCTACTGGGGGATAGTCCCCACGCCTCAGTTCTACGATTCCTTCGAGGACTTCTGCAAAGCAGTGGAAGAGAGCGACCGCATCTCCGCCTATATCGATAAAAACGGTTTTTACAATATCGTCTTCACCGTTCCCACCACCCATACGGTCGCCCAGGAGAACGGAGAGTACGCGAGCTATCTGACCCCGGAGATGGAAGAGCTCATGGTCTATACCGCCAATCTCAACATCAGCGGGCGCTGGCTCGGCATCAACACGGAAGGCAGGGGCAGAGAGGTAGTCGATTTCCTGTTCGATGATACCTATAATGTGCTCGATCTGACCATGCCGTGCGCCGATGAGGAGTATACGGTCCACGTCTGGGGCACGGATAAGATCGAAAAAGAAGAAGGACCGATCGATCTTGTGAGGCTCGAAATCTTTCCTTCTGAGGGGGAAAACACGACCGGCTCGATCAGGTGGAAACTGGAATATGATGGAGAAGGCACCCTCGATATAAGCGATCTGGACATCTCTTACTGGATCTCCCGTGACGGCGACAGATACGATAAGCTGGATCACGATGCCGAATTCGAGCCCGGAATGTGGTACGCCGTCAGATTCATCGCCCACCCCCCGGAAGGAAGCTACTTCGCGGAGGACTGCGAATTCGAGGTCGAAGGGGTGCAGCCGGATATCGACCGCGATGATCCAAACGAGTTCAGCGCCGATAAGGCCGAGTTCTGGTATATGGCCGGCAGGATGCCCGGCGGGGCTGCGGCAGGCAAGCCGGTCGAAAAGATCGAGGTCGAGATAGCGGCGCCCAAGGCGGGAGCTGCGCCCCGCAGACCTTCCGCCATTGATCCCGGAAGCGACGTCCTGGTCCCGTATGAACTGCTCTGGCTGGTCAGCGAGAACGGAGGCGGTGATCGCAATGACTGGGATCCAATGGCTGAGGAAGAGACGTTCGAAGAGGGGAAGTTCTACGCTTTCTATCTGGTATTGACGCCCAGCGAGGGATACGTCCTTAGCGACGATCCCCAGGTCCTGGTCAACGGAAAAGAACTGAACGACCTGTTATTCGACAAAGTCGTCACTCCCGGGAGCAATGGGGGGGAGACTGTGGCGACGATATTCCACAGCTTCGGAAAGCTGGGAGAGACCTCCGGGGAGAAGCCTCCCATCGGAGAACTGCCGCCGCCCCAGATGCCCGGAACCCCCGGGGAGCAGACGCCCCTTAAGCCTTTGGGACCCGAAATGCCCGCGGAAAAGACCATCCCCTTCACCGACGTGGCGAAGAGCGACTACTTCTACGATTCCGTCGTCTGGGCCTTCAACAGCGATCCCCAGATCACCGACGGCACCTCGGCGACCACCTTCAGTCCCGCGAAGACCTGCACCAGGGGCCAGGTGGTGACCTTCCTCTGGAGGGCCTGCGGCTGTCCCGAGCCGAAGACTTCGAAGAACCCCTTCACCGACGTGAAGGAGAGCGACTATTTCTACAAGCCGGTGCTCTGGGCAGTGGAGTGCGGCATCACCGACGGCACCACGCCGACCACCTTCAGCCCCGCCAACACCTGCAAGAACTCCCACATCCTCACTTTCATCTGGAGGGCGGAAGGCGAGCCTGACAAGACCGGCGAGGGCAGCTGGTACACCGACGCTCTGAACTGGGCTGAGAAGACCGGGATGCTCAAGGGCTCCTATACCGGGAAGTACGGCGTCAACGCCGACTGCCCCAGGGCCAACGTAGTCTATTATCTCTATTCTATGAGATGAGCAGGCAGCCGGGCGTCCCGAAAAACGGGGGCCGCGGCGCATGAACAATGATCCGTGCCGGATCTTCAAAGAGGCTGTTTTCATTGCAAGACAGCCTCTTTTGTTATATTCTGAAAACAGAGGCACTTGTTTTTGCAGTTGAACAACAATATGTGAGGCAAAAAGATGAAGAAGAATATCAAGACCCTGGCTCTGCTGCTGGCGGCAGCGCTCACAGCCGTCCTTCTGTCAGGCTGCGTCGCGCGGGATATGCGGGTTTCCTTCGGCGACGACGGAAAGATCTCCTGCATCGTGTCCGACCTGATCGCCCAGTCCTATTTCGAGGCCGCGGGGACCGACGCACAGACTTATTACAAGGATGAGATCGAGGCCGGCAGGGAGCTGATCTCTAAAAAAGTGGGCAATGAGACCTATTACGGCCTTAAGCCCGAACGTTATGAATTCGACACCATCGAGGAGTTCTGCTCGGCGACAGAGTCCGGCGTCATCGACGCTTTCAGCGCCACGGCCCAAAACGACGGAGGCTATATCAGCGCGACCGTGACGGTCGATATGCCCGCCAAAGGAAAAGTCGAGGAAACCGTCGAGGGCTACGGAGCCGCGGCCGCTCTCGCGAACAAGGCGGTCAAGGTCCTCAACGTACACTTCCCCCAGAAGGTCAACTCCTATGCGGGCTCCTACGCGGTCACGATCAGCGAGGATCAGAAGGATCTGGAGGCCGTGCTCTATTACTTCGACGAGGCCTACAGCTTCCGCGTCACCGGCTATCTGAGCGAAAAGTATGTGGTCAACGCGAGTCTGAAGATGGGAAGGCCCGAGGAGGGCCGGACCCCCGGCGGGCTCATGGAGAACGCACGTCTTGAGTCATATCCCCGCGGCTCCGCTGATCTTGCCGGCGCCGAGTGGCGCTGGTACGACATGAGCACGCCCGTGAAGACCGAGATCGGTGCGGATGAGCCCTTCGTCCCCGGCAGGACCTACGCCGTCGAGTGCACGCTCCGTCCCTCAGCAGGCTTCATGGCCTGCGAGTATACGGACTGTTATGTCTGGGATCAGAACAGCAGGGGAGCATACATCGGCGGGCTCGAGCCCGACATGATCTTCATCACCGGACAGTATACGGTGCCCGGAGAAGAGCCAGCGGTGTACCAGCCCACGCCCGTGATCGTTCCCGACGATACCACGTACGTCGTTCCCGGCAGCCAGGACAATGTCTACGACACGACGGTGACGCTCGATAAGATTGAGCTTGAGATCGATGAGCCCCGCGTCGGCGTCACTTACCCCGATCTCAAGTGGAGATTCAGGGATCCCGAGGGCATAGACGCGGGCAAGGTCCGCTTCAGATGGATGGAGAAGGCTTCCGGGACTCCTGCCGCGGCCTGGGAGGAGATAAGCGAGAACTATGAGTTCGGAGCCGGCAGCGCCTTCGGCTTCGACATGTATGTCGCTCTTGAAAAGGGATACGCGGTCACCGAAGAGACGGAGATGTTTGTCAACGGGGAGATGGCGCTCCTCAGCGAGTTCAACGGAAGTGATGAGTTCGTCCTGTCCTTCGACTTCCCGGCCCTTAAGGAGCCCATCGCCCAGCTGCCCTCTTCGAGGCACATCCCCTTCGTCGACATCCGCGAGAACGATTACTTCAGGGACGCCGTCATCTGGGCCTTCACCCACGAGCCGCAGATCACCGACGGGACCTCGGCGACCACCTTCAGCCCGGACAGGACCTGCACCCGCGGCCAGGTGGTGACCTTCCTCTGGAGGGAGGCCGGCTGCCCCGAGCCCAAGGCCAAAGACAATCCCTTCACGGACGTCAAAGAGAGCGATTATTTCTACAAGCCGGTCCTCTGGGCGGTGGAAAAGGGCATAACCGACGGCACCAGCCCGACCACCTTCAGCCCGGCCAGCACCTGCAAGAACTCTCACATACTGACCTTCATCTACAGAGCGGTGGGCGAGCCGCGGAAGAGCGGGCAGGGCGCATGGTGGCAGGACGCGCTCGACTGGGCGGACAGGAGCAGCCTGCTGAGCGGTTCCTACACCGGCACCTATGACGTGAACGCCGACTGCCCGAGAGCGAACGTCGTCTACTATCTCTACATGATGAACTACTGATCTGAGACGCGCGATGTCTCATGACCTGCCCTGAAACGGGCAGGTCATTTTTGTCTTTTTATGCTTTTGGCCGGCGATAATAGAAACTTCTGGCTCAGCCTTGTTGTAATAGCCAAAAATCTGCGGTATCATGAAAAACGACAGATGTTTACCGGGTCCCCGGCAGGACCTTGTCTGTATTCCCTTTACTAACCGCCCGCGTCTTGCGGGCAGCGCGAACATGAGGTGAAAAGATGAAAAAGAGAACAAGAGCGGCCGCGCTCCTTACAGCGGCGGCCATGATAATCGGGCTACTGTCGGGCTGCGCCATGAGCGCGTATGAGATCTCGATAGATCCCGACGGCAGCGTGGAGATGTGCTATGGAGAGTATCTCTCCGAAAAGTTTTTCGAAACCAAAAACACCACCCCCGAGGAGTATTTCGCGGCCCAGCTGGCGGAGGGAAAGAACCTTGTCGCCATGTACGACCAGGACAATACCTACTGGGGCATAGAGCCCGATCCCCTGCAGTACGACAGCATCCCCGAATTCGTGGCGGCCGCCAACGGGATGGACGGAGTGCGCGCGAAGGCTGAGGGCGACAGGACCAATTCGAGCCTGACGATCTGGTTCGATATCGATACGAAGGAGGAGGTCGCCGTCAGATACGGCGGTAATGAGGCATCGTCCGACCTGATCGATTACGCGGTCACCTACATTTCGGTGATCTTCCCCGGAAAATGCCTGACCGCCGACTATCCTCTTTACGGCAGGGGCGAGAGATTCGCCAACGACAAGGGATATTCGATCTATGCCAAATACGGCGAGAAGGCCTATACCGTCATGGTCTGCGGAAGGCTGAGCGAAGACACTCCCCTTTACGCGCTTGAGAGCGTCAGCGCCCGGGTCGACAAGCCCGAGCCCGGCCAGACATACGAGGACGTCGATATCGCGGTCACCGGCGTCTGCGGCAACGTCGAGGTCGATATGATGAAAGAGTGCGAGCCCCAGGTCTTCTGGTACAGCAGCGAGAACGGCTCGGATGATCAGAATGACTGGAACGCCATGACCAGCGATGATGTTTTCGAGAGCGGCAAGTACTACGCTGTCGAGTTCTCCCTCTTCAACGACCACTGCCTATACACCCCGACGAAGGAGACCGTCGTCCTGGTCAACGGCGAAGAGAACGACACCACCTTCGGCCAGACCTACAGGGACGGCGACCTCTTCCTCAACTGTCAGTTCTACCTCGAACCGAACTTCCACTATACGAGGCCTAAGCCTGAGCTCACGTCGCCCGTAAGGCCTTCGGACAAGCAGGTCGTGGCCCTTAAGAACGCCAGCCTCACCGTGGACGAGCCCAAGGCAGGCCAGAACGTCTACGAGATCGAGTGGAGAGTGAGCGACGGCGATCTCGACGCCCTCGACAGGGAAAAGGCCGAGATCGAGTGGTTCAGGTTCGACGACGAGTGGGTGAGCATAGACGAATACGAACGCTTCGAGGCCGGCAAGCTCTACGGTTTCGACCTCAAGATCCCCGTAAAGGAGAACGTCGAGCTCTCCGGTGACCTGCAGCTCTTCATCAACGGCGAAAAGCAGAGCGCGGGCTATTCTGTGTTTGGCGAGCTCAACGGTTCCCCTGCCGCTGTATTCAGCTGGGACTTCACTATCCCTGCGGCGGAGGAAGGCCCCGGCCTGCCTCCCGCGCTCGAGGGAAAGACCGTGCCCTTCACCGACGTGACCATGGACGACTACTACTTTGACGCGGTCGTCTGGGCCTTCAACGCCGATCCGCAGATCACCGACGGCACCTCGGCGACCACCTTCAGCCCGGACAAGACCTGCACCAGGGGCCAGGTGGTGACCTTCCTCTACAGGGCCCTCAAATACCCGCTGATATACTCAGGCGACAATCCCTTCAAGGATGTCAACTCCTTCAATTACTTCTACCAGCCGGTGCTCTGGGCCTACAGCAATCCCAGCCAGGTGACCGACGGCACCAGCCCGACCACCTTCAGCCCGGACAAGCCCTGCACCAACGCCCAGATACTCACCTTCATCTGGCGCGCCATGGGAAGGCCCAACGACAAGGGCGCCGAGAAGACCTCCGAGTACTGGAGAGACGCCTACAACTGGGCGGTCTCCAAGGATATGCTCGAGGGCACAGGGGTCAGCGAGAAGAACATCAACGAGCCCTGTCCGAGAAAGAACGTAGTACAGTTCCTCTACATGTATAACGTGATGATGAACGCGAATTAACGCGGGATACGTCCGCCCCGGTCCTCCGGGGCAGATAGTTTTTTGCCGGACTGCCATTTCTGACGGTGAAAAAGCGCGTTCTTTCGGTTATCATGTTCTTATGACGAATGCTCCGCGGCAGATCCCGCGGGCCTGAGACAGACAAAGCGAGGTAACGAGATGAAAAAAAGGTTTAAGACCGCGGTCCTTCTGCTGGCAGCGCTGCTCACGGCGGTACTGCTGTCGGGCTGCACCGCGAACAGGACGGGAATAGGTTTCATGGAGGACGGTACGGTCAGGTACCGCAATGAGTCCTTTGTCGCGGAGGACTTCTTCGTGAACGAGCTGAAGACCACTCCCCAGGAGTACTTCAAAACTGAGATCGAGAACGGCAAGGAGCTGGTCTCCCTGAACGTGAAAGACAAGACCTACTGGGGGCTTGCTGCGGAGCCGCAGACCTACGATTCTCTTTCCGCCTTCGTAGAAGCGATGAAGGACGTCAGCGCCATAGACGTCAGCGTCAACGGAGACGACGTCGTGGTGACCTACAACGTTCCGTCCATCGCGATGAAGCTGGAAGAGAGCGGCGAGAGCGCGACCCTCATCCCCGAAAAATACGCGGATATGGCGGTGGAAGTCATAGAGCTCTACTGTCCGGGCGGCTGGGTCGACTGCGTGTTTGCCGATGAAGCGTTCCCTTATGTATTCATAGACGGCGATTACGGCGATCAGAAGTTGAAAGCCGAGATGTTCCTGACTGACCAGCCCTACAGCGTCTCCTTCCACGGCAGGCTCGGCGATCCGGTCACTCTGCCTTTCACTGCCGAAGGATCCCTTAAGCCTGTCGAGCGTTTCAACATCAGCTTCGATCCCCAGCCCGGCGGCAAGATCGGCGAAGTCCCCTTTGGATTACAGATCAAGCCTGAAGGGTCCTGCTACCTGAAGCCGATGCCGGGCGGATATTTTAACTGGTACCGCAATGACGGCGGCGATGAGGCAACGCTGCTGGGCAGCGAAGACTTCTTCGAGGCCGGAAAGCAGTACGCGGTAGAGTTCCTGCTCTGTCCGGAGGAAGGCTTCTATTTCGATGAGGGGATCACCGATATCTTTGTGAACGAGAGCACCGAAAGGCGCAGGGTCCAGGCGGTCACGACAGAGGGATCCGAAAGCGTCTCGCTGAAGATCTGGTATGTCTTCGATCCTCTTGAGGGAATGATCGCCGAGACCCTGCCCTTAAAGGAATTCAGGATCTCCATCCCCGAGCCCAAGGCCGGAGAAGTCCCCGAAAGCTTTACGGATCTTGAGCCCAAGGAGGGCATAGCGGGCACGCAAATGCTGTGGCTGGTGAGCCAGACCGGAGGGAGCTCGCCCGACGAGTGGGAACCCATGGAACACGCCGGCATGAAGGCCTTTGAGGAAGGGTATTACTACGCTCTGTACATGACGCTGGACTCTGAGAGCGGGTACAGCGTGACTCCCGACGCTGTCGCCTATATCAACGGCAAAAAGAGCGATCAGTTCATGGGGCCTCTGCGCGCCGAAGCCCCCGACGGCAACACGTTCGCCAGGATAACCCATAATTATGGTAAGCTTGATAAGTCTCACGTCAAGGAAGAAGCTCCCGGGACCGGCAATCCCTTCACCGATGTGAAAGAGAGCGATTATTACTACGACGCTGTCGACTGGGCCTTCAACTCCGACCCCCAGGTGACCGACGGCACCTCGGCGACCACCTTCAGCCCCGCGAAGACCTGCACCAGGGGCCAGGTGGTGACCTTCCTCTGGAGAGCGGCCGGCTGCCCCGAGCCCAAGACCTCCAAGAACCCCTTCAGCGACGTCAAGGAGTCTGACTACTTCTACAAGCCTGTCCTCTGGGCGGTCGAAAAGGGCATCACCGACGGCACCAGCCCGACCACCTTCAGCCCGGCCAGGAACTGCACCAACGCCCACATCCTGACCTTCATCTTCAGGGCGGCGGGAGAGAAGGACGAGACCGGCGGCCAGTGGTGGGAGCAGCCCCTCAAATGGGCGACGGAAAAGAGCATACTCAATAACACCGGAGTCAGCAAAGCCAATATCAACAGCGACTGCCCGAGAAAGAACGTGGTCCAGTTCCTGTACCTGCTGATGGATTAAGGAAAAGGACAGGCAGCCAAAGCCCGGTGCGGTCTTCTGCCGGCGCGGTCCGACGGGCTGAAAATAAGGCCTCGGCGGCCATCCGTAACCAACATGTAATCTCAAAAGGCTTGAGTTTTCAAGCCTTTTGTTTTATCGTAATTATGTATAGAGATAAACAGGCGTTCCCAAAATGAACTATAAAAGGGGTCGATCAAGATGAAATCAAAGTTTAAGCGTGCGGCTCTGCTGCTGGCCGCGGTCCTGCTCATGGGTTCGCTGTCCGGCTGCATGATGATGGGTATTACGATCTCCGTCGGCAAGGATGGCCCGGAATCGTTCAGTTACTCGAATCTGGTGCTGGAGGAGTTCATAACGGAAAAATGCCATTCCACTCCGCAGGAATACTTCAAAGACCAGATAGCGGAGGGAAACAAGCTCATAGGCGACAATTACAAAGGGCATAAGTACTGGGGCTTTGAGACGGAGGTCGTCGGATACGGCGGATCCGACGAGGTCCTGGAGGCTTTGAATGAAACAGGTGCAATAAAAGCCGACATCGTAAAAAAAGGCCGGGAATACAGTTTAAAGCTGACCGTCACGGTCGATCCCGCCAGTATCAATGTCAGCGGCACGGATCCGTCCGAATATGAAGAGTACGAAGAATTGGCCATCTGCAGGCTGAAGCTTTCGTGCCCCTACGGCTGGTACGATCCCTCCGATCCGGACATAGAATTCGACAAGGGAAAGGTCGGCGACAAAAATATAGTCGTGACCCTGCCCTGCAAGTCCGAGTCGTACACGTACACCATATACGGGCTTTACAGAAAGCCTGCTCCCGTCATATACGATCTTTTCTTCGACATCGATGAGCCCGAGATCGGCTCAGAGCCCGGAGAGCCCCGCGATCTGACTGCCGGCGACGGAGGTGATGAAGAGTTTTCTGTCATGCCGTGCAGCGTGTACTGGCTGAGAAGCAAGTCGCCGAACACATCTTTGGACGGCTGGGAGGAGATCGCCGGCTGGTCATATGAGTACTCCGGCGAGGGATACTCTAAGCTTCCGGTATTCGAAGGTCCGGCCGCGGTGTTTGAACCGGGCTATTATTACGCTGTTCTGATGACGGTGAAGTCGGATATCTGGGACTACGAATTTACTTTCGGAGAAGGCGTGACCGCCGAGGTGAACGGCAGAAGGACCGACCAGACGGCGATCCCCCTTTATGAGGATGAGCATACGGCCAACGTATTCCACTGCTTCGGCAAGCTCGAAGAGAAAAAGCTCCTGAAGGAGATCGATATAGAGGTGGATCCTCCCGCGGTCGGCGCCGAGATAAAGGCGCCCGAGAGCATACTGGTGGATGGCGGAAAGACCGGCATAAAGATCGGCAGAAATGTATGGATGGTCTGCGCCCATGAGTCTGCGGCGTGGGACATTATGGCATGGGATCCGTTGGAAAGCGGCGGGGTCTTCGAGGAAGGCAAGAGCTACGCCCTGCACATCGGCATCGATGCCCAGAGTCCCTATGTCTTCGATCCGGATCTTACCGAAGCGTATATAAACGGCGAAAAGACCAACCAGAAGGCGATGGAACTGGCGAGCGGTACCAACAGGGCAGATGTCTTCCACGACTTCGGAAAGCTTGAGAATGCGCCCGGCAAGCCGGTGAGCAAGGTCGAGATAGAGCTTGAGGTTCCCAAAGCCGGCGAGAAGCCCGCGTGCCCGAACGCTGTTTACGGCGACGGATCCGAGAACAGCGTCGTGGTCAAAAAAGACGCATGGCTCAGATGTCCTGTGGACAGCACGGATCCCGAAGACTGGACTGTGATGGGCGCGAGCGAAAGGTTCGAGACGGGAAAGTATTACGCTTACAGCGCGACGATCTTGCCGGGCAGTGGATACGCCGTCAGCGGAAAGACCAGGGCGTATATAAACGACAGTCTGACGAACCAGATCGCCATGGAGCTTTTCCAAAGCGGTGACATGACCGTATTCCACAGCTTCGGAAAGCTGGGCGGAACTGTTGAAAAGACCGAAACCCCCTTTACCGACGTTCCCAAAGGCGCCTACTATGAGGAGGCCGTCGCCTGGGCTTTCAACAACGAGCCACAGATCACCGACGGGACATCCGACACCACCTTCAGCCCCGAAAAGACCTGCACCCGCGGCCAGGTGGTGACCTTCCTCTGGAGAGCCGCCGGTTGCCCCGAGCCCAAGACCTCCAAGAACCCCTTCGCCGACGTCAAGGAGAGCGACTGGTTCTACAAGCCGGTGCTCTGGGCGATCGAAAAGGGCATCACCGACGGCACAAGCGCTACTACCTTCAGCCCGGCCGTCACCTGTAAGAACTCCCACATCCTGACCTTCATCTACAGAGCGGCGGGCGAGAAGGACTCCACCGGCGGCCAGTGGTGGGAAGAGCCTCTGAGCTGGGCAGGTGAAAGAAACATCTTAAACAGCACCGGCGTCGGCAAGGCCAATATCAGCGGCGACTGCCCGAGAAAGAACGTGGTCCAGTTCCTGTACCTTCTGATGGATTAAGGAAAAGGACAGGCAGCCAAAGCCCGGCGCGGTCTTCTGCCGGCGCGGTCCGGCGGGCTGAAAATAAGGCCTCAGCGGCCATCCGTAACCAACATGTAATCTCAAAAGGCTTGAGTTCTCAGGCCTTTTGTTTTATTGTAATGATAGAAATATATGTCCGTTTATATGACTTGATATAAAAAGGGGTAAACGAGATGAAAAAGAAAACTAAATTCATTGCGGTCCTGCTGGCCCTTGTTATGGCCGCCGGACTGCTCTCGGGCTGCGCCGCCCAGACCATGGAGGTCAGCTTCCAGGACGACGGCACGGTCCAGTATTCCCAGGCAAGGTACATTTCCGAGACCTACCTGACCGAGGATCAGCAGACCACTCCTCAGGAGTATTTCAAGCCTCAGACCGAGTCCGGCCGCACTCCCGACTGGGTCGAGATCAACGGCGAGAAGTACTGGGGCATCGCCCCCGAGGTGACCCACTTCGAGTCCTACGACGATTTGCAGAAGACCATCGACAAGACCGAGGGGGTCTCCCTGACCATCAGGACCGACGGCGGCAGGCAGTACGCCTCCTTCGAATTTGAGATCCCGTCCAAGGCCCAGGCCGTAAGGGAGTACGGCAGCGGGTCCGCAGCGGACGAGGGCCTGGCGGAGCTGGGCGTCCTTCGGGTGGAGCTGCGCTTTCCCGGCGGCATCCGCTCGGTGGACAACGTGGAAGAGCGCCACTATGCCGTGACCGGCACCGGCAGCCAGTCCATCAGGGCAGACCTGTTCGCCGCTGACAGCCCGTATACCGCGGTCATCTCCGGCTGGCTCGAGGGGACGTCCCAGTCCGAGATCGAACACGTCGACCTCACCGTCGGCGAGATCATCGGCGGAGTCAGCACCCCCCAGACCGTAAAGGTCACCGCTGACGACGGCATCGGAGGTCTCAAGACCGAAGAAGCCACCGTCAAATGGTTCATGAAGAACGCCGCGGGCACCTGGGACAGGATGAGCGACACCGACGTGTTCCAGACCGGCGAGTCCTATTCCATCGACTATTTCGTCTTCACCCGCAGCGGATACACCATCAGCCAGGCCGTCACCGGCACCTGCAACGGCAGCCCCTCCATCACCGAGTACGGCCCCGTCAGAAACTCCGACAACTGCATCTACATCAGCGGTGCCTTCGGCCCCCTGGAGGGCGAGGTGACTGAAAAGACCATGATCGAGAAGGTCTTCTTCACCATCGATGAGCCTGAAGCGGGCAAGACCGCCAAGGACATGACCTGGTCGGTGACCACCGTCCCCGAAGGGGCCCTGGACATGAGCAGGTCCACCGTCATCTGGTACAAGTGCGGCTCCAAGAATCGCAATTCAAACAAGTGGACCGAGGTCAAGGAGGGCGAGGCCTTCGCGGTCGGGACCTTCTATTCCCCGGACGTCTTCCTCTATCCCGCCAACGGCTACGGCTTCAGCCCCCTGACCGAGGGCTACATCAACGGCATGGAGCCTGAGACCTACTTCGGAAAGTTCTTCAGGTCCGACAAGGAGGTCTATCTGGCCCACATGTTCGACGCCGTTGGAGGCATCCCCTTCACCGACGTCACTGGCACCGACTACTTCAGGAGTGCGGTCTACTGGGCCTACAACTCCTGCCCCCAGATCACCGACGGCACCTCCAAGACCACCTTCAGCCCCATGAGGACCTGCACCCGCGGCCAGGTGGTGACCTTCCTGTGGAGATCCATGGGAGAGCCCGAGCCCGTGACCACCACCAATCCCTTCACCGACGTGAAGACCACGGATTACTACTACAAGCCTGTCCTCTGGGCGGTCGAGAACGGCATCACCGACGGCACGAGTTCTAACACGTTCAGCCCCTCCGATACATGCAAAAACAGCCACATACTGGCCTTTATATACCGCGCCATGGGAGAACCGAACAAGACCGGTCAGGGCACATGGTATTCGGATGCATATAACTGGGCATATACAAACGGTCTCCTCGATGGCAGCTATACGGGAACATATGATATCAACGGATACTGCTCCCGTGGAAATGTAGTTCAATATTTGTATAAGTATAACACTATAAATAAGACTAATAATTCTGAACAGATCACGGAACAGGAACCTGTAAACGCACAACCCGATAATTCAAAAAAAGAAGAGAGTCACGTAGATCAGACATATATCCCTAGGGATGCAGTCCTGGATCCCTTTCATGCTGTCCCGCCTAATAACGAAAGCCATTGGGACAGGAGTCACCTAACAGAAGGCCAGCAAGGGATAACATATATTCTGAACACCAAAACGAAAAAATTCCACTATTCGGACTGCTCCTCTGTACACAAAATGAGTGAGAATAATAAGCAGGAATACACAGGTTCAAGGGAAGAGATCATCAACGCAGGCTATGTGCCCTGCAAGATCTGCGAGCCATAGATCTTGATCCTTATTAAGATCCTGACTATTAATGATTATAAAAATTATCCAAGATAGCAAAAGAGGGCTGACCGCCCTCTTTTGTTTATTAATCATTCTTGGGGTCTGTTACATCATCCTCACCCTTGTTGGCATTTATAGCATCCATATACCCTGCTGTTATAATGCCGGCGGGGAGAGCTACGATAGCTATGCCGAACATCGATGAGATCATGGTGATTATTCTTCCTGCAGTCGTTACCGGGTAGATATCACCATATCCGACAGTTGTCAGCGAGACCGTTGCCCAGTATACTGCATCAAAGAAAGTATTGAAGGAGTCAGTCTCAACATTAAATATCACAAGTGCAGAGATCAAAATGTAACCTAATGCAAGGGTACAGACTGCGAGCAAAGCATCTTTTGAACTGCGTATAACATTTGCTATAATGCTGATGCTCTTCGAATACCGTAATGCTTTGAAAACTCGAAAGACCCTGAATGTCCTGATGACTCGAAGAGTCCTGAAGACCCTAAACAATCGGAACAGTTTAAAGCCACTGTTCAAAAGCGTTAATGACGGAAGGATCGACAACAGATCTATGATCGCCCATGGGGTAAAAATGTATTTGATAAAAACAAAGACAGACCTTTCTTTAAGTTTAAAGTCAGCAGTTAACCATCGCAACAGATAATCCGCTATAAATACCACGGCAGTAATAACATCAGTATAGTGGAACAAAGGAATAGTATGCTTAAATGCCAGCGGGATGATGCTAATGATGATCGAACAGAGCATCATCATATCGTATGCGTAGCTTAGCTTATCGTTATCTGCTGAGACTTCAACTATTTCAAATATTCTTTTTCTAGTCATGCTCACACTTCCTATTTTCAAAGCAATCTCATTCTATTATATGTCTTTATCGCAAATCATCTATATTGCTATTTAGATGGAGAATACCCCTCATCCTTTGAACTCGTTCCATCCTTATAATCGATCTCGATACCCGGCTGGACATTAAAGAGGAAAACGTTGAAGCAAAGTCCCGATCCTCCGTCCTCTATTGAGAGCCCTTCGAGATGCACCCCTCTTGCGACCAGCTCGTTGCCGGCAAAGACCGGTACCGATCTGTAAAGGACGTGATTTCCTGTCGCTTTCACATATGACGCGACCTTTTCCTCAAAGATCTGCATACCGTTTATGTTCAAATACCTGGTCCCGGTGATCAGGTTCCTCTCATTGGCATTTTCCCCGGTGAGCTGGTAGGCTATCAGATGGCAGCGGTTGTACAGATAATTACCGTCGATCAGTCCGTCATATCTCACGGTCTGCCATCCCGTCGGCCTGACCATCCCGATAGATCCTCTTGGCTGAGACGGCATAAGATCTTTCCCGACACAGGCAGATGCACCGGTGCAGCGTCCCAGTTCGTCAAGCGCCCCATACGATTCCCAGGAGTAAACGTCTCCGGATGGCAGATCGAAGGAAGGAACATTGCCGTTGACGAAAACATAAGGAAAACCGGCATATTCGGGAAGCCCGGACAGAGAATACGACCTGCCGCTGTCCAATCTTCCTTCGCGGGCGTAATACTGGAGCTTCGCAACGCTTCTCAGATCTACGCTTGCGATCCGGGAGATCACCGCCGCGGCCTCGGATCTTTTGATAAAGCTGTCCGGATAAAAGCCTCCTCTGTCATCGGAGCCTTCAAGGATCCCTGCTCTGTACAGTTTATATGCATCAGCCTCGTAGTACGATCCGGCAGGAATATCATAAATGCTCCCATACGGGAGATCCATAAGCGGAGCGAATGCCTCAGATGGAAGCGCGCTGCTCATGATATAGGCAAACTCCGCGCGTGAAGCTGGCCGTGAAAAGTCTTCGAAACTGCACTTTATCCCGTGATCTGCGGCATATCTTACATAGACCTCATACCACGGCGTCCCCTCTTCAAACGCTCCCCAACCGGTATTGTAGATCTTCTCAAGCCTGCAGGCGAAGGCTACCGATTCGGCAATGGTGACATTTCCGCCGGGAGAAAACGAGGACGGTCCGCTCCCGCTGACCAGACCAGTGCGGTAGGCAAAGGCCACAGGACTGTAGAACCAGTCGTTTTCGCTCACATCCGCAAATCTTTCGTCATAAGAGCGGACAAATATGAAATTCTCAAGTCCCGGAGTGAAGGCATGCACTTCAGTGTTCCCGAAGGATGCAGCGAATAATATTATGCACAGCAGGACAGCAGCAGATCTTTTCATGTTTATATCCTGGTAAATGGTATCACAGTGATGCATGGAGGACTTCCTAAAAGTGCCGGCATATACCACTTTCATTAGCAAAATCGATATGGTAGAATCAGTTAAAATGAGTTTTGATTATTTTATTATATACAGAAAGGATCATTGCCAATGAAAGACATGGTAAAAGCCCTCTGCGGCGAGTACAAGGACCTTCAGATCGAGCTCTACAAGCAGCTGCACATGCACCCGGAGCTCTCCTTCGAGGAGAATGAGACCAGCGCCTTCATCAAGGCCTTCCTGGCGGAGTGCGGCGTCCCCGTCATGGACGGGATCACCGGCACCAGCGTGGTGGGCATCCTCGACGGAGACCAGCCCGGCCCGACGGTGGGATTCAGGGCTGACATCGACGCCCTTCCGGTCCAGGAGTGCACCGGACTTCCCTACGCCTCCCAGATCGACGGGGTCATGCACGCCTGCGGCCACGACTGCCACTGCGCCACCCTGCTCTGCTTCGCCAAGCTCCTTTCCGAGCACAAGGACCTGGTCAGAGGAAGGGTCAAGTTCCTCTTCCAGGCCGCTGAAGAAAAGCTGCCCGGAGGCGCCCTTGCCATGGTAAGGGACGGCGCCGTCGACGACTGCGACGTGGTCTACGGGTTCCACAGCGGAGGAGCCAACAACAGCGGAGAGATCACCATCAACATCGGTCCCACCTCCGCGGACATCGCCGTATACCAGGTGAAGGTCCACGGCAAGGGAGGCCACGGAAGCTCTCCCCACAACGCCCTGAACCCGGTCCCCGCGGCCTGCATGGCGGCCCTGGCCATAAACCAGGTGCTGGCCGAGAAGGCGAGCCCCCTGGAGCAGGCGGTCCTCACCGTCGCCTACTTCAAGAACCTGGGCGGCAACTATCCAAACATCATCGACAGCGAGGTCGTGTTCGGCGGAAACCTCAGGACCTTCAACCACCAGCTCACCGTAGAGCTCCTCGAAAAGATGGAGAAGCTGGCCAAGGGCATCTGCGAGGCCCAGGGCCTGACCGCGGAATTCAACTGCGAGATCGGATATCATTCCAACTTCAACCACGAGAGAGAGGCTCTCATCGCAAGGAGCGCGGCTGACGAGCTGGGCTACGGCTGGAAGACCACTCCTCCGGGGCTCGGCGGCGAGGACTTCTCCTACTTCATGGAGAAGAAGCCCGGCGCTTACTTCAACATCGGCATGAACGATCCCAAGACCAATCCGGATCCTGCGCCCCACCACAACGGCCTCATGAAGCTGGACCTGAACAGCCTGATCATCGGCCTCGAGATGGAGCTGGGCGTATACCTCAAGGAGCTGGAAGCCAGAGGCTAAAGGGCCGCGGCTGCCCCAAAAGGCATAACTATGCCGGTCCCCGCGGGGACCGGCATTTTTTAGTCGTTATAAGGCAGAGCCTGCGAAAAGAGGACTAGTAATTCTCTTCGCTGACTTCGAAGTATGCCTGGGGATGGTTGCAGGTCGGGCAGACCTCGGGGGCCTTGGTGCCGACGACGATGTGTCCGCAGTTGCGGCACTCCCAGACCTTGACCTCACTCTTGGCAAAGACTTGCTGCATCTCCACATTTTTCAGCAGTGCGCGATAGCGCTCTTCATGATGTTTTTCGATCGCGGC